>JBEKNT010000312.1:0-8230 GCA_049522565.1 Acetobacteraceae bacterium
CCGTCGCGGCGGCGGAATGCACTGCGCCTTTCCGCCCTGCGCACCTCCCAAGCATGCCGCCAAGGCTTGACCCCTGAACGCAGGTCTGTTGCTGTGATCGCCAGGGGACCTTCACGCGGCGCCCGCTCGAACGAGGCGCTCGCGACATCGATGCGGGAGACCACAATGGGCAAGCGCGACCTTCAGGGTATGATCGCTGGCGTCAGGCACGGCCGGCTGTCGCGGCGCGGCTTTATCCGGCGCATGGCGGCCTTGGGCCTGACCGCGCCGATGGCGACGCAATTGCTCGCCATGGGCGGCGTGGCGATGGCGCAGCCGAACGCCGACTACAAGCCGACCCAGCGCGGCGGCGGCGGCACGTTGAAGCTGCTGTGGTGGCAAGGGCCCACCCTGCTCAATCCGCACTTCGCGGTCGGCACCAAGGACCAGGACGGCTCGTATCTGTTCTACGAACCGCTCGCCGTTTGGGACAACGATGGCAACCTGGTTGCCAAACTGGCCGCCGCAATCCCCAGCCGCGAGAACGGCGGGCTGGCGGCGGACGGCATGTCGGTGGTGTGGAAGCTCAAGCCGGGCGTGCAGTGGCACGATGGCCAACCCTTCACCGCCGACGATGTCGTGTTCAATTGGCAATACGCTGCCGACCCGGCGACCGCGGCAGTCACCAGCGGTGCCTACAAGGACCTGAAGGTCGAGAAGATCGACGACCACACGGTGCGCATCCTGTTCAACAAGCCGACGCCATTCTGGGCCGAGGCGTTCGTCGGCGCCTACGGGATGATCATCCCGAAGCACGTGTTCGAGCCTTATATCGGCGCGAAGTCGCGCGAGGCGCCCGCCAACCTCGCACCGGTGGGGACCGGTGCGTACAAGTTCAAGGACTTCCGCCCGGGCGACCTGGTCACCGGCGTGATCAACCCAAACTACCACGAGCCCAATCGGCCGTATTTCGACGCCGTCGAACTGAAGGGCGGCGGCGATGCCGTGTCGGCCGCGCGCGCCGTGCTGCAAACCGGTGAATACGACTTCGCCTGGAACCTCCAGGTCGAGGACGAGGTCCTGAAGCGGCTCGAGGATGGCGGCAAGGGGCGGGTGCAGCTCGTCGCCGGCGCCAACATCGAGCACATCCAGCTCAACAGCACCGATCCCACCAAGGAGGTGGACGGCGAGCGCTCCAGCATCACGACGACGCATCCGACGCTCGGCGATCCGGCGGTGCGCCAGGCGCTCGCGCTGCTGGTGGATCGCGGCTCGGTGCAGAAATACATCTACGGCCGCACCGCCCAGGCGACGGCGAATTACGTCAATGGTCCGGCCCGCTTCGTGTCGAAGGACACGAGTTGGGAATTCAGTGTCGCCAAGGCGACCGAATTGCTCGACAAGGCCGGCTGGAAGCCGGGACCGGACGGCATCCGCGCAAAGGACGGCAAGCAACTGAAATACGTGTTCCAGACCTCGATCAACCAGCCGCGGCAGAAGACGCAGGAGATCGTCAAGCATGCCTGCCAGCAGGCCGGCATCGATATCGAGATCAAGGCCGTCGTCGCCTCGGTGTACTTCTCGTCCGATGTGGCCAATCCGGATACCTACACGAAATTCTACAGCGATCTGCAGATGTACACGACCGGACCGGGGCGGCCCGATCCGGGGCGGTGGATGGAATCCTTCCTGTCATCCGAAGTCGCCAGCAAGGCCAACAAATGGCAGGGGCGCAACATCACTCGCTGGCGCAACGCCGACTACGACCGGATTTTCCACGCATCGGAATCCGAACTCGATCCCATCAAGCGTGCCGCCATGCTGATCCAGCTCAACGACATGGTGGTGAAGGACATCGCGGTCATCCCACTGCTGTTCCGGATGGGAGTCACCGCCGCGGCGAAGAACCTGCACACGTCGATGTCCGGCTGGGACAACGACCCGTCCGATTTGGCAAACTGGTACAAGGACACGAACGTCTAGAACACGTCCATCGTGCGCGGAATCGACGAGCCCCCAGCCATTGCGAGGAGCGGAGCGACGAAGCAATTCCCTGCCTGGATACAAGCTGCTCGTCACGCTGGAGATTGCTGCGTCGCGCCGCTCCTAGCAATGATGAGCGACAGCCAGCGTTTCGAGTCATTCCGAAAGCCCTCTGGTTGTCCCGCGCGTACATAATCCGCCGCCTGCTGCTGGCGATCCCCAGCCTGCTGGCGATCAGCGTGGTGCTGTTCGGCGTGCTGGCGCTGGCGCCGGGCGATCCGTTCGGCGAGCTTGCCACCAACCCGAACGTGTCGCCCGCGGTACAGGCGGCGTTGCGCGCCAAGTTCGGCCTGGATGATCCGATCTGGCTGCGTTACGTCCACTGGCTGGTCGCCATGCTGCATGGCGACTGGGGTTTTTCCCTGGCCAGCCAGATGGACGTAGAGAAGCTCATCATGCAGCGGCTGCCGGTCACCCTTGCCGTGCTCGGGTCGGCGCAGCTTCTGGCGATCCTGGTGGCGCTGCCGGTTGGGGTGCTGTCTGCCGCCCGCCCGTACTCGCTGTTCGACCAGGTCGCCAACACGCTGGCCTTTGTCGGGTTCTCGCTGCCGACCTTCTTTACCGGCCTGCTGCTGATCCTGCTGTTCAGCGTCCAGCTCAACTGGTTGCCGTTCGTGTTCCGCACCGACCTGCAAGCCACCGGCTGGGCCTGGTGGTGGGCGGAAATCCGCCAGAGCATCATGCCGGTGATGGTGCTGGGCCTGTTCCAGGGCGCCTCGCTGGTGCGCTATGTGCGGTCCGCCATGCTGGACGTCATCAAGCTCGACTACGTGACAACGGCGCGATCGAAGGGCATCGGCCCGCGCCGCGTGCTGATCCGGCACGTGGTGCGCAACGGACTGATCCCGGTGGTGACGCTGGTCGCGGTGCAACTGCCGATCATTTTCGGCGGCGCCATCATCACCGAACAGATCTTCCGCGTTCCCGGCATCGGTTCGCTGCTGATCGCCGCGATCCTCGCCAACGACACGCCCGTCGTCATGGCCGTCACCTTCGTGTTCGCCTGCCTTGTCGTGCTGTTCAACCTGATCGCCGATCTGCTGTATGTCTGGCTCGATCCCCGCATCGCGTTCCGTTGAGGCGGTGAGCCCGGCGGCTGAAGCGGCCCCGCGCGCCGCGGCGCCGCTGACGCCCACGCGCGAGGCGTGGCGGCGCTTCCGCAAGCACCGGCTCGCGGTGGTGAGCCTGGTGGTGCTTGGCCTGATGGTGTTCGCCATCGCTGCCGGCAGGCTGATCTGGCGCGTGCCGATCGACGCGATCGATTTCTCCGCCATGCTGCAAGGGCCGTCCTGGGCGCATCCGGCCGGCACCGACGATCTCGGCCAGGATCTGCTGGCGCGGCTGATCTATGGCGGCAAGATATCGCTGGCGGTCGGCGTGGCGGCGATGTTCGTTGCGGTATGCGTCGGTGTCGTGATCGGCGCGATGTCCGGCATGGCGAGCGGGCGGATCGACGCCGCGCTGATGTGGATCACCGACATGTTTCTGTCGTTGCCGCAGCTCCCGCTGCTGCTGCTGGTGATCTACCTGTTTCGTCCCGCGCTGAAGAACCTGCTCGGGGCGCAGGGCGGCCTGTTCGTGCTGATCGTCGTGGTGATCGGCGGCCTGCGCTGGATGCCGCTGGCGCGACTGGTGCGCGCGCAATTCCTGTCATTGCGGGAGAAAGAGTTTGTCGAGGCGGCGCGCGCGCTGGGCGCCTCCCGCATGCGCCTGGTGGTGCGGCACATCATGCCCAATGCGCTTGGCCCGGTGATCGTCGCCGGTACCATCGAGGTGGCCAACGCCATCATTGCAGAATCGACGCTGTCGTTTTTGGGGCTCGGCTTCCCGCCCGACGTACCGAGCTGGGGGCGCATGCTGTTCGACGCCAAGGACAATCTCGACGTCGCGCCGCACTGGGCGCTGTTTCCGGGGATGGCTATCTTCCTCGCCGTGCTGTCGATCAACTTCATCGGCGACGGGCTGCGCGATGCGCTCGACCCGCGGCGAGTGGTGTAGGTGATCAGGACAGCTCGCCCGCTTGCGGGAGAGGCCGGCGAGCAAAGCTCACCGGGCGAGGGTCTCGCCAACAGCACCGTGCCTTCGGCGGCACCCTCACCCTCGGCGACCAGCGCCTCGACCGCTCCCGCCGAAAGCGGGAGAGGTCTACCACTGCTGGAAATTCGCAACCTGAAAACCTGGTTCCGCACCGATGATGGTATGGTGCGGGCGGTGGATGGCGTCGATCTCTCGGTCGATCGCGGCGAGACGTTGGCCGTGGTCGGCGAGTCGGGCTGCGGCAAGACCGTGACGGCGCGCAGCGTGCTGAAGCTGATCGACATGCCGCCCGGCCGCTTCGAAGCCGGCGAGATCATCTGGCAAGGCCGCGACCTGATCCCCCTGCCGCCGGCGGCAATGGACCGCATCCGCGCCCGCGAAATCGCCATGGTGTTCCAGGAGCCGATGACCTCGCTCAACCCGGTCTATCCGGTGGGAGAGCAGATCGGCGAGTCGCTGCGGGCGCATCAGAAGCTGTCGCGCAATGCGGCGCTGGAAGCCGCGGTGGACATGCTGCGGCTGGTGCAGATTTCCAATCCGGAACGGCGCGTGCACGACTACCCGCACCAGTTCTCCGGCGGCATGCGTCAGCGCGTGATGATTGCCATGGCGCTGGTCTGCCGACCGCAACTGCTGATCGCCGACGAACCGACCACCGCACTGGACGTCACCATCCAGGCACAGATTCTCGATCTGCTGCTCGACATGAAGTCGCAATTCGGCATGTCGGTGATGCTGATCACCCACGCGATGGGCGTGGTGGCGGAGAACGCGCAGCGGGTCGCGGTGATGTATGCCGGCAAGGTCGTCGAACAGGCGCCCGTGCAGGAGCTGTTCGCCCGTCCGCACCATCCCTACACGCAGGGACTGATCCGCTCGATCCCGCGCATGGATAAGCGGACGGCCGGACGCACCCGGCTGAGCCAGATTCCCGGCACGGTACCCAGCCTGCTGAACCCGCCGCCGGGTTGCCGCTTCGCCGACCGTTGCGCATTCGTGCGCGATATCTGCCGCGGCGAACCGCCGCCGCTGCGCGAGATCGCCCCCGGTCACCAGTCGGCCTGCATCCTGTGAGCGATCAGCCCCCGTTGCTGTCGGTGCGTGCGCTGCGCAAGGACTTTCCCCTGAAAGGCGGCCTGTTCGGCCAGGACGCACCCGTGGTGCACGCGGTGGGCGGCGTCAGCTTCGACGTAGCCGCGGGCGAAACGCTGGGACTGGTCGGCGAGTCCGGCTGCGGCAAATCGACCACCGGCCGCTGCATCCTGCGCCTGATCGAGCCGAGCGCGGGCGAGATCTGGTTTCAGGGCCGTGACGTGACGCATTTCGAAGGCGAGGCGTTGCGCGGTTTGCGCCGCGACATGCAGATCATTTTCCAGGATCCGTTCGCCTCGCTGAACCCGCGCCATACCGTGCGCGGCATCATCGGCGAGGCGCTGATCATCCATCGGCTGGCCGGGAATCGCAGGGAACTCGAGGATCGGGTGGTGCAATTGCTCGAGACGGTGGGGCTGCAAGCGGACCACCTGCACCGCTTCCCACACGAGTTCTCCGGCGGCCAACGCCAGCGCATCGGCATCGCCCGCGCGCTGGCGGTGCAGCCCAAGATGATCGTCTGCGACGAGCCGGTGTCGGCGCTGGACGTGTCGATTCAGGCGCAGGTGATCAACCTGCTGGAGGATTTGCAGGAGAAGCTGGGCCTGACCTATCTGTTCATCGCCCACGACCTTTCGGTCGTGGAACATATCAGCGACCGCGTGGCGGTGATGTATCTCGGCCGCGTGGTGGAGATCGCGCCGGCCGATGTGTTGTACGACAATCCGCGCCATCCCTACACCGAGGCACTGCTCTCAGCGGTGCCGATCCCCGATCCGCAGGTAAAACGCCGCCGCATCGTGCTGCAAGGCGAGGTGCCAAATCCGATCCGGCCGCCGTCAGGCTGCCATTTCCACCCGCGCTGTCCGCTTGCCGAGGCTCGCTGTTCCCGCGAGGTGCCACAACTGCGGCAGAGCGCTGCGGGGCATTTTGTGGCGTGCCACGTGCGGGGGTGAAAGCCTGGCTGGCACCCCCTTGACGGGCGTCGTTCCACGACCCAACTCGTTTGGCACTCGTGGTCAGGGAGTGCCAAGCCGCCGCCAAGAGGGCGGGCATGGCTGACGGCGTGCGTGCCAGTCGCGGCTGGACTTCCTGCGCGGGCGCAGCAAGGAGGGAGTGTGACAATGGCGCTGTTTTCGGATCCATTCGATACGCTGCTGACCCTGCAACAGGCGCTTGATTCGTTCCGGTCGAGCGGCTGGCTGGGGTCAGGCCCGAGCGGCAGTGGCGGCTATCCGCCGGTGAACGTGTTCCGCAAAGGCGATGACTTCATCATCATCACTGAGGTTCCCGGCATGAAGAAGTCGGACCTGGACGTGCAGGTGAAGGGCAACACCGTTCGCCTGGCCGGCACCAAATCAGTGAACTATCCCGAGCAAGCCGCGCTGCATCGGCGTGAGCGGCTGGCCGGCCGGTTCGACCGGGCGGTGACCGTGCCCGTGCAGATCAATCCGGATGGCGTCAAGGCGGAATACCGCGACGGCATCCTGGCCTTGTTCGTGCCGCGGGCAGAGCATGACAAGCCGAAGTCAATCCAGGTGGCGTGACATGGGCGAACCAAGCGAAGGTGAGACGGAGGGCACGATGACACCCGCACAGGAACTGGCCGTTCGCGAAAAGAAGGAGTTGGTGACGAAGGAGGAGAAGACGGTCCCCGGCCGTTACTACGTCCCCTATGCCGACATCTTCGAAACCGAGACCGCGTTGACCGTGGTGATGGAGATGCCCGGGGTCGAGAAGAAAAACCTCGACGTGGCGCTGGAGAACGACGTCCTGCGCGTCGACGGGCGGATCGACTTCGCGAAATACGAAGGCATGGAGCCGGTCTATACCGAGTACAACGTGGGCCATTATACGCGGTCGTTCAGCTTGTCCAACAAGATCAACCAGGCGGACATCAGCGCGCAGCTCGATGATGGTGTGCTCACGCTGACGCTGCCAAAGGCGAAGGAGGCCCAGCCGCGGCGGATTTCCATCGGCTGAGTGTAGATCAGGAGATCGGGAGATTCGACTTCCCCTTCCTATTGCGGGAGGGGGTGGGGGCGAGGGGCGTACGCAACCACGTCGTTTGGCTGTACACCCCTGGCCCGCCGCCTCCCTCAAGCGGAGGGGGAGCCTCAGGCTTGTGGCTTATCCGACCAGCGTCGCGCCTTGCAGCATGAGGCGGTACAAATAGCGGCGCTCTGCCATGTCGTAGTCCGGGTTCGCCTGGTGCATGACGCTGCGGTTGTCCCAGATCACCATGTCGCCGTGTCGCCACTGGTGGCGGTACTCGTATTTCTGCTGCGTCGCATGCCGCATCAAGTCGTCGATCAGCGCCAGCGCGTCCGTATCCTCCATGCCGCTGATGGACTCCATCCGCACCGGATTGAGATACAGCGCCTTGCGGCCGTTGTCGCGATGCGTGTGCACCAGCGGGTGGATGCCGGGCGGCGGCACATTGCGCAGGCTGGCCTCGTCGATCGGACCGAGCGCGCGCGGGCTGTATTTGCTGAGATAGACGTGCACCGCCTTCAGTCCGTCGATGCGCTGCTTCATCGCCTCGGGCAGTTCGTCATAGGCGCGGTGCATGTTCACGTATTGCGTGTCGCCACCGCGCGAGGGGAGCTGCACGGCGAACAGCGTGGTCGCCTTGGGCGGCGCCTGATGGTTGGAGTGGTCGGTGTGGAAGGTCTCGCCGGGAATGACGCGCTTGCCGTTCAGGAACTCGTCGTTGGAGACGTAATACACGTCCGGATGGCCGGGCACGTGGTGCTGCTTCTTGTCGTGCTGCTGCAACGCGCCGAACACTTGCGCGGCGCGCTTGAATTGCTCCGGTGTGTATTCCTGGTCGCGGATCACCAGCACGTGGTGATTGACGAACGCGCGGTTCAGCGCGGCATGCGTGGCCTCGTCGAGGGGCTCGCGCAGATCGATGCCGCGGACTTCGGCGCCGGTATGCTCGGTGAGGGGCGTGATCGTGCAGGACATCGGATTGCTCCCCTTGCGGTCGGTTCTTGCTTGGCGGGAGAACGCTATGGGCCGACGCGGCAGCCGGTCAAGACGCACGCCTTGGCAGGGAGTCTCGTTGCCGCGTCAT
>JBEKNT010000313.1:0-8229 GCA_049522565.1 Acetobacteraceae bacterium
CCTTCGATGACCGCCGGCGCGTTGCCGCACAAGTTCGGCCTGTCGGCGCAAACGCTGCGCGCGCTGATCGATCGCACGCGGTTCGCCATCAGCACGGAGGAGACGCGCTACTACCTCAACGGCATCTATCTGCACGTGACCGAAAGCGACGGTGTGAAGGTGCTGCGCGCGGTGGCCACCGACGGCCATCGCCTGGCGCGCGTGGAGGAGCCGCTGCCGGACGGCGCCGGCTCGATGCCCGGCGTCATCATCCCGCGCAAGACCGTCAACGAGCTGCGCAAATTGCTCGACGAGGTCAGCGGCAACGTCGAGATCGGCCTGTCCGATACGCGCATCCAGTTCCACGTCGATCAGATCCTGCTGACCAGCAAGCTGATCGACGGCACCTTCCCGGAATACGAACGGGTCATTCCGCGCGGCAACGACAAGATCCTGCGGGTGGGAAAGAAGGATTTCGCCGATGCGGTGGGACGCGTGGCGGCCATCTCGTCGGAGCGTTCGCGGCCGGTCAAGCTGTCGCTGGCGCGCGACCTGCTGGTGCTGTCGGCGTCCAGCCCCGAACAGGGCACGGCAACCGAGGAGTTGGATGCGGATCACGTGAAGTACGAGGCGGGGCCGTTGGAAATCGGCTTCCAGGCGCGCTACCTGAACGACATTACCGACCAGATCACCGATCAGGTGGAGTTCTGTTTCGCCGACGGCTCGGCCCCCACGGTGGTGCGCGACGCCGCCGACGCCAGTGCGCTGTACGTGCTCATGCCGATGCGGGTGTAAGAAAACCTCTCCCGCGCTACGCGCGGGAGAGGTCGCCGCGCAGCGGCGGGTGAGGGTGATCGGGTCGGCACGTAAACCCTTCCTTCACGCGCGTGCCGCCACGCTGCGTGCATGTCCAACCTCCAGGCGCGCGCGATGCGCCGCGTTCCGACCGAGCCTGAACGTCTGCTATGGGCGCGCCTGCGCGACCGCCGGCTCGGGGGCTACAAATTCCGCCGCCAGCACCCGATCGGCGCGTTCGTCGCGGACTTCGCCTGCCTTGAGCGTCGGCTGATCGTGGAAGCCGAGGGCGGGCAGCACGTGGAATCCGAGTACGACGCGTTCCGCTCGGAGTGGTTGCACGCACAGGGCTGGCGGGTGATCCGGTTCTGGAACAACGAGGTCCGCGAGAATCCGAACGGGGTCGCCGAGGCTATTCTGCTCGTTCTGCAAGGGAGGGAAGCAAGCAAGTAGGGGGTTCGGGGCGACCCGATCACCCTCACCCTCGGTGCTGTCGCACCTCGACCGCTCTCGCTCTCGCGGGAGAGGTTAGAAAATCCCGAACAACCCGCGCAGGAAGCCGGGGGTCAGCGCGGCCAGGGGGTTCACCACGACGTCTGGGTCGTCCAGCTTGCCGCGCAAGGTGTAGCTCGCGGCAAACAGGCCGCCGCCGCGCTCCGGGCTGAATAGCCGGCCGACCAGCGGCACGTTGCCCAGCAGAGAATTGAAAAAATAGGCGGGCACGATCGTCCCTTGCAGGTCCGCGGTGCCATTGTCGATATCCAGCCGCCCCTTGGCGGTCAGCCCAAGCGACGGGCTAAAGGCGCGGGCATCCGCCAGCTCCAGCACGTCGTCCGACAGGGTGAACGGCGCCATCAGCTCGGTGAACGCCAGCCCAGGCCCACGCAGGACATCCACCAACCCATAAAACGTCATCGCCTGTAGCAGCTTGCCCAGTCCCGCGGCCCTGGCGATGCGGAAGTCCGTCAGTTCGGCGGTGCCGTGCAACGGGTGCCCTGGACTGGCGTCGTCATAGGTCCCGCTCACCGTCAGCTTGCCGTCCTGCATCGTGTCGGTCACGTCGAGCGCGCGCAGCAGGTCGCCGGCCTTGGCAGCCATCACCGCGAGGTGCCGGCTGCCGCCCTCCGGCGCGATCTGCAATGCGAACGCCCCCTCGTCGCGGGTGAAGCCATCGACCCGCAGGCGCTGGAACACGCGGCCGTCGTTCTCGGCGCGCACACTGACCGGCGCGAGCAGATAGCCGCCTGCCATCACGACGCGGTCGAATTTCGCATCGAGGGTCCAGGGCGGCCCGGGCGGAGGCTCCGGCTGGGGGGGTTGCCGCCCCGTCTTGGGCCGCGCCAGCCGCGCCGACAGATCCAGCATTGGCCCGGTCAAGCGGACCATGATCGGGGCCGCGCGCGGCGACGCCGGAAGCTGCACCGTTCCCTGCACCTCGCTGCGGCCGAGCGTCAGGCGGTCCAGAAGGACCTGCGCAATCCGGCCGTCGTCGCACCCCACGCTGCCGCGCAGCAGAAGACCGTCGCCCTCCGCCTGGATCTGGTCGATGCCGTCCAGCCGGTCGTGTTGCAACCGCAGTTGCGCCGTGGCGTGCGCGGCGGCACCGGACGGCTTGCGCCACTCCAGCGGCGCCAGGGTCAACGTCGCGCCGGTCAGCCCGGCATCGACCGACACGCTGCCGCTGCCATTGCGTTGCTCCGTCAGCACCGCATGCAGGTCGATCGGCCCGGCCAGCACGTCGGTCGCGTCCAGCCCCGCCGCGGCGAGCTGTTTCGCATCCGGCCGTCCGGTCACCGCCACCCGTTGCACCACCTGCGTCGGCGGACCCATGCGGAAATCCATCGCCGCGTCCAGGCTGGCCGGAATGCCCGCCAGCAGTGCCTGTCCCTTCACCGTCAGGCCGTCATTGTTCGCCACGACATCGAGCGTTCCGCCACCCAGATCCCGCCCGGCGACCACGTCGCCGAGGGCCGCGTTGTCCACATGGGCGCCGACGCGGATGGCGATGTCATCCATGGTCACCCGGTTATCCAGCGGCAGAGTGACGCTCACCGTCGCAACCACATCGCCGGCGGGATCCTTCAGGCTGATCGGGTGCCGGCTCAGCAATTGCAGCCGCGGCTCATGCAACAGCACGATGGCGTCCGGCAGCGACCCGGTGACGTCCGCCTGGATGGCGGCGAACTGGTCGCGCTGCATCAGCCCGGTGATGCGCATGGAACCGCCGGTCAGCGTCAGCCCGTCACCATTCCTCAGGCGCTGCCGGCCGGACGCAATGTCGATCTGCAAAGTGTCCGGATCGACGATCCGCAGCACGGCCCGCCCCTGCTCGATCGGCGGCACGGGACGCAGCCAGGAGACCGTCAGGCCGTTCCCTTCCAGCGACCCGCTCGCCCGCGTCACCGTTACCGCGGAGAAGTCCGCGTTCGCCGCCAAGCCAACATCGGCATGGCCGTTGCGCGCGGCCCCCGCGGTGATGTTCTGCAGGATCCACGACCGCACGTCCTTGCCGAGGCCTTCCGGCCACAGCACCGGCAGGTCGGCGAACGCCACCTGGTCAATGCCGAGCGACAGTGCCGCCTCGATCCGGCCCCGGTCGCCTTGCCCCATATCGCGTTGCACGGTGCCGGTGGCGCTCAGGGTCGAAACCGCCTCGCCGTCATGCGCCCGCAGTTGTAGTTGCGCGGCCTCCAGCCGGACGGCATCCGGCGTGCCGGAGGCGACCAGGCTGGCGCCGACGATCGGCAGGCTGCCGGCACCGAGCCGCAGCATGCCCGCGCCAGCCTGCATGCTCACATGCGCTTGCCGCAGGTCGAGCGCGGGCCCGAAATCCGCCGTCGCCTCGGTGCTCACCGGGGCGTCCAGCGCCGACAGGAAATCGAGCGCGGGGGCAGCCCGGGCCAGCGCCGCCGGCGCGATGGGGGTCAGCCGGGCGGTCACATGCGTCGCGGCAGCGTCGCGGGTCAACCGGGCGGTCCCGGTCAGCCGCGCCCGCTGGTCGCCGAGTGCCAGCGACATATCCACCGTGCCGTCGATGCCACCTTCCGGGCGGCGGACCAGGTCGACATCCACTTGCGGGGCCTGCCACGTCGCACCGAGCCGGCGATCGATCACGGTCACCACCGCGTCGTGAAGCCGCACCCGCTGCAATTGGCTGAACCACCCCGGCGCAGCGTTGCGATCGGTCGCCGCCGGCTTGGCGAGCAGGGCGAGGAGCGCCGGCAGTGGGCTGCCGATCTGCTCGCCGGGGGCGGCCGGCTGGGTCTGCTGCGTCCGCTGCGTCTGCTCCGGGGACTCCGTCTGCTCCGTCATGCTGCCCAGATCGATGCTGAGCGTGCCATCCTCGGCGCGGAGCAGGGTCAGCCGCGGGTCGTCCAGCTCCAGTGCGCGCGGCTGCACGCGCCCCAGCAGCAGAGCGCCAAGCGACAGGGAAACCGCCGCGCGCGGGATTTCGACATGGCGCACCCCGCTGGTGTCCGTCAGCCGGATGTCGGTAAGGCGCAGGTCGAGCGGGCGATCGACGCCGAGGCGAAACCCCTCCCAGGCCAGGACGGTACTGCCGATCGACAGCCTCGTGGGTCCGCCATTGGCGTTGGCGGCGGCTTCCAGGCGGCGGGTGAACCAGGCGAGGTCCACCGGTCCCTGCGACAGACGCCACGCGGCGGCAGCCAGCAGGACCGACAGGATCACGGCGGTGCCGAGCGCGACCGTCGCCAGCCGGTGCAGCGCCAACCCCAGCCCGCGTGCGGCGTGGTAGTGAAAGCGCATCAGAAAACCTCTCCCGCACGGCGGGGTCGAACCGCGAAGCGGATCGACGCGGCGCGGTGCGCCGGGTGAGGGTGCTGCGGCGCCCCAGGGCCAACCTCTGATGCGGCACGCAGCAGATTCGGTGCGGACCTTGGCACCCTCCCCCTCGGCGCCAGGGTAATCGCGTTTGGCGGCACCAGCCCATTCGTCATGGCGGGCCCCCGGGCCAAGCGCCCGGGGGCGCACCATGACGCGAGGACGGTCGCCGCGTCGGACCCCAAGTGCGATTGCCGCGCCCTCGGCGCTGGCGCGCCTTGACCTCTCCCGCGTTGCGGGAGAGGTTTTCGCGGCAAATGTTTCACCTGCCCTCGACCTGGCCCGCACCGCACGATCCGGCTGCCGCCGAACGGCTGATCGAGCGCTTCTCCGAACTCGGGCGGATCGAGGCGCGGCTTGCCGGGCGGCATGCGGTCAAGACGCTGCTGGCGGCGCTCGGCGGCAACAGTCCCTATCTGTCGGACCTCGCGGTGCGGGAGGCCGGCGTGCTCCGCGCCCTGGTCGCCCAAGGGCCGCAGCCCGTGGTGGACGACGCGCTGGCGGCGCTGCACGCCGTCCCGCCGCAGAGCCGGCGCGAGCATGTTGCCGCGGCACTGCGCCGGGCCAAGCGGGTCGTCGCCCTGGCGACCGCGGTGGCCGACCTCGGAGACATCTGGCGGCTGGAGCAGGTGACCGCCGCGCTGAGCGACCTGGCCGAGGCGGCGCTGACGCTCGCGGCCGCCCATCTGCTGCGGGTCGCGCACGATACCGGCGAGTTGCGGCTGCCGGACCCGGACAATCCGGGGCACGGGGGCGGGTTCACGGTGCTCGGCATGGGCAAGCTCGGCGCACGCGAACTGAACTATTCCTCCGATGTGGACCTCGTGCTGCTGTACGACCCGGCGGCGCCAATATACACCGAACGCACCGAGGGGGATGCCACGGCCGGCTTCGCCGCGCGGTTCGCACGCGGCCTGGTGTCGCTGATGGAGGCCCGGGACGCCGACGGCTACGTGTTCCGCACCGATCTGCGGCTGCGCCCCGATCCGGCAGCGACGCCGCCCGCCGTCGCGGTAACCGCCGCCATCACCTACTACGAGAGCATGGGCCAGAACTGGGAACGCGCGGCCATGATCAAGGCGCGTCCGGTAGCGGGGGACCTGGCCCTGGGGGCGGCGTTCCTCGAGGCGATCCGGCCCTTCGTATGGCGCCGCGGACTGGACTTCTCCGCCGTGGCCGACATCCACGCCATGAAGCAACGCATCAATGCCCGGCTAAAACCTCTCCCGCCAGGCGGCGGGAGAGGTCGCCGCGAAGCGGCGGTCGAGGGCGGCGCGGCGCCCCAGGGCCGACCTTTGGTGCGGAGCGAAAAAAGTTCGGTGCGTGCCGCGGCACCCTCACCCTCGGCGCTTTCGCGCCTCGACCTCTCCTGCGAAGCGGGAGAGGTTTCGTCCGTTGCAGGCCGTAACGTCAAACTGGGCGAGGGCGGCATCCGCGAGATCGAGTTCCTGGTGCAGACGCTGCAACTCGTATGGGGCGGACGTGACCCGGAGCTGCGCGCTCCCACCACGATCGGCGCGCTGCGGCTGCTGGTGCGGGCCGGCCACATCCCGCGCCGCGCGGCGGTCGAACTGGCCGCCGCGTATCGCTTCCTCCGCAAGGTCGAGCACCGGCTGCAAATGGTCGCCGACCGCCAGGTGCACGCGCTGCCGGAGCGCCCCGCCGACCTGGAAGCCTTCGCCACCTTCATGGGCTTCCCCTCCGCCGCCGCCTTCGCCGACGCCCTGCTCGACCGTCTCGCCCGCGTGCGGGCACGCTACACCGAGGTGTTCGAACTGGTGCCGCCGTTGCTGGACGGCCACGCGGCGGCCGGGCCGGTGCTGGACTTCCGCGGCGACGGCGTGCCGGAGGAGACGCTGGCAGCCTTGTGCGGCCTGGGCTTCGCCGAGCCGGCCCGCATCGTCGATGCGGTGCGCCGCTGGCAGGCCGGGCATGTGCGCGCCTTTCGCTCGCAGCGGGCGCGCGAATTGCTGGACCAGATGCTGCCGGCGCTGCTGGCGGCGCTCGGCCGGCAGCCGCACCCGGACGCGACCTTCGCGCGGTTCGACGCGTTCATCGCCCACCAACCGACCGGCGTGCAGCTTCTGTCGCTGTTCCAGCGCAACCCGCCGCTGCTGGAGCGGGTAGCGGCGGTGCTCGGCGCGGCGCCGCCGCTCGCCGATTATCTCGCGCAGCATCCGGCGGCGCTGGAGGGCCTGCTGTCGCCGCAGGAAGATGACCCGCCGGCCCGGTTGCTGCGCAGCCGGCTGCGCGACGCGCGGCTGCTGGAGGACGTGATCGGCATCATCCGCCGCTCGGTCAAGGAAGTGGATTTCTCGCTCTCAGTAGCGACGATGGAGGGGCGGCTGGATGCCGACGCCGCCGGGCTGCGCCGCAGCGCCCTGGCGGATGCCGCGCTCGCGGCGCTGCTGCCGCCGGTGCTGGCGGATTTTTCGGCCCGCTTCGGTTCGGTGCGCGGTGGCGCGATGGCGGTGGTGCTGCTGGGCAAGGCTGGCGGCCGGGAGATGATGGCCGGCTCCGACCTCGACCTGATGCTGATCTACGCCCATCCGCAGGACGAGACCGAAAGCCGCGGCGCGCGGGCCTTGCCGGCGAGCCAGTGGTTCATCCGGGCAGCCCACAGCTTTGTCGCGGCGGTGACCGCGCCGGGGGCGGACGGGCAGCTTTACGCCGTGGACATGCGGCTGCGTCCATCGGGCAACAAGGGGCCGGTGGCGGTGTCGCTGGCCAGCTTCCGCCGCTACCACGCGGAGGACGCCTGGACCTGGGAGCGCATGGCGCTGACCCGCGCCCGTGTCGTCGCCGGGCCGCCGCCGCTGCGCGCCTTGGTGACCGAGGCGATTGCCGAGGCGATTGCCGGGGCGGGCGAGCCGGCGCGGATCCGTGCCGACGCGGCGGCGATGCGGGCGCGGATGCGCCGCGAGTTGCCGCCGGACGGCGTGTGGGACGTAAAGCAGCGACCGGGGGGGCTGGTGGACATCGAGTTCATCGCGCAGACCCTGCAATTGATGGCCGCGCGGGACAACCCGGTGGTGTGCAGCCCGAACACCTGCGAGGCGCTCGGCCGGTTGGCCGCTTCAGGCAAGCTGGATGCCGCCGATGCGGCGCTGCTGGTGCACGCCGACCGCGTGTGGCGCACGGTGCAGGGCATGCTGCGCATCACCGTGGGCCGCGCGACGCCGGAGGACCTGCCGGAGGCGTCGGTGCGCCCGTTGTTGCGCGCGGTGGCGGCGCTGGGTCTGGCGGCGGACGATGTGCCGGCCTTGCGTGCAACGCTGGACGCCCTGGCCGCGGAGGTCAGCGCGGTATTCGAACGGATCGTGGGAAAGACCGCGGCGGCGGAGATGCGCGGGTAGCGTGTGGGTCTTTCAGGGGCGCAGCGCAACCGTCCAGCTCCATCGCGGGCGCCATCACGCCGGCGACCCGCACGCAGATCAAGCAAGTGCTGTTATACCAGCCGTCCAGATGATTGACGTACGGCGCGTGCTGCCCCCGGTGTCATTGCGAGTTGGCCATCGGCTGGCGGACGACCCGCCCTGAAGAAACTGTGGAGATTGCCGGAGATAAGGCGGCTCCCCCTCCCCTTGTGGGCTTGGGCCGCTTTGCGGCCCA
>JBEKNT010000314.1:0-8221 GCA_049522565.1 Acetobacteraceae bacterium
CCACTGTATATACCCGTCTTATATTTGACATGTTGCCCCGCAGCGGAGTAAGCCAAAGCGCGGGGGATGGCGAGCCACTGCGGATTGACTGGCGCCACGAACCACGACGCATGCACGGCACGGGTGGACGATGAGCGATCTGCGCAGGCACATTCTGTGCATCGACGACGACCGGGAAACGGCGGGTTTGCTCGCCGAGGAACTGGTCGATCGCGGCTTCAAGGTGAGCATGGCCTATGATGGGCAGCAGGGGTTCCAGGCGATCCTGGCGAAGCAGCCCGACATCGTGCTGGCCGACATCAGCATGCCCAACCTGTCGGGCTTCGACCTGCTGGAGCGGCTGACCGGCATCGCGCCGCGCTTCAGCGGCATGCCGTTCGTTTACCTGACCGCCCTGTCCGATCGAGCGAACGAACTCAAAGGGCGGCAGCTGGGTGCGGACGATTACATCACCAAGCCGGTCGATTTCGATATCCTGACCGCCATTATCACCGCGCGGCTGTCGCGCGTGGCGCGTTCGGCGGTGTGGCCGCGGCAGGTGGACCTGACCGAGCGCGAGGTCGAGACATTGACCTGGGCGGCGCGCGGCAAGACCTCGTCGGAGATTGCCCAGATCATCGGCCTGACCAAGCGAACCGTCGATTTTCACATCGACAACGCGCGGGTGAAGCTGAACGCGACGACGCGCATGCACGCGGCGGTCAAGGCGGCGGCCGGGCAGTTGATCGAACCATAGATCCACCGCCCGCAGCGGCGCCGATCGGTCGGGCGGCATGCCGGTCATTCCTGATCCGACCTTGTCCAGCCCTGGGCGATGTGATCGGCGACGCAGCTCATGGCTTGCGACCAGGGGTCAAGGCCGTGCAGGCTTTCCCGGCAGATTTCGGTCGCGCCGGTGTGAGGGTTTTGCACCACCACGTCATGCGCACAACCCGACATTGCGCAGACCGCGACGCCCAGCAGAGCGAACCGCACTATCGCGTTCGGCCGCATGCGGCCTTGATGGCGCATGGTTTGGGCGACGGCGGAAATGCGCGACTTCGAATACATCAATGTTCTCCTACGCAGGCGAACTTGTGTCGTTCCGTGCGAAGTTCGGCAACGTCTGGGCGCCACATCATCGGTGCTTCCGCAACATGCCCGTACCGTTGATGCCCGGCCCTCGGTTGACCGGCCCGCCAATCGGGCCATGCACCAGGCCCGCGGACCCGAGAGGGCTCTTGGGAGCAGCGGGCTTGGCGATGCCGTGTGGCGGGAGCTGGTGAGGCAGCGCGTGGCCGGTACCTGCGGTCAATCCACCAACGGTCAGCAGCGCAGCCAGGAAGACAGAAGGCTTCATGCCATGCCTCCACCACGGTTCATTTGCCGCAACACCGGCTCACCCACCGCCGGCAACGGCTGCGGCGTCGGCGGGGGGCTCCTCGGCCGGGCCGTCATCGTCCTTGCCCAGGAACACCATCTGCAACGCCGGCACCACCAGCAGCAGCAGGATCGGACCGATCAGCATGCCGCCCACGACAACTGTCGCGAGCGGCCGCTGCACCTGGCTGCCGACGCCGTGCGACAGCGCCGCCGGGAACAGGCCGATGCAGGCGGCAAGCGACGTCATCAGCATTGGTCGCATCCGTTGCTCCGCCGCGTGGAACATCGCCGCGGTGCCACGCATCCCGCCCAACCTGACCTGGTTGTAGTAGGTCAGGATCAGGATGCCGTTCATCACCGACACGCCGAACAGCGAGATGAAGCCGATGGCGGCCGAGATGCTGAACGCGAGGCCGGTGACATACAGCGCGATGATGCCGCCGCCGATGGCAAAGGGTATGCCGGCCAATGCCAGAAGGCTGTCACGCAGCGAATTGAACAGGCTGTAGAGCAAGGTCAGGATCAGCACCAGAGCGATCGGCACGACGATTTCGAGGCGATGTTTGGCGAGTTCCAGGTCCTCGAATTCGCCGGCCCACACCAGCCGGTAGCCGGTCGGCAGTTTCACGTTCTTCGCAATCCGATCCTGGGCCTCCGCGACGGTGCTGCCAAGGTCGCGGTCGCGGACGCTGAACTTGATCGGCAGGAACCGTTTGGTCGCTTCGTGATAGATGTAGGATGCGCCGGTATCGAGCGAGATCGTCGCCAGCTCCCGCAAGGGAATATACGCCGTCGATCCGCTGGGCGTCTGATAGCCGACCTTGATATTGCCGACCGAATCGACGCTGTCGCGATAGTTCTGCGCCAGCCGAACCACGACGTTGAACTGGCGGTCGCCTTCCAGGACCGTCGTCGCGGTCGTGCCGCCCAACGCTGCCTGGATGACGGTGTTGATGTCGCCGGTATTCAGGCCGTAGCGGGCTGCCTTCTCCCGATCCACCTTGATGTTCAAATTCGGCTGGCCAAGCACGTGGAAAATGCCCAGGTCCTGCACTCCCCTGACCTGCGCCATCTGTTCCATGATCTCGGTTCCGAGTTTTTCGTCTTCCTCCAGGTTGGGTCCGACGACCTTGACGGAGTTGGCGCCTTTGACGCCGGAGATTGCCTCCTCGACGTTGTCCTGGATGTACTGGGAGAAATTGAAGCCGACGCCGGGGAGTTCGGCGGCGAACTCTTTTTGCAGTTCCGCCGTCAGCTCGTCCTTGGTAAATCCGCGCGGCCATTCGTCATACGGCTTCAGCGGCACGAACAGTTCGACGTTGGAGAACGGCGATGCGTCGCTGCCGTTGTCCGGCCGGCCGTGCTGCGACACCACGGTGATGACTTCCGGATGGCGCAGCAGGATCTCGCGAATCTTGCGGGTCGCTTCGGTGCCCGAGTTCAGATCCATCGTTGGTGGCATCGAGGCGCGGATCCAGTAGTTGCCTTCCTCCAGCGCGGGCAGGAACTCACTGCCCAGCCGCGTGGACAACGCGCCGGTTGCGACCAGGAACACCACACCGATGGCGACCATGATCCAGCGCTTGTCGAGCGACCAACGCAGCAGCGGCGTATAGATTTTGCGGATGCCGCGCACCAGGATGGTTTCGACCTCCTTGATATGGCTCGGAAGGAGGATGGAAGCGAGCGCGGGCGTGACTGTGAAGGTGGCGAGCAATGCTCCGGCCAGGGCGTAGCCGTAGGTCTTTGCCATAGGCCCGAAGATCTGACCTTCGACGCCCTGCATGGTGAACAGCGGCACGAACGCGGCCACGGTGATCGTCGCGGAAAACAGCACCGCGCGGTCCACCTGCATGGCGCTGATCAGGATCAGGCGCAGCCGATCGGTCCAGGTCTTCACCGTCGATGTGCGGTGGGCGCTGGTCGGATCCACGCCAAAACTGCCTTCCGCCAGATCCTCTAGCAATTTCTGCCGCGAATCCGTGCCAAGCTGAAAATTGCGAAACACGTTTTCGACCAGGATCACTGCCGAATCGACGATAATGCCGAAGTCCACGGCGCCGATCGATAGCAGGTTCGCGTCCTGACCTTGCAGCACGAGCAATATGATCGCGAACAGCAGGGCAATCGGGATGTTCAACCCGACGATGATCGCGCTGCGCAGGTCGCCCAGGAAGATCCACTGGATCAGGAACACCAGGACGCAGCCGAAGATGAGGTTGTGCAGGACGGTGTGCGTGGTCACCGCGACCAGCGACGTCCGATCGTAATAAGGCACGATCTTGACGCCGGGCGGCAGGCTGCCATCGCTGTTCATCGCATCGATTGCGGCCTGGATGCGCGGGACGATGTCGTTGGTATGGTAGGTGCGTCCCATGACGACGATCGATGCGACGATGTCGTCCTGATGGTCGCGGCCGGCGATGCCCAGCCGAGGGACAAACCCGATCTTCACCTTGGCGACGTCCTTCACCCGCACCGGCACGCCGTCCGACTGGGTGAGCACGACGTTCTCGATGTCGTTGACGCGATAACCCTTGGTCAGGTCGTCGTTGCCGCCGTCGTCGATCAGCCCGATGCCGCGGATGTTCACCGATTGCTGGCCGATATTGATCTCGCGTCCGCCGACATTGATGTTGGCGTTGCCCAGCGCCGTCAGCATCTGCGGAATCGTGATACCATAGGTTTGCAGCCGGCCGAGATCGGCCTCGACATCGAATTCCTTGGTCGTGCCGCCCCAACTGTTGATCGCCGCGACGCCAGGAATCGTCGACAGCCTGCGCAGCACGATCCAGTCCTGGACGGTACGGAGATTGGTCAGACCGAAATGCGGCGGTCCCACCACCTGGTAACGATACACCTCGCCGACGAGGCTCGACTGCTGGATCTGTGGAACCTGATTCTGCGGCAGGGTGACGTTCTGTTGCAGGCTGAGAGCAGCCTGGGTGTAGGCGAAAAAGTAATCCACGCCGTACTTGAACGTAACCCGGACAAACGTCAGGCCATAGAATGAGGTCGACCGGATATTGTCGATGCCGGGCGTCGAATAGAGGCCGATCTCCATCGGCGTCGTGTAGTATTTCTCCATTTCCTCGGCTGACAAGCCGGCCTGCTGGGCGGTGATTTCCAGAATGACCGGCGCCGGGTTGGGATAAGCCTCAATGTTCAGTTCGGTGAAGGCGATCAGCCCACCGCCGATGAACACCAACAGCCCCATGATGACGATCGTCCGGCGTGTCAGCCCGAACGCGATAATGGACTTCAGCACGATGTGGCTTCCCCGAGGAGCATTGCTGGATCGACCGGTTCAGGCGTGGCTCAGTCGGTCGGGCTGGCGGTAAGCATGTTGTCGAGGAAGATGGCACCTTCGGTGACCACCACTTCGCCGTGCTGTAGCCCATCGAGAATCTGATCGTAGCCATTCTCCTGCAGCCCGATCTTGACCACGCGCTGAGTAAATTTATGGCGGTCGGAGGTCACCCACACCGTCATGGTGCCGTCGCCTTCCCGCACGACGCTATCGGCCATGACGGCGGTCGCGGTCACCGGATCGCCGGTGCGGATCACGAAATTCGCGAACATGCCCGGCCGCAGCTCATGCCGCGGATTCTGCACTTCGGACCGCACCAGAAGCGTATGGAGATTCGGATCGACAGTCGCGCCGACGGTCGTGATCTTTCCCGCATAAACCTGGCCGGGATAGGCCATGACAGACACCTTCACTTCCTGCCCGACCGTGATGGCAGCGCTGTCGACTTCGGCCACATTTCCCAGCATCCACATCGTCGATATGTCGGCTACCGAATAAGGCGCCGGCGTGTTTCCGGGTTGCACGAGAAGCCCGGGCTGGGCGTTGCGCGCCGTGATCTTTCCGGCGATCGGACTGTTCACAATCAGCACTGGATCCACGGCCCGCCGCGTCACCATGCCGTCGATTTCGGCGTCAGTCTTGCCGAAAATGCGGACCGCATCCCGCGCGGCTTTCAGTGCGCCTTCGGCCGACACCTCGCCCTGGACCGCTGCATCGAGATCCTTCTCCGCAATGCCGCCCGCCCCCTGCGTGCTATAGAGTTTGCGGGCGCGCAGGAGCGCCCGATTGTTCTGATCGTAGGTCGCCGCCGCCCCGATCAAGGTCGACTCCGCCTGAAGCAGGTCGGGACTGTCGATCGTAAACAGCGGCTGACCCTTACGCACCTCGTCGCCAACCTGAGCGAATGCCGAAATGATCTTGCCCTGGTACGGCGTGGACACCTGGACCGACATGTCCTCGTCGAAGTCGATGCTGCCAACCGCGTCCTGCTGCAACGGAAAGACATGTTCACCAACCGGCGCGACCTTGATCGAGTCCAACTGCCCGTCGGTCAACTCCAGCGCTGGTGTAGTCGCCGCACTATCGGCTGCCGCGACTGGATTCGACGTCGTCTGTGCGTCGGCGGTGGCGGCGTTTGCCGCGGAAGGCGCGATCGTCGTCCCGGAAAAGACGCCAGACTTCCACGCCGCGACGCTGCCGCCGGCAATGGCAGCCAGCGTCGCTGCGACTACGAGCTTTCGCGCGGTGGTCATTCGGCTAAATCCCATGGCAAACCCATTACATTCTGTCCGGAACATTCCCCCTCGGGTGCGCCGGGTCTACTGTGATAAGTCACAGTGCGAACTGTGATTCGTCACAGTTCCAGGGCAATCGGCCTGTCGCTAGGTTGCGGCCGACTCTGGCCGCAGGTGACGAGATTGACACCCCGCATTGCAACAACCGAGGAGCGCAGGTCGCGCCTTCGTCGCCTGAACGCTGCGCCGGTAATGGCGCTTTTGTTGTGCGGTTGTGCGGTCGGGCCCGACTTTCACCGGCCTGTCGCGCCCGCTGACGCCGGGTTCGCTCCGAATCCCGTGCCTACGGTCAGCGCCTCGGCAGTGGTTTATGGCGGCGCTGCCCAGCATCTGGTGTCCGGGCAGGACATCCCGTTCGATTGGTGGAAGGCGTTCCAGTCTCCCCAGCTCAACGCACTGGTCGAACAGGCATTGCGCGCCAATCCGACAATCGAGTCGGCCAAGGCGGCACTGCGCCAGGCGCACGAGCTGACCCTGGCTGCGAAGGGCGCGTTCTTTCCAACCGTGCAGGCAAGCTTTTCGCCGAGCCGCAACCTGACCGCGACCGGAGCGGTGTCGCCGGCAAGTGCCAGTGGCAATCCGTATTACACCCTCAACACGGCTCAGGTCAGCGTGTCCTATGCACCGGACGTGTTCGGCGGCACACGCCGCGCGGTGGAGTCGCAGCAGGCGCAAGAGGACATGCAGCGCTTCGAGACGGAGGCCACCTACCTTACCCTGACCTCGAATGTCGTTGCGGCGGTGATCCAGGAAGTCTCGACACGATCCCAGATCTCGGCAACCGAGGACATCATCGGCATCAACCGGAAGTCGCTGGAGATCCTTCGTAATCAGCAGCGGTTTGGCTATGCCATGGGGATCGACGCGGCTGCCCAGGAGGCCGCGTTGGCGCAGGTCGAACAGACGCTGCCACCGCTGCAAAAGCAGTTGGAACAGACGCGTGACCAGATCCGCGCGCTGGTTGGCAACCTGCCCAACCAGGACGTTACGGAAACGTTTACTCTTGCGTCGCTGCATCTGCCGGGAGACCTGCCATTGAGTCTGCCCTCGAAGATTATCGAGCAGCGTCCGGATGTCCGCGCCGCCGAGGAACAGATGCGGTCGGCAAGTGCCGATGTCGGCGTCGCGGTTGCCGCGATGCTGCCGCAGATCACTTTGAACCCCAGCATCGGTACGGCAGGGAACAGCATGGCTGCCATGTTCGGACCCGCCTCCGAATTCTGGTCCCTGGTTGGAAGCGTGACGCAGACCGTGTTCGATAGCGGCACGCTGTTGCACAAGAAGCGCGCGGCGGACGAGGCGCTGATCCAGTCCGCGGCACAGTATCGCGGCACCGTCATTACGGCTTTTCAAAATGTCGCCGATACGCTGCACGCGTTGCTGTCCGACGCTGACGCTTTGAAAGCAGCGGTGGCATCGGAGCAGGCTGCGAAAGTGACGCTCGATCTCACGCATCGGCAGCAGCAGGTCGGCTATGTCAACTTTCTGACCGTGCTGTCGGCCGAACAAACGTATCAGACCGCCGTCATCAGTCGTGTGCAGGCTCAGGCGAGTCGCTTTAGCGATACGGCGGCGCTGTTCCAGGCGCTGGGCGGTGGATGGTGGCACCGCGCGGAGCAGCAGACGGCGGCCCGCTAGGTCATGTGGTTCGACCCTGTGCAGAGCCGTAACGAAGCCGATACGTCCCGCCCGCGTGCAGGTCCCGACGCGTCGCCGCTGACGGACGCGAAAGACAGCATGCACCGAGGCCGGTCACGCGGCGTGCGCGGCCCCAATTTCGTCGTGCTCTGGATCATCGTGAGTGGCCTTTGGACGGTTGCGACGGTTATGCGTATCCAGCGTGCCTGGGCGCCCGTCCCGGGTTGGCCAGCGGTGCTGGGCAACCCGCTTGCGTGGGTCAGTCTGTTCATGCCACCGCTGATGTTCGCGATCATCCTTCTGGCGATGAAGCGCATCGCGACCGAACGTCAGCGAGGCTGGGCGCGTCGAGCGTGGCGGGACAATAGGGGACGGCGGGGAACGTAGCAAGAACTCTGCGTGAGCGCGGCGCTCAATGTGTTTGCCAGAGTGTATGCTACGTTTGACGGCAGCGGAGACTTCCTGGATATCTCAACAGATTAGGCCGCTCCCGTGGCGGAGAGAGTGGGATTCGAACCCACGGTACACTTGCGCGTACACACGCTTTCCAAGCGTGCGCCTTAAGCCACTCGGCCATCTCTCCCGCACGGGCGGCCGCCTAGATAGCAGCGTCGGC
>JBEKNT010000315.1:0-8190 GCA_049522565.1 Acetobacteraceae bacterium
AAGCCCCCGCGTCAAGCCCGCGATCGCGGCCTTGGTGGTGTCGTACTGCAGGTTGCCGCCGCCCGCGACGACGGAACGTACCGAGGCGACGTTGACGATGGCGCCGCCCTGGTTGCGGCGCATCAGCGGCACCGCCGCCTTGGCACAGAAGACGTAGCCCAGCAGGTTGACGCTGAGGATCTCGTTCCAGCTCGCCGCGCTCGCCTCGTCGACCTTCTCGTATTTGCGGATGCCGGCATTGTTGATGAGGATGTCGAGGCGCCCGAATTTTTCCCCGGCACCGTTGACGAAGGCGAGGCATGCGGCCTCGGTACCAACGTCGGCCTGCGTGAAGGCGACCTTGGCGCCCGCGGTCTCGAGCTCGGCCGCCACGCGCTGGCCGCGCTCGCCGTCCCGATCGCAGAATGCCACGCTCGCGCCCTCGGCGACGAAACGCCTGACCGTCGCCTCGCCGATCCCCGATGCCCCGCCCGTCACCGCTGCCACCTTGCCGTCGAGCCTTCCCATGGTCCCCACCTTTCATTGCATTGCGAAACGCGCATCCACGGTCCCGTCGTATCCATCCGGCGGGCACCGCCTTGTAGGTCCGGCCTGAGTATCCGACCTTAACAGGCTGCGGAAGCTTCAGGCGTCCGCCTTCGGGACCTTTCGATGGGCTGACTGGGTCCGACTTGGGTCGACAAATGCCGGCGCTCGCGGAGCTGGTCGTGTCCGCTTCCACGGATTGTTCGCCGAAAGCAGACAGGCGGCTCCCGGCCAACGCCAGCCATGGGGGAAATATCCGATTTTCTGATCGGTTCGTCCGCAGCGGACCGCCGCAGCCTCCACCCGTAGCAAACATTCAACCCGATCCGGCGTCCCACCGGCCCCCTCCCGCGCAGCGGACGCAGCCTGCTGCTATGCCGGGAGCAGCGCCTCGGCCTCCTGCCACATCCGCGCAACGACATCGCCGGCAGGCGCGGCCCGCGCCAATGCCGCGCTCTGCCCGGCCCAGGCCTGCATCCGATGGACGTCGTGCGCCTTCTGCCCGGCCTCGCGCATCGGCGTCGTCAGGCCGCGCTGCACCGGATAGGGCGCCGGCCTGGGCGCGCCCGCCGCCGCGGCCGCCCGCACATAATCGGTGGCGACCGCGCGCCCGAGGCGGCCCGAGAAAGCGCGCGTCGGCATCGTGCCTTCGGGCTCCAGCTCCGCCAGCGCGTCCGCCCAGGCTGGATGGGTCGCGGCCTCCGGACAGCGCAGCAGCGCGGTGCCGATCTGCACGGCACTGGCCCCGAGGGTCAGCGCCGCCGCCACGCCGCGGCCGTCGGCGATACCGCCGGTGGCGATGATCGGCACCGACAGCTTGTCGGCTAGCCGCGGCAGCAGCGCGAACAGCCCGACTCCCTGACGCTCCGCGGCCGCGTTGTCGAACGCGCCACGGTGTCCGCCGGCTTCGCTCCCCTGCGCGACGATGGCATCCGCACCGGCGGCTTCGGCCTGCCGCGCCTCCGCCAGGGTGGTCGCGCAGGCGAACCAGGCGATGCCGCGGGCCTTCAAGGCCGCCACGAAGTCCGGCGGATAGACCCCCATGATCGACGACACGACGGCTGGCGCGGCTGCGAGCAGGGCCTGGCATTGCGCGGCGAAATCCGGCAGTGCGGCATTGCCGGCCTCGGACGGCACGGCAGGCCCCCATTGTGCCAGGAAGTCGCGCACCGCCGCCTCGGCCGCGGCATCACGCACCGGGCCGGGCTCCGGTATCCACAGGTTCAACTGGAGCGAGCCGTTGCTCTGCGCGCGGAACTGCGCCACCCAGTCGGCGATGCCGGCGGGCTGCGTCGTCAGCGCGCCCATCGCCCCCATGCCGCCGGCGTTGGCGACGGCGATCGCCAGGCTTGCCGGGCAGGCGCCGGCCATCGGCGCCATCAGGATCGGCAGCCGCAGCCCGAAGCGCTCGCAAAATGCCCGCGCCCGCTGCCTTGCGATTGCCACTGTTCCGACGGGAGGTGTCATGCGCCAGTCTCCTGCATCATATCAACCGGCCGAAAGATTGACGGACGGTGCGAACCAATCGAGCGTCACTGTCAGCGCCGGTCCCCTGCATCAAACCCGGATTGCGTCGATCGACGGCCGGAAAGTTAGGCACCTTCGGCGGCGAGGGGAAATGGTTTGCGGTGATGCGTGCGATCGCTGCCGCAGATGGCATGACCCTGGCCTTGGAACACGCGAGGCAGACCCGCACTGCATCGTTCTGCTCACGCGGCGTTGCCGGACCGCAGCATCTCGAACACGTCCACGGTGTCGCGCTGCTGCACCAGCTCCCGATCCCCGCGCAGCACTTCGAATTTCGTCGCCTCGCCGTCCCGCCAGAAACGAATATCGAAATGCCGCCGGCCGAGCCGCAGGTCGGACAAGGTGATGTCCGGCAGCCAGTGCGGCAGCACCGGATCGACGAACAGCCGCTCGCGCGGCGCGTCGGGCTGGATGCCGAGGATCGCCTGCAACAGCGCGAAGGCCGAACCCGCGGCCCAGGCCTGCGGCACGTTGGCGCCGAGATACTGCACCGGGAAGCTGCCCTCGGTACGTTGGATGCCGGCATACAGCTCGGGCAACTGGTTCAGCAGGAAGTGGCTCGCTGCTTCCGAGATGCCGCGCGCGATCTGTCCCACCTCGTCGGTGAAACCGTAGCGCTTGAGCCCCAGCGCAACCAGGCTGTTGTCGTGCGGCCAGACCGAGCCGTTCTGGTACGAATGTGGGTTGTACGCCGGATGCGCCGAGGACAGCGTGCGGATGCCCCAGCCGGTGTTCATGTCCGGCGCCATCAACCGCGCCACGACGCGTGCCGCTCGTTCCGGCGGCACGATGCCGGACCACAGCAGGTGTCCCGGATTCGACGCGACGGTCAGCACCTTGCGCTTCTCGCCATCCAGCATGTAGGCATAGAAGCCGCTTGGCTCATCCCAGAACGCCGCGTCAAACCGGCGATACAGCGTTGCCGCCTTTTCCCGCAAAGCGCACGCACGGTCCGGCTGATCGAGTGCGTCGAACACCTCCGCCATGCGCAGCCAGGCGTCGTAGACATAGCCTTGCAATTCGCACAGCGCTTTGGGCCCGACCACCGGCGAGCCGTCGGCATAGACCATCGAATCGCCGGCATCCTTCCAGGCCATGTTCTCATAACCTACCGGCGACCGCGTCTTGTATTCCTGGAAGCCGTCACCGTCGCGATCGCCGTGGTCGTCGATCCACGCCAGCGCCGCCTCGGCATGCGCCATGTGCCGCTGTAGCAGCGTGCCGTCGCCGGTGGCGCGCCAGGCAGCGTGCAGCGTAATGAGATACAGCGGCGTGGCGTCGGCGGTGCCGTAATACGGCGTGTGCGGGATCAGCTTGAAATGCGCCAGCTCGCCGTAGCGCAGTTCGTGCATGATCTTGCCCGGCTCGGCGTCGCGATAGTCGTCGCGTTCCGTCGCCTGCCAACGGCCGAGCACATCGAGCGAGCCGCTGGCGAATTCCGGATAGACCAGGATGTTCTGTAGCGACACGATCAGGCTGTCGCGGCCGAACGGCGCCATGAACCACGGCAGGCCGGCGGCGGGCACGAACACCATGTGGTCGGTGCCCTCGATCGGCAGGCGCAGTGCCGCCATGTCGTCGATCGCCTGGTGGTAGAAGCGGTAGAACTCCTCGTTGCTGGTGCGCACCTTCAGCACCGCCTGCTGCCAGGCTTGCTGCGCCGTCGCTTGACCCGAACGATGCGCGTCCTCCGTGCAAGCATGCGGGGCGTGGAAGTGGCGCTCGCCGTCGGCCAGTTCGTAGAGCAAACAGGCGTGCCAGGTCGCGCCGGGTGCCAATGCCACTTCGAAGCTGAGGCGGCCGTTGGCATAGCCGGCACGCGACGTGGCCTGGCCGACCGAAACCGAGACGGCGCGCATGAAGTCGCGGTTGCGGTAGAGCGTGCGCAGGCGCTGGTGTCCCGCCGACCATTCGGTGCCGATGCGGCCGCGGCGGACGCTGCGGCCGGCCTTCACGTCGAAGATATCCGCGAAGTCGGAGCGGATGGCGATCTCCAGGTTGAAGCGTACCGGACGCTGGCCGTGGTTGGTGAGATCCAGGTCCTCGTGCAGACCGCCGTCGATCGCGCGGCTCAGCACGAAGGCGAGCGAATGTGCCGGCACCGCGCCGTCTTCGGTCAGGAAGCTCCGATTGGTCAGGAAGATGCGCGCGGCGTTGTAGCTGACGGCCCCGCCGCTCAGCAGATCCCAGGATTCGCCATTGGCAAAAACGTGCCAGGCGCTGATCAGGCGGGTATCGAAGAAGTACAGGCCCTTATCGGTCGGCCATCTGACCTGCCCATCCGGCTCGGTGACCAGTACGGTCATGGCCTGGTGGATGGCAACCTGCGGCGGGCCGACCTGGACCTTGAAGGGCATCTGGCGGAATCTCCTCGGCGGTGCTTGCGGCGGAGAGAAGCCGGCGCTGCGGCGCGGCGCCACCCTGTATAGCCGCGCTTGGATGCACGATCACGCGAGACGCCGCAGCCGCGGTTGGGCGGTGCACGGCTGCCGGCACTGGCGCTCCAGGCACCCGTGGCCGCCACGCGTGTGGGAGAAGCCTACCGGGGCAATCAAGCGGCGATCGACCGTGATAGCCCCGCCCCGCAACCGCAAGGCGCAGCTTGTCGCGCTGGCAGAACGATCAGCCGCGATACCGTACCTGTCAATGACATCTGCAAATCGGCACGCTTGTATTATCGAAACGGCCATGCGGTAATGCCGAGGGAAGCCTCAAGCGGGGGCGCATACATCGCCGCGCCGAGTACGGTCTGCCGGTGGCGGTACGTCGGGCCTGATGCGAATGATGGAGGCTGCGCCATGGTTTATTGTGCTTCGACCCACCCCTTCGGCCTGCTGGCGACAGGGGTGCGGCAAACCGCATCGACGGCTACGCGCCGCCATCTGCTTGCCGCCGTACCCTTGGTGCTTGCCGTGTCGCTGCTTGGCCAGGGGAGTGCGCGCGGGCAGACCATCGTGGCGACCTCGGCGCAGGATTACGCGACCGCGATAACCGACGCCAATGCCAGCAGCGGCGGCCCGGTGATCGTGATCGATAACGTGCCCGGCACCGTGATTTCGCTCGGCGGAGCAATGCTGCCGTCGCTGACGGGCGGAACGCTCCAGGTCGGCAACGGCAGTATCGACACGCCGTTTACCGGCGGCACGATCACCGACAACGCGGCGCTCAGCTTCAAGCCGCCCGGCGCCGCGAACGATACGATCAGCACGACCATCAGCGGCACCGGGACGGTGACGCAGAACGGGCCCGGCACGATCACGTTCACCGACAATGGCACCAACACTTATTCGGGCGGCACCACCATCGCCGGCGGCACATTGACCCTGGGTGACGGCACCACGAATGTCGGTACGCTGGGCAGCGGTCAGGTGACCAACAACAGCGCGCTGGTGTTCAATGAACCGAGTGCGGTCACATTCGGCAACGCCATCAGCGGCACCGGCACGGTGACGCAGAGCGGGCCTGGCACGGTCACGTTCACCGACAACGGCAGCAACAGCTATTCGGGCGGCACCACCATCGCCTCCGGCTCGACGCTGACCCTCGGCGACGGGAGTGCGAACACCGGCACAATGGGCAGCGGGGCGGTGAGCAATAATGGCGCCCTGGTGTTCAACCAACCCAGCCTGGTCACCATCGCCAACAGCATCAGCGGCACCGGGACGGTGACGCAGCAGGACATTCCGGGGGTCACGCTCAGCGGCAGCAACAGCTATTCGGGCGGCACCACGGTCATCGGCAACAACAATGTCGGCACGAGCTTTGTCTTTGGCTATTACGGCCAACAGAACGACTATGGCGTCCTGCAGCTGGCGAACGAAGGCGCGCTGTCGCCGAACACCACGATCACGCTACAGCAGGCAGGCGGCCTGGTGGCCGGCTATGCGCTCGATCAGACCACGCTCAATGCCATCAGCAGCACTTCGGTCGGGTTCGTGGCGCTTGGGGCCGACAGCGGGAACGATCTCGATTTCACCAATCTGCCGCAGGTCAGCCTCGGCGCGGACGGTTTGGCCATTATCCGGATCTACAGCGGTAATCTGACCCCGACGCCGCCCGGCAGCACCTCGCTCAGCACCGTGAACTACCAGTATCAAGTGGGGGGCGGCAACGGGTTCCTGGTCCTCAACACCGGTCTCGGCGATTTCTTCAACGGCCAGACCATCACCGCGGCAGAAGTCGACGCGGTCAACAATGGATTCACCATCCTGGAGGGATTCAACACCTTCACCGGTGGCATGAATGTCTCGTTGGGTGTGGTCGAGCTCGCAAGTACCAACGCCTATTGCAACCTGAATCCCGATTGCCAGACCGACCCGCCGATTCAGATCGCTCGGACCGGCGTCCTGGCGACCGGGTATTCGCTGGACCAGCCGACGCTGGATACGATCACCAGCTCTTCCAACGGCACGGTCGCACTCGGTGTCAACAGTTCGAACGATCTCGATTTCACCAACCTGCCCAATGTCAGCCTCGGGGCTGTCGGGACCTACACCTACAGCGGCACGATCACCCCCGGCAGCAACGGCTATCTGCTCGGCGGCGGCGGGGACTTTCGCGTCACCTCCGATCTCACGGTGACGCAGCTCCTGACCGGGAACAACGCGCTGACCGTCAACGCGCCCGGATTCGACCCGGGCACGGTGACCCTGGTCAATGACGAAACCTATACCGGGAATACCACGATCAACGGCGGCACGCTCCAGCTCGGCAACGGCACCACGAACGGCACGATCGCCGACAGTCCGCTGGTGACGATCACCAATACCGCCGAGGGCAATGGCTATCTCGCCTTTCAGGAAGCGACCGCAATCACCTTCGCCAATCCCATCACCGGTACCGGCAATGTCCAGCAGTTCGGTCCGGGGACCGTCACGCTGACGCAGAGCGAAACCTACACGGGGTCCACGACCATCTATGGCGGGACACTGGCGCTCGCCGCGGGCAGCTCGATCGAGCCCTCCGCCTACGTGGCCATGGTCAGCAACGTATCGGGCAACAACCCCGCGGTGCTGGACATCAGCCAGGGCGGCAACCAGACGGTGCAGAACCTGCAAAGTGTCTGGAACGGGTCCACAGGTCCTGTAACAGCGCAGGTCCTGCTCGGTGCGAATACGCTGACGGACATCGCCAATTCCGGTGCGACCGCGTTCGACGGGGTGATCTCGGGCACCGGAGCATTCGTCAAGCAGGGTTCGCAGCAACTGACCTTCTCCAATGTGAATACCTATTCGGGCGGCACCACCATCTCCGCTGGCACGCTGGTCCTGGGCGGTCAGGTGCCGAGCGCGCCGACCTGGACCGTTGGCACCGCCGGCACCGGCCCGGTCACCGACAACGCCGCCCTGGTATTCTACGAGCCAAGCCCGGTCACGCTTGGCAACGCCATCGGCGGCACCGGCACGGTGACGCAGGCCGGGCCGGGCACGGTCACGCTAAGCGGCACCAACACCTATTCCGGCGGCACCAGCATCGGCGGGACCTTCACGCTGGCGCTCGGCGGGCAGGCGCCAGGCGCACCGACGGCGACGGTCGGCACCCTGGGCAGCGGGGGGGTCGCCAATAGCGGCACTCTGGTGTTCACCGAGCCGAGCGCGGTCACGCTGCCAAACCTCATCAGCGGCACCGGCGCGGTGACGCAGGACGGGCCGGGAACGGTCACGTTGAGCGCCGTCAACACCTATTCCGGCGGCACCACCATCACCGCCGGCACGCTGGCCCTCGGCGCCGGAACGATCGGTGGCCTTGGCAGCGGGGCGGTCACCGACAACGGCACGCTCCAGTTCACCGAGCCGGGCGCGGTCACCTTCGGCAACGTCATCAGCGGCAGCGGCGGCGTGACACAGACCGGACCGGGCGCGGTCGCGTTGAGCGCCACCAACAGCTATTCCGGCCCCACCACGATTGGCAGCGGCGCCGCGCTGGTGCTGGGAGCCTCGACCGTCGGCACCCCGGGCGGCGGGTCGGTTGCCGACAGCGGCACGCTGGTGTTCGCCGAACCCGGCGCGGTGACGTTCGGCAATCTCATCAGCGGCAGCGGTGGGGTGGAGCAGGACGGGCCCGGCACAGTGACGTTGACGAACGCCGAAAGCTACACGGGCGGCACGCTCATCTTCAGCGGCACACTCGCGCTGGGGG
>JBEKNT010000316.1:0-8179 GCA_049522565.1 Acetobacteraceae bacterium
CTTCCACGGCTGCCTGGGTGCGATCTTCGCGGCTGCGGTCGCGGCCGGGCACCTGCTGCGGCTGGATGCGGAACAACTGGCGCAGGCGATCGCCCTGTCGGCGACCTCGATCGGCGGCTTGGCCACCGCGGCGGACACCAGCGTAGCGCGGGAGTATCACGCCGGCGTGGCGACGCTGCTCGGGGTCAACGCGGCGCTGACGGCGCAGCTTGGCTACCGCGCGGAAGCGCGCATCCTGGAAACGCCGAAGGGATTCTTCGAGGCGTTCGGCGGCGTCGATGGCGCCACCGCCGGCGCGGTCGCGACGAAAGACCTCGGGGCAAGCTGGGACATCATGACGGACATGGCGGTCAAGCTGGTGCCCGGCGGGCATCCGCATCACGCCACCGCCGAGGCCGCCGCCAACGCGGCACGGGATGGCAACATCGCCGCCGCGGAGGTCGCGAGCATCACCATCTCGCGTCCCGGAATGACTGCGCTGCATGGCCCGCTGCATCCGGCCGGCCTGATCGACATGGCCCACAGCGTGGCCTATTTCGCCGCGGCCGGTGTAGCCGACCACAGGTTCTCCTGGGACCATGCCGGCGCGGCGAAGATCGCCGATCCGGTCATCCACCGGCTGCTCGACCTGGTGCGCGTCGGCCCCCCGCCCACCGAGGACGCCGCGCGCTACCGCCAGGGCGCGACCGTGACCATTCGCACCCATGACGGGCGGGTCTCGACGAGCACTGTCTACGTGCCGAAGGGTGCCGCCGCGCTCGGGATCGCCTGGAACGACGTGGACGCCAAGTATCGCACCCTGGTGCCGGCATCCGGTCTGCCGGCGCAGGCGATCGAGGCGAGCCTTGCCGTGATCCACGATTTCCGCCAGGTCACGGACGTGTCGGCGCTGACCGGCCTGCTGCGTGCGGCGGGATCGAGCTGAGCCCGATGTCAGGGCGATCGCATTTGATGCGATGCGTGGGTGGCCTGGCTGCGCCGCGGTCACACATGATCCGGGGCCAGCCGCAACGCGAAGCATGCCCGTCGCGACATGGCGTTGCGTCTGATACCAGGTGCCAACAATGCTGACGTGCCCAGGCGGGCACCGGCGAGCCGGTCATTGCGAGGAGCGCAGCGTCAGACTTTCTGGCGCATGGCATGGCCCGACCCAAAACGACAGTGGCGCCCGAAGGCGCCACTGGGCAGCGGCGTAAAAGCCGGTCAGACGTGCCTGCGGCGGGATCTCGAGAGGCCCAACAGACCGGCACCGAGCAGCGCAAGGCTCGCCGGTTCAGGCGCCGGAACAACCGAGACATCGTCAAGCGCGGTGTAGGACGGATTTTGTTGAAAGGTGAACGTGAGCACATCCGAACCGACGGCAGTCACATCGTAAGTGTATTCTGTCCAAGACGTCGGCGCCTGGAAGTTGGACTCGGAGAGCAGCACCGTCGAATCCCAGGAAACGGTGAACAGGTTGGGCGCGCCAGCCGAACTGGTGCCGATAAACCAGAATGACAGGGCATATGTGTCGCCCGACGTGGTGGCGAGGGTCTGTGACAGCGAACCTGGACTGCCTACTTCACCCAACTCGGCCGCGTAGGACCCGGAATGGGGAGCATTCGGAGACGACCCGACATAAAGATCGCCGAGGTTCCCGCTTTCGGTCCATCCGGTGAAGGTCCCGGTTTCAAATCCGCCGTTGGTGACGAGGTCGGCCCGTGCCACTCCGGTTGCCGTGATCACCAATGAGGCTGCCAGGGCGACCGCCGTTACGCTCTTCATGTCGATACCCACCGCGCCTTCCTGGATACGATTACGCAATAATCATGCCCGTGACGAAATATCCGTGAAACCAATCCATTAATCAGCACCCCATCCGCAGACTCCATGCCAAGTGTAAACTTTTCCGTCAGCCGCGTGTGGCCGGAGGCGATGGCGAAACCGCCGCCAAACCCGCGCTGACTGCCATCGGCGGTGACCCCGGCGACCAACCCGCCCGGGGGTGCCGACCGACCAGCCGTGGCGACGCGTTCCCCGACCTTCGTCACACAACCGCCACACGCTCCGGGCGTGACACCGCCCCGGCGACCGGGCTACAGGGCGCACACGCCCGCCCATCATCCGCGCCGGAGCAGTATGTCCGCCACGATCCATCCTGCGCTGGCTACGGGCCGGCGCTTGCCCAACGTGTGGGATGCCGTCGCCATCCTGTGCGTGTTCGGCGCGCTGGTCGGCGTCACCGAGGTGGCGCGCGGCACCTTCGCCCCGATCACGCCGGGCGCCGTCGAGGTCAGCCTAGACCCCATCTACCTGCCGGAATACGCGGTGCGCACCACGCTGCGCATGTTCGCCGCGCTGGCGGCCTCGCTGCTGTTCACCTTCACCTACGGCACCGCCGCGGCCAAAAGCCGACGGGTCGGGCTGGTGCTGATACCGGTGCTGGACATCCTGCAATCGGTGCCGATCCTGGGGTTCCTGACGTTCACCGTGGTGTTCTTCATGCGGCTGTTCCCCGGCAAGGTGATGGGGCTGGAGCTGGCGGCGATTTTCGCGATCTTCACCAGCCAGGCCTGGAACATGGCGTTCAGCCTGTTCCAGTCGCTGCGCACCGTTCCCAGCGACCTGGCCGAGGCCGCCGACAGCTTCCGCCTCAGCGCCTGGCAGCGCTTCTGGCGGCTGGAGGTGCCGTTCGCCACGCCCGGCCTGGTGTGGAACACCATGATGTCGATGTCCGGCGGCTGGTTCTTCGTCGTCGCGTCGGAGGCGGTGTCGGTCGGCGACAACACCTGGAAGCTGCCGGGCATCGGCTCCTATGTCGCGCTGGCGTTGGAGAAGCAGGACATCCGGGCGGTGGTGTGGGCGATCCTGGCGATGCTGGTGGTGATCCTGGCCTATGACCAGTTGCTGTTCCGTCCGCTGGTCGCCTGGTCGTCCAAGTTCCGCTTCGAGACGACGGCCTCCGCCACCACGACCGACCCGTGGGTGCTGCGCGTGGTGCGGCGCACGCGATGGCTGGCGGTGATGGGGCACGGCTTCGGCGACGCCGCGACGGCGTTGGGCGGGCTGCGGCTGTCGTTCGGCCGGGTGCCCCACGCTGCCATGGCGCGAGGGACCTCGCGCTTACTCGACGCGTTCTGGCTGGCGATGCTGTTCCTGGTGCTGGCGTGGGCCTTGGCGCGCATCGCCGGGTTCGTTGCCGGCGACCTCACCTGGTCCGACGTCGGGACCGCGGTCTTGCTCGGGCTGTTCACGCTGACCCGGGTGGCAGTGCTGATCGCGCTGGCCAGCCTGGTCTGGGTGCCGATCGGTGTGTGGATCGGCCTGCGTCCCGTGTGGGCGCGGCGGGCACAGCCGGTGGCACAGTTCCTCGCCGCCTTCCCCGCCAACCTGCTGTTTCCGCCCTTCGTGCTGGGCATCGTGTATTTCCACCTGAGCGCCGATATCTGGCTGACGCCGCTGATGATCCTGGGAACGCAGTGGTACATCCTGTTCAACGTGATCGCCGGTGCTGCCGCCTTCCCCGGCGACCTGCGCGAGGTGGCGAGCAATTTCCGCGTGGGCGGATGGCTGTGGTGGCGCAAGGTGATCCTGCCGGGCATCTTCGCCTACTACGTGACCGGCGCGATCACCGCCTCGGGCGGTGCGTGGAACGCGTCGATCGTCGCCGAGGTGGCGTCCTGGGGCAACACGAAGCTCGTGGCGCACGGCCTGGGCGCCTATATCGCGGAGGCCACGGAACAGGGCGACATGGCCCGCGTCGTGCTGGGCGTGGCGGTCATGTCCGGCTTCGTCGTGCTGTTCAACCGGCTGCTGTGGCGGCCGCTGTATGCTTACGCGCAGCGCCGGCTGACCTTGGCGTGACGGGATGGAGCCTGGTGGAATGGCCGGGCGATCGCGTTCGGCCAGGCACGTCGGTCCGCGCGGCTGACGTGGAGGGACGCCACGCGATGACCGGAACACAGGGCGGCGCAAGGGTCGGATGCGGCGGTCCACGCCGGTCGATACCGCCAGTGTAGTGACTCTGACGGATCAACTCCGTTGGCCGCCCCCTTGTGTCACGGCCGGCGAAGGCCGGCCGCCCACGACTTTGCTGCGTGCAACGAAGGAAAGTCGTGGGTGGCCGGCCTTCGCCGGCCGTGACACAACGGAAGCGGCCGCTGCCTGTCCTTGGGATCGAAGCGTCAGGATCAGAACACTGGTGCGCCTGTGGTGTCGAGGGCCACACAGACCGCGAGCGCAATCGCACACAACTTTGGTGGTGCTACCATAGCAGGCTCGCTCGGCAGCCCTCCCGCGAGGGATCGCCGGTCAGGAGGAACCGGTCACGGGTGGGTCGGTTCCCAGCTTTCGTCCGGGTCGTATGCGGTCATCCGCCGTGCGATGGTGTCGGTGGCCGGGCCGAGATTCTGCTGGAACACGATCCCGGTCTGGTCGACGATGAAGGTCATGATCCCGGAATCGCCGTATTTCGCCGGGAAGGCGAGCATCGCGAAGCCGCCGGTCATATGGCCATTGACCACATAGTCCTTGGCCCCGCCGGGCGCGCTCGGACCCTGCTGCTTCAATATCCTGAAAAAGTAGCCGTGATACGGCGTCCGCATCCCGGCGGCGTTGGTGCCATAGCCTTGGGCCTCGGCGCTCGCGACCAGCGGCCCGAAGGGGCTTTCATCCGCCCCGGCCGCCGCCGCCCAATAGAGCCCGTCATGAGCGCCGGCGGAGCTGTGCAGCCGTTGCGCGTATTCGCCCGCTCCGCCGCCTGACGCATGCTTCGCCGCGTATTCGCGCTGGGCCTCCACATAGGCGTGGCAGACCTCGATCGCGGTCAGTTCGTTGTGGCCGATGCGCCGGTCGAGGATTTCCTGTTCACCGGCCTTGGTGTCGAAACGCCAGGCGGAGCCGACTTTCACCAGCGGGATCGGGTAGGGGAAATCATCCTTGCCGAGGCCCAGCACCGCCTTGACGTCGCTTTGGTTCTCGATCTTGTGGTTGGCGCTGTATGCGGCAGCCAGCCACTGACTGGCGTCACGGTCGGCGACCGGGTCGCCGGAGCTGATCAGTTTTGCCCCGCCGGCGCCGAAGATCTTCATCAGCGCTGCCTGGTCCGCCTGGCTCCAAGCCGTGGCGAGAGCAGCGGCGGCCTGTTCTGGGGAGGCGAAGGTTTGCTGCGCCGGCCCGGCGGCGCGAACCGGGACAGTTGCCGACAATAACAGCACGCTGAGCCCGACTGCCGCAATGCCAGCCGGCTGCATCATCCGCCTGACGGCGCGATCGATCCGTCTCATTTGTGTTTCCCTCCGCCCCCTTTGCCTCCGCCTCCGCCCCCTTTGCCTCCGCCGGACGGCGCGGACCTGGCCGCTGCTCTGGGCGCAGACGCGCGGCTGGCCTGGCCGCGTTGTGCCTCGGCCCGAACTTGCGTGCCGCGCCCGACGGATTGCGTGACCGGCGGTGCCCGGCGCTCCGCGGCTGGCGCTCGCGGCGCCGCGGCGCGCTCGCTCTCTGCCCCAGCCGGCCTGCCGGCGGTGGCGCCGCGTCCGGCCTCCGCCGCAACCGGCCTGCCGCCGGTGGCACCGCGTTCGGCCTCCGCACCGGCCGGCCTGCCGGCGGTGGCACCGCGTTCGCCCTCCGCCGCACCCGGCCTGCCCGAGGTGGCGCCGCGTTCAGCCTCCCCCGCACCCGGCCTGCCCGAGGTGGCGCCGCGTTCGGCCTCCGCGGCAGCCGGCCCGCCTGCTCGGCCGGCACGTTCGCTTTCGGCCGCCGCCCCAGCGGGAAAGCCGCGGGCCGTTCGGTCGGCCGTTGCCGCGCCCTGGAAGCGAGCACGCACGGCCGGGTCCCGATACGGCACACCGCCGCGATGCGACGGGTCGTGCTGCCAGGCGCCCGAGCTGATTGCCGGACGATCACGATTCATCGCGTTGAACCGGCCCCCGTCGATATTGATGCGGTGGCCGCGCCAGTCCCAACTGTCCCACCCCCAGAGTGCGCCGACGATACCGACATCGAACCAGCCGAAGCCGAACGGCCCGATCTCGACGCCCGGAAAATAGCCGGGAAAGTAATCGGGCGGATAATCCGGGTAGGCCCACGCGCCGTAGATGTCGTTTGGGTTATAGACCGGCACGTAGACGCTGGTCGGATCGGTCGGCGCGATCACGCAGGCGCCGTCGACGGTCGACACCGCCATCTGCGTGGTCGATTGCAGTTTGCCGGCGGCCTCGGCCTGCTGGCGCAATCGCTGCACCGAGTCCATGACGCCGGCCTGCGACGCCAGGAACGCGTCGCCGAGTTGCTCGGTCCAAGTCAGGTTGCCGTCCATCATCTTCAGGACCTGCGGAAACGCGACCAGCGACTTGACGCTGGGGTCCCACGGCTGCTGCACCAGCGCCGCGGTCAGTTGGTCGCCCTTGAGCGCGGCGTTGGCCGGGTCCTTCACCCACCGGTCGGCTTGGACGATCTCGAGCGGGTAGGTCGCGGCGATCAGGATCTGCCCCAGCAGGTCGTCGGGATAGAGCGCGATCGGCGCGGTCAATTGATCGAGTTGTGCCGGGGTCAGCGGCGCCGCGCTTTGAGCGGGCGGCGGTGCGGACGGCGGCGGGTTCTGCGCCATCGCCAGCGAGCCGAGCGACATGATGGCCAAAATGCCCACCAGCGCGGCTAGCAAACCTCGCCTCATTTCCTCACCTCCGACTGGCCGGCGTGCCGTGCGGGTGTCGTGGGCAACGCACGCTGCTGATCCCGTTTGGCTGCGATTGGCGGTTCACCGGGTCATGTCCTCGGCCCTCGCTGCCCGGAGCCGGACGACACTCTCGACAGTCGGCCGCGAAATCACATTGACGTAGATCAACCGGCATTTCCCGGATGACCACCCGATCCAGGGCGGTATGGCAGCAAAATAACCCGCGAACCGGGACGCCCCGGCTACCGCTGATTTGGCTCGGCCGGCGTCAGTCAAGCTGACCCACGACCCGACCCTGCCATCAGTTGAATGCTGTGGCGCGTGACTGCCGCCCGATTCATTGCCCCCCGGCGGATCATCCCCCCACCCGTGATTCGTCGCCGTCCTATAGTGGGGCCAGGATTTGCCGCCGGCCGCCCTGGCGACCGCTCTGGTCTTTTTTCCTAGGAAATGATACTCTACCGCTCCGGAAGCCTGCCAGGAGCGCGTCGCATGCCCCACCCGTCCTCACTCGTCTGCAAAACCGCCGCCCCAGCCAGCCCGCCGGCGGTCGAACCCCCATCGCCCCCGCCCGCCGCCAAGCACCGAGGCAACCCCAACCTCGCCCTTGTCCCGCGTTGCGGCGCCCGCACCCGCGCCGGCTGCCCCTGCCGCGCCCCGGCCATAAGCGGCAAGCTGCGCTGCCGCATGCATGGCGGCCGCAGCACCGGTCCGCGCACCGCCGAGGGCATGGCCCGCCTCCGCGCCGCCCGCACCACCCATGGCGGCTACAGCGCCGACTCGCGCGCCTTCAACCGCCACCACGTCACCTTCATGCGACGCGGGCGCGTGCGGCTGGCCGCGGTGCTTTACCTCGACCGCCTGCCCCCTGACCTCGCCGCTCGCATGACGCCGATCGCGCCGGAGTTGCTATGGCCGCCCCGGCCGACCCGCGGCATCACCCGGGCGGAGGACCGCATCCTGTTGCAAGCGGAGACGGAAGCCCTGGCACCATGGAAGCTGGCGATCGCTCAGGCCCGGCAGGCGAGGCGCGCGGGCCGCGCCGGGACGGCCGAACGGTGCGGCGCGTTGACGGCAGCGCAGGCAGGACCCCTTGCGAGAAACCGACTCCCCCTCCCACAAGGGGAGGGGGAGCCTCCCCTGTCGTCCCCGCGGCAGCGCAGGCAGGACCCCATGCACCAATTCGGCCGACCCCCACCCCGGCTGCGCCGCAACAGGTGCCGGGGAGCAGCGGTGCGCCAGTGGTGGCAAAACCCTATGCACCAAATCGCGCCGCACGCCGTGCGAGCAGCGCCTCGGCGCCGGCCCGGTTGGCGGCGCGGTTGGCGGTGCGGGCAAAAGCCCATGCACCAGAACGGGCGGCCGGCGCGGCTGCCACCGCCCTGGCGGCTGCGCCTGCCGCTCCGGCGTCAGCGCGGACAGAACCCCTTGCACCAATTCCGCCGGCCCCCGCCCGGGGTGCCCCGGACGAGGCGCCTGCGAGCGTCCGTGCGGAACCGGCGGCAAAACCCCATGCACCAGAAC
>JBEKNT010000317.1:0-8148 GCA_049522565.1 Acetobacteraceae bacterium
GTTTGCGCTTTTCGTTGAAGGCGCGGATGCCCTCGCGGCGATCCTCGGTCGGCACCATGCGGTTATACGCCTCGATTTCGAACATCATGCCGCTGGGCAGGTCCATGTTCAGCCCGTAATTCACCGACTGCTTGATCTGCCGCGTCGAGATCGGCGCATTGCCGGCGATCGCCGCGGCGGTTTCCAACGCCTCGGGCAGCAACGCTTCGGCGGTGCAGATGCGGTTCAGCATGCCCCACTCGAACGCCTGCTGCGCGGAAAACGGCCGCCCGGTCAGCAGAATTTCCTTCGCCCGCCGGGCCCCCACGGCGCGCGGCAGGTTCTGCGTGCCGCCGGCACCGGGCATGATGCCCAGCGTCACCTCGGTCAACGCGAAGCGCGCATGTTCCGCGGCGTAGATGAAGTCGGCACACAACGCGATCTCCATGCCGCCGGCAAACGCGGCGCCATTCACCGCGGCGATCACCGGCACCGGACACTGGATAATGGCGCGGATCGCGCGCTCGAAGATCAGGTGCTGATCCTGCCACTGCTGATCCGTCATGCCGTTGCGCTCTTTCAGGTCGCCGCCGGCGCAGAAGATGCGCGGCCCCGCGCCGGTGATGACGATGCAGCGCTGCGCGCCCGGCGCGGCATTGAACCCGTCGAACACCGACAGCAGCTCGATGCCCATCCGCGTGTTCATCGCGTTCGCCGCTTCCGGCCGGTGCAGCGTCACCAGCCTGGTATGCGGCTGCGGTTCCTCAACCTTCAGTGTTGCGAGCTCTGTCATGTCATGGCCGCCATCAGCAGTCGCAGGAATTGATCGACGCAAGCCGGATCGGTCCAGCGCAACACCACGACGATGTCATGCTGCGGGTCGATCCAGGTCAGGTTACCCCCGGCGCCGACCGCGGCATAGCTGCCCGGCGGCGCGCCGGGATAGCGCGCCCTGCCGGTGTTCAGCCACCACAACAATCCGTAGTTCACATTCAGCGCGCAGGGCTTCAGCGATTCCGCAACCCATGCTTCCGGCAGCACGCGCACGGCGTCCCAGGCGCCGCGGCGCAGCATCAACTGGCCGACGCGCGCCTGGTCCTCGGCGTGGATTTCCACCCCGCCGCCCCAATGGCTGCCGCCCGAGACCGACTCGATCGCGCGGCCGTCGATGTCCACCTGCGACGTGCGATAGCCGTGCCAGCGCCAGTCGGACGAGGCGCCGATCGGCTGCATGATTCGCTCGGCGAACACCTCCGGCAGCGGGCGGCGGAAGCGGCGCAGCAAAGCCAGGGCAAGCCGGTTCACCCGCACGTCGTTATATTCCCAGAACGTGCCCGGCGGGCGCAGCGGTCGCGCGTCGCCCTTGCGGCCCTTGCCTTCCACCGCGAGGTTGCGATTGCGGTCGATCACGTCGGACTTGCCGAACAGCGTGCCCTCCCATTCGGAGGTCTGTTGCAGCAGATGGCGCCAGGTGATCGCGCCGTTATGCGGTCCGTCGAAGCCGCCGTCATCGACCGTGGATGCCACGGTGTCGTCCAGTTCGCCGATCAGCCCGTCGGCAACGGCGAGTCCGGCGAGCAAGCTCAGATAGCTCTTGGCGACCGAGAACGTGAAATCCACCTGACGCGTATCGCCCCACGACGCCACCCTGTTGCCATGGCGCAGGATCAAACCGTTCGGTGCGCCGCGCGGGCGGATCGGCCCGAGGATTTCATTGCACGGCGCCGGTTCGAAATATCCGGATTCGATGTGCGCCCGCAGATCGCGCGGCCACGGCGTTTCATGCGCCGCCGCGAAGCGCACCGCTTCGTCCAGCGTGGCGGCATCGAATCCCGCGTCGGCCGGCGTGACGCGCGGCCACGGCGCCGGATGCGATGGAATGGACGGCGTCATGTGGCATGGCTCCTTCGGCGGCAGGTGGCGGACTATGGCCGCCACCGCCGGTTACCGGCAACTTATGCCTTGTCCGCGCCCCAGAACACCGGCGCCGACCCCTTCAACAATCCGGTGACATTCGATCGCCACGCCGCCTTCGGCAGATATTGACCCAGCGGGATGGTCGGCACCGAGGTGAATGCCGCCAACTGGAAGGCCGCTTCGAACCGGTGCCGCTCCGCTTCGGTTGGCGCGTCGATCCACGCTTCGTAGGCGGCTTCGAGTTTCGGATCGTCCGGCCAGCCGAACCACGCCTTCGCGCCGTTGCTGCGCAGCGTGTTGGCAAGCAGGGGATCGACGTATTCGGGGCCTGGCGCGCCGGCGGGAAACATCGACCAGCCGCCCTTGTCGAGCGGCGCCTTCGACGTGCGCCGCTGCACGATGGTGCCCCAGTCGGTCATCTGTTCATCGAGCTTGATGCCGACCTTGCGAAACGCTTCCGCCGCGACCAGGGTGACCGCGTTGTAGATGATCTGGTCCGTCGGGTGCAGCAGCACGACGGGACTGCCGTCGTAGCCCGCCTTGTCCAGCATCGCCTTCACCTCGTCGGTGGTCCAGCGCTTGCGGCGGAAGTCCATGCCGGCGTCGTTGGCGCAGGGGGAGCCGGGCAGGAAATAGCCCATCGGCGCGTGCCAGGTGGAGCGGTCGTCGCCCATCGCGGCGATCATCGCCTCCTGCGGATCGATCGCCGCCATCATCGCGCGGCGCACGGCAACGTTGCTGGTGGGACCAATAAGACTGTTCGGCCGCAGGATCGCCACGGTGCCGTAGATGTCGAGCAATCCGGTGGTCACGCCGGCCTGCTTCGCCAGCATGGGGATCAGGTCGGGCTGCGGCAGTTCGACCCAATCCACTTCACCGGCGGTCAATGCGTTCGCCGCGGTGGCGGGGTCGGGGATGACGCGCCACTCCACGCGGTCGAGCGCTACTTGGTGGCCGCCGGCATTGTAGGATGCCGGTTCGTGGCGCGGCACGTATTTGTCGAAGCGCGCGAACGAGGCGTGGATGCCGGAGACATATTCGTCCGGCAGGAAGCGGAACGGGCCGCAGCCGACGATGTCGGTGAGCTGCTTGAACGGATCGGTGGCGGCCAGGCGCTCCGGCACGATCACCGGCTGCGGCTGCACCTTGGAAAGGAAATGCGGCAGCAGGGGAAACGGCTTGTTCAACCGCCAGACGATGGTGCGGTCGTCCTTGGCCTCGATCGCATCGACCCGCGCGTTGATCGTTACGCTGACCGCGTCACGTTTCAGCCAGCGTTGCAGCGAGGCGACACAGTCGCGCGCCAGCACCGGGGTGCCGTCGTGGAATAGCAGGCCATCGCGCAGCTTCATGGTCCAGCGCTTGCCGTCGTCATCGATGACGTGGCCCTCGACCATCAGCGGCTGCGGATTGAATTTCTCGTCGCGGCCGTACAGCGTCTCGTAGACCATCAGCGCGAAATTGCGGGTGACGGTGGCGGTGGTCCACACCGGATCGAGGCTGGTGAGGTTGGCCTGCGGTACGAAGGTCAACGTTTTCGTTTTCGCCGCGATGGCCGGGCGCGCGAGTGGCGTGGCAAGCGCCGCGGCGGCGCCCGCCAGGAAACTACGCCGTTGCATGATGGGTTCCCTCCAGGTGATTTGAGCAGACCGGGTGAAGCCGGCGGCTGGCGCATGGATGGTCCAACGGCCGCCGCCGGGTCAAGTCCGGGCCGGGCGTCCGGCAGCGGTTCGCACTGCGCAGTCCGCGCCCTATATACTTATGGTTGGCAAAGGAGACGCATGCGATGATCGAAATTCCCGCCGCCTATATGGACCTGCTGCAACAGAAGACCGCCTTCGCGCATCTGGCCACGATCATGAAGGACGGATCGCCGCAAGTGACGCCGGTTTGGTTCGACTATACGAACGGACACGTGCGGGTGAACACCGCCAAGGGCCGGGTGAAGGCGCGGAACCTGCACAAGGGCGCGCGGGTCGCGCTGTCGATCCTCGATCCGGACAACCCGTATCGCTACCTGCAAATTCGCGGACAGGTGGTGCGCGTGACCGAGGAAGGCGCATCGGCGCATATCGATTCGCTGGCGAAGAAGTATCTCGGCAAGGACAAGTATCCCTTCTCGCAGCCGGGCGACGTGCGGATTATGTACGAGATCGAGCCGCTGGCGGCGCAGGCGATGGGGTGAAGCCCGGGGTCGGAAAGTACCAGCCATCTTGACGACTGACCCTGGGATGGTTCGCGCCGGCGCCGCCCGCGTCATGGCCGGCCCCCGGGTCAAGTGCCCGGGGGCAAGGCTTGACCCGGCCATCTCTCGCGGCACCACGGCTGCATAGATGGCCGGGTCAAGCCCGGCCATGACGGGGGGAGCGGACCGTGCGCGCCGAACGCCTCTGCCCCGGTCGATCGATGCGTCGGTTATGCCTGGGCGACCCGCAGCACGCTGTCGAGCAGTGCCCTGGTGTAGGGGTGGCGGGGTTCGGCCAGCACCTGGGCGGCGGCGCCTTGCTCGACGATGCGGCCGTTCTGCATTACCGCGGCGCGCTCACATAGCAGCCGGACCACCGCGAGATTGTGCGACACGAACAAATAGGCCAGCCCGCGTCGCACCCGCAGCGCTGCGAGCAACTCGATAATCTGCGCCTGCACGGAAACATCGAGCGCCGAGGTCGGCTCGTCCAGCAACAGCGCGCGCGGCTGCGGCGCCAGCGCGCGGGCGATGCAGACGCGCTGCTTCTGGCCGCCCGACAGCTCGTGCGGATAGCGCGCCATGAATTCCGTGCCGAGCCCGACATCGCCCAGCAGCGCGGCGACATGGTCGCGCAGGGCGGCGCGACTGCGGCCACCCAGCAGGCGCAGCGGCTCGGCCACCGCGGCGAACACGCTCATGCGCGGATCCAGCGCGGCGTGCGGGTTCTGGAACACCACCTGCACCTGGCGCCGCAGCGCGCGCAGGGCGGCGTCGCGGCCGTGGGTAATGTCGGTGCCGGCAAACAGCACCCTGCCCTCGGACGCGTCCACCAGGCGCAGAAACAACCGCAGCATCGTCGTCTTGCCGGACCCGGACTCTCCCACCAGGCCGAGCGTCTCGCCTGCGTGCAACGCCAGATCGACGCCATCGACGGCGCGGTGCGTGCCGAACCGCACCACCACATGCTCCGCGGCAAGCAGTGCGGTCATGCGGCGTAGCACGCGACGCGATGGGGCTCGCCGCCGGAGCAGCCCGCCTGGTCGCCGCGCCGATCGCCCGCCGGACCGCCGCCGCCATCGCCGTCGAGGCGCGGCGCCTGGCTGGCGCAGACCGGCATCGCCAACGGACAGCGGGGATGAAAGCGACAGCCGGACGGCGGGTCGCGCAGGGACGGGATGCTGCCGGGAATGCCCCGCGGCAAGCGGTCGGGCCGGTCCAGGTCCGGCACGGCGGCGAGCAAGCCGCGCGTGTAGGGATGCCGGGGGGTCGAGAGCAAGGCGGCGGTCGGGGCGTCCTCGATGATGCTGCCGGCGTACATCACCACCACGCGCCGGCACAGCGCGCCGATCACGCCGAGATCGTGACTGATCAGTAACAAGGTCAGCCGCAGCCGCGTGACCAGGTCGGCGATCAGCGCCAGCACCTGGCGTTGCACGGTGACATCCAGCGCGGTGGTCGGCTCGTCCGCCACCAGCAGCCGGGGATTGCCGGCCAGCGCCTGGGCGATCAGCACGCGCTGGCGCATGCCACCCGAAAGCTCATGCGGATAGCGGCGCAGCAGGGCGCCGGCGTCACGCAGTTGCACGGATTCCAGCAGCGCCACGCTGCGGTCCGCGATGCCGCGCCGGTGGCCGTGCGCGCGCAGCACGTCTTCCAGTTGCCGGCCGATAGTGAAAACCGGATTGAGGTAGGTCGCCGGGTCCTGGAACACCATGCCGATGCCGGTGCCACGCAGCTTGCGCAGCGCCGCGCCCCGCATGGTCAGCACGTCTTCCCCGGCGAAGCGGATGCTGCCGGAGACGATGCGCGCCGGCGGCTCCGGGTTGAGGCGCAGCAGGCTGCGCGCCAGCACCGACTTGCCGCAGCCGGTCTCGCCGACGATGCCGACTGCTTCGCCTTCCTCGACGGACAGGTCGATGCCATTGAGTACTTGTGCGGTGCCCTCGTAGCCGTCGAAGGCCAGGCGGTAGCCGCGCACCTCCAGCAGGCTCATCCGCGGGCGCTGCGGGGATCGAGGATGTCGCGCAACCCGTCGCCGAACAGGCTGAAGCCGAGCACGGTGAGGAAGATGAACAGGCCCGGGAAGAAGCTGTACCACCACTGGTCCGGCATGTAGCTGCGCGCCACGGAAATCATCGCGCCCCATTCCGGTGCCGGCGGTTTCGCTCCCAGGCCGATGAAGCCCAGCGAGGCGGCCGCCAGGACGGCCAGTCCCATGTCCATGCTGGCCTTCACCACGAACGGGGAAAAGCAGTTCGGCAGGATGTGGCGGGTCAGGATCCAGGCATGGCCGGCGCCCATGGTGCGGGCGACTTCCACGTAGGGCTCGCCGCGCAAGGTCAGCGCCTTGGCCTCGATCAGCCGGACGTAGCCGGGCCACCACACGATCGCCAGCGCCACCACGCCGTGCAGCGTGCTGGGTCCGAGTGCGGCGACGATGGCCAGCGCCAGCACCAGCCCGGGGACGGCCAGGAACACATCCGTCACGCGCATGATGACGGCGCGGAGGGCGCCGCCGCGATAGCCGGAGACGACGCCCAGCGGCACGCCGATCAGCGCGGCGATGCCGGTGATGGTCAGCCCGACCCACAAGCTGGTGCGCGTGCCGATGATCACGCGGGTGAAAATGTCGTCGCCCATCTCGTCGGTGCCGAACCAGTGCAGCGCCGACGGCGGCTGGAGGCGCTGTGCCAGGTGCATCGCGCCGGTGGCGTCGGCCGGATCGGGCACCAGCCAGGGGCCGAACGCGGCCAGCAGCAGGAACCCCGCCACCAGCGCCAGGCCGAGCAATGCCGAGGGGCTGCCGCGGAACGTCCAGACCAGGAAGCGCAGCCGCCGCAGCGCCAGGCCGGCTTCTTGCGTGCGCGGCAGGGCAAGGTCGCTCATGCCGTCTTGGTCCTCGGGTCGAGCCAGCCATAGGCGAGGTCGATCAGCAGGTTGGTCAACATGAAGGTGACGCCGATGACCAGCGTGACCCCCATCACCGGCTTGAAATCCGACGCGATCGCCGAGGACACGGCATAGAGGCCGAGGCCGGGCCAGTCGAACACCGTCTCCACCAGCACGGTGCTGCCCAGCGTCCAGCCGAAGCGCAGGCCGATCATGGCGAGCGTCGGCAGCATGGCGTTCTTCAGCGCCAGCCAGCCGATCACCCGCCAGGCCGGCACGCCGTGGGCGCGGGCGGCGGTGACGTAGTCGGAGCCGAGCACCTCGATCATCTCGGCGCGGTTGACGCGGAGGATGGCGGCGAGCGAGGGCAGCGCCAGCACGAAGGCGGGCAGGATGGCGTATTGCAGCGCCTCGTTGAACACCGCGCCCTGCCCGGCGAGCAGCGCATCGACCAGGATCATGCCGGTGACGACCGGCGGCGGCGCGGTGGCGACCGAGAGCTGTCCGCTGGTCGGCAGCCAGCCGAGCCGGACACTGAAGAGAAGTTGCAGCAGCAGCGCCGCCCAGAAGGCCGGCAGGGCCACGCCGGAGACCGCCACGACGCGGATGGCATGGTCGAACGGGTGGTTGCGCCGCACCGCCGCCAGCATGCCCAGCGGCACGCCGACCACGACGGAGAAAGCCATCGACAGCAGCACCAGCTCCAGCGTGGCGGGGAAGTAGCGGGCGAGGTCGTCGGCGACCTGGTCGCCGGTCTGGATCGACCGGCCCAGCCGAAGGCGGGCGAGGTCGGCGACGTAGCGCACGAATTGCAGCGGCAGCGGCTGGTCCAGGCCGTATTCGTGGCGCACCGTCGCAATCATGTCGCGCGTCGCATCGGGGCCGGCGGCCAGGGCGGCGGGATCGGAGGGGGCGACGTTCGACACCACGAAGGTGATCAGGACCAACCCGCCCAGCATGATGCCGAGCAGCCCCAGGCGGCGCAGGAGGTAGGTCAGCATGGGTCAGGCGAGGGCGCGTTGGCGGCGCCTCGCAGGCGCTGCCGGGGGCGCTGAAGTGTCGGGGGCGTTGCCCCCGAACCCCCACCAAGGGGCGCTGCCCCTTGGATCCCCGCCAAGGGCGGAGCCCTTGGAACCCTACACTTGGTTGGGCGGTGGGGAGGGGGGACAGCGCGT
>JBEKNT010000318.1:0-8138 GCA_049522565.1 Acetobacteraceae bacterium
TCTCCTCCCGCGCGACGCGGCGGAAGCCGAAATCGGCGGTGTCGTGCGCTGGGGGGATGGCCGCGGGATTAGCCGTGGGAAGCGGCGTGGGGGTGATCATGGGACCGGGCACAGGATTGTCGCTCATCGCCACCCTGTATAGCGTGCCACCCGCCCATGCCGGAACTCCCCGAAGTCGAGACCGTGATGCGAGGCCTCCAGTCCCGGCTGGAGGGCCGCCGCATCGTGTCCGCCGTGGCGCACCGCGCGGACCTGCGCTGGAAGCTGCCGCCCGGCCTGGCGCAGCGGCTGACCGGCGCCCGCGTCATCGGTTTCCGCCGGCGCGGCAAATACATCCTGATGCGCCTGGACGGCGGCGATTCGGTGCTGCTGCATCTCGGCATGTCGGGCCGCATGGTGCTGACCCCGCTGCGGCCGAACCAGCCGACGCTGCACGAGCACCTGGTGCTGGAGACGGATGACGGCTGGCGCCTCGGCTTCGTCGATCCGCGCCGCTTCGGCTCGGTGGACCTGGTGCCGACCGCGCTCGAGGAGCGCCACCGGCTGCTGGCCGAACTCGGGCCGGAGCCGCTGGAGACGGGGTTCACGCCGGCGAGCCTCTCCGCCTCGCTCGCCGGCAAGCGCACGCCGATCAAGGCGGCGTTGCTGGACCAGAAAGTCGTTGCCGGCCTGGGCAACATCTACGTCTGCGAGGCGCTGTTCCGCGCCCGGCTGTCGCCGCTGCGCTCGGCCCACACGGTGCCCGGGACCCGCGCGGCGCGGCTGGTGCCGGCGATCCAGGACACGCTGCGCGAGGCGATTGCCGCCGGCGGGTCGTCGCTGCGCGACTATGTGCAGCCGGATGGGGAGCTGGGATATTTCCAGCACGCCTGGAAGGTCTATGGCCGCGAGGGCGAACCCTGCGAGCGTTGCCCCGGCAAGCCGGCCTGTCCCGGCGTGCGGCGGATTACCCAGTCGGGGCGCAGCACGTTCCATTGCCCGCGGAACCAGCGGTGATCCGCTGCCAGGGTTGCCCTCTGCCGCCGCCAGGAGGGGCCGTCGCTTGCCGCCACGGCGAACGCCTGGATGCCTGGCAAAGCCAGACGTAACGCCCTCGCGGACGAACTGGTTAATGCACTCGGTTATGGACTAACTGGTTGGTGCACGCGGCTGCCGCCCCGGGGTCGCCGGTGTGCGGGGTTCGCGGATTAACTGGTTCGTGCGTCCGGATGTGGATTAACTGGTTAGTGCACGCCGGATGAAGCGTCACACCCATCCGGCCACAGCAGCATCGGAGCGCTTGGCGGCATGCAGATCGCAATCCTGGGCCTCGGGACTGTTGGCACCGTGATGTGCGGCTGCCTTGCATCGATGGGCCACCATGTTTTCGCGGTCGATCCGGACCCACACAAAGTCGACCTGGTCAATCGCGGCCTGCCCCCCGTGCTGGAGCCGGAGCTGGAAAAACTGATCGCCGATGCGCGGACGCGTTGCCGGCTGCAAGCCGCAGAGGACACGCGCGCCGCGATTGCCGGCACGGCGATTTCCTTCGTCTGCGTCGGCACACCCAGGTCGGAACTTGGCAGTGCCAGCCTGACCCAGATCGAACAGGCCATCGGCGCGATCGGCGACGCGCTGCGCGGGACCGAGCGCGACCACACGATTGTCATGTGCTCGACGGTGCCGCCCGGGACCGCCGAACGTCTCTGTATTCCATTGCTCGAGACACGATCCGCCCGACGCCACGGCCAGGGCCTGCACTACATCGCCAGCCCCGCATTCCTGCGCGAGGGCTCCGCGGTGCGCGATTTCCTGTCGCCGCCGATGATCCTGGCCGGCGTCGCCGACGCGAGCGATGCCGCGGCGTTGCGCGCGGCGTATCATGGCATCGACGCGCCGTTCCGGATTGCGCCGTATCGCACCGTCGAAAGCGTCAAGCTGCTGTCCAACGTCTATCACGCACTCAAGGTAGCCTTCGCCAACGAGGCTGCGGCGGTGTTGGCCGCGCACGACGTCGATGCACGCGATGCCTTCTCGCTTTTCTGCGCCGACGACGTGCTGAATATTTCTGCGGCCTATCTGCGGCCCGGCTTCGCATTCGGCGGCGGCTGCCTGACGAAGGATTTGTCCGGCTTTCTTGCCATCGCCAAGGCGGCGTCGGTGCCGACGCCGCTGCTGGCGCAGGTGGACGTCAGCAATCAGGCGACCATCGACCGGGCGGTTCGCCTTGTCATGGCGCGCGGCCGGCAGCGCGTGGCATTGCTCGGTCTCACGTTCAAGCCCGACATCGGCGATCTGCGCGGCTCGCCCTATGTGGAATTGGCCCGCCGGCTGATCGCTGCCGGCATCAAGCTGCGCATCTTCGATGCGGCTCTGGTGCCGGGTCGGGCGCCGGGCGGTGGTCCGGCCACCGGCATCGAACGCGAGGCACCGGACCTTGCCGGCATGCTGGTCCATTCCGCACGGGAAGCGCTGGCCGGCAGCGAATTGGTGGTATTATCCCACCGTGGCGCGGCGCCGCTCGACACGCTGCGCGAATTGCTCACCGGCCAGGAGGTCATCGACCTTGACGGAAATTCCGGACTTCGCGCGCATTGCCGCGGTTCCTATCGCGCCTTTATCTGATTGCGCGAAACGTTGAGGCCACCTCGATGACGGATGACGCGTCAGCGGACCCGCGCACCCTGGTGGTGCAGTCGTTCAGGCGCACCGACGTTCCGGACTGGATCGAACGCTGCCTGGACAGTGTCCGTCGATGGACGCAGTCGCGCGGGTTCGATTATGCGTTCTATGGCGACGAATTCTATGACCTTTGCGGTTCCGACTATCTGGCGCGGGTCGGCGGCAACCCGCGTTCGATCACCAACCTCGCGCGCCTCGAAATAACCCGCATCAAGCTGGCCGAGGGCTATGACCAGGTGATCTGGTTCGATGCCGACGTGTTCGTGTTCGATCCGGATCGACTCGTCGTGCGAACCGACGCCGGTTATGCGTTCAGCCGCGAGGCGTGGGTCACCAAGGGGGCCGACGGCAGGGCCCATCTCGCCTATACCTCACTGCACAACGCGGCCTTCATCTTCACCCGGCGCCAGACCGATCTGGAGCTGTTCATCCGCATCATCCGGCATATCGTGCTGACGCGGAGCATCAGTTCGAACTACCAGGTCGGCGTACGCCTGATCAGCGGGTTGGCGTATTCGCTGGATATACCCGTCATCACCTGCGTCGGGATGTTCAGCCCGGAAGTGATCGACGCCATCGCCGACGGTCGCCGGCGCTACAAGCGCGCCGTCGCGCTGTTTCATGGCCACAAGATGCAGGCTGCGAATTTGGGTTGGTCGCAGGCGGAGCATTTCACCGAGGCCAGGATGATGACCGCAATGGACCGGCTGGAATCGACCGCCGGCGCGGTCCTCAATGGCTATTTGGACGATGCCGCCGGACCTGCGCGGTTTGCGGGAGGACCGCTGCCGCTGATGCGAAGGCTGCTGTCATGGCGAGACACACGCTGGTAACAGTGGCTGCGATCATACCGTACCCGTTGCCGTCGCCCCCCTTCGAGGTCCTTGTGGCAAGCCGGACACGTTGCATTGCATTTCCAATGGCAGTCCGCCGCGGCCGCCGGATGGGCCGCACCATGTTATACCGTCGCAAAAACAAAGTAGCCTCGCAAGCATGCAGACGCGCCGCTGCCGTGCAGCCCGGAGGGCGACGCTTATCAACCATGATGTGACAGGATCAGCCAGCCATCTCCCGCGCGTGATCGCGCGACCGCTACTTGCCGTCTGGTGACATGCATGTCGGGTCTGCGCCAATATGGGGTACTGGTTGCCACCGCAGCCGAAGATCCAGGAGTCGATCATGAGCGACACGGACGGCATCGATATCGAGGACCTGATCGCCGCGGCGCAGATCTCCGGTGCGGGCGACCCCGAGCAGGAGATCGCGGCATTGCAGGATTTGTTGCGTTTGGCGTGGGGACTGATGACGGAGCGGCAGCAGGCCGACATGGTGGAAAGCGAGGAAGCCCAGGCGGTGTTGGAGGCCGAGGAGGACGAACCCGGCACCGAGTGACGCCCCGACCGTCATGCGATCCAGCCAGTCGGCTCGCGTTTGCCGAGGCTCAGCGAACCGCCGTCCGAGTACTGCACCCGTCGCTGCCAGGTGGCCGCAGCCGCCATAGCCCCCTGCCCGTCCCTGCGCCATAATGCGGCCTCCAGCCTCGCCCCACCGGAGGACGCTCATGCCCGACCACCAGAACATCCTCGTCGAAACCCATGGCCGGGTCGGGCTGATCCGCCTCAACCGGCCGCAGGCGCTGAACGCGCTGTGCGACGCGCTGATGCGGGAACTCGGCGACCAGCTCCTGGCCTGGGACGCCGACAAGGCGATCGGCGCGATCGTGCTCACCGGCAACGAGAAGGCCTTCGCGGCCGGCGCCGACATCAAGGAGATGCGCGAGCGCACCCACCCCGAGGCGCTGCTGGAAGACTTCATCGGCGCCCACTGGGAGACCGTCCTGCGGGTGAAAAAGCCGGTGGTCGCCGCGGTCGCCGGGTTCGCGCTGGGCGGCGGCTGCGAGCTGGCGATGATGTGCGACATCATCCTGGCCGCCGACACGGCGAAATTCGGCCAACCGGAGATCAACCTGGGCGTGCTGCCCGGTGCCGGCGGCACCCAGCGGCTGACCCGGGCGGTCGGAAAATCCAAGGCGATGGACATGATCCTGACCGCCAGGATGATGGACGCCGCGGAGGCCGAGCGCGCCAACCTGGTGTCCCGCGTTTTCCCGGCCGACCAACTCCTTCCCGAGGCGCTGAAGATCGCCGAGCGACTCGCCTCGTTGTCACCGGTCGCGGTGGCGCTCGCCAAGCAGGCGGTCAACCGTGCCTTCGAGTCGACCCTGATCGAGGGTGTGCGCCATGAGCGGGCATTGTTCCTGTCGCTGTTCGGCACGCCGGACCAGAAGGAGGGCATGGCCGCGTTCGTGGAAAAGCGGAAGCCGGCGTTTCGCCTGGGCTGAAACGCGCCGACGGCGTCTGCGCGACCGACCGCTACACAAGTCGGTGACTTGTTGGGGCAAGCCGGCGACAAGTCCTTATTCGGCCACCGCCGCAGCGCCACTCAGCAAAAAACGATCAATAGTGGTGAGGGAGACCACTCGCCGCCGTGCCGGGGATGCGGTAGGTCCAAGGCATGACGGACTGCGCCGACACCTCGGGACTCCTCCCACACGCAGCGGTACTCACTCCGCCGCCGGTGCCGTGCAATCTCCTGCTGGTCAGCGGGGACAAGCGCTGGACGCGGGCTGTGCGGGAAGCGGCAGCGGAGATCGGCGGCGGCGTTTCAAGCTGCGACGCCAGGCACGCGGTGATCCGCCTCGCCTGCCTCGCCCCGCACTATTCGCATCTGCTGTTGCATCCGGACAGCGCCGACGGGCTGCTGAACGAACTGGTGACACTCACCGCAGGCGACCGGGAATCGGACACCGAGATGCTACTGCTCGGCAACCAAGGGCCGTTGCCGCCGCGAATCGGCGTCATCCATTCCGCCGATCGCCGCGCGGTGCGGCAGGCCCTGGCCCCCCGCCCCCCGCAAGCGCGCGCACCGGATGAGAATCCGATGCACCTGACCGAGCTGCGCGAGGCGCTGGCCGGCGCGATGATCGAGACGCGCTACCAGCCGATCGTCCGGCTGGCGGATCGGGAGCCGGTCGCACTGGAAGCGCTGGCCCGGCTGAACCACCCCACCCGCGGCACGGTACTGCCGGACGCGTTCGTTCCGCAGATCGAGGATGCCGGCCTTGCCGCGCAGTTGACCGACCTCGTCGCCGAACGCGCCCTGGCCGACATGGCAGGGCCATTGCTCCGCGCCCGTGGGCTCGACATCACGCTCAACTTTCCGCTCGGCGTGCTGCTGGTGCCGGCCGCGCTGCAACGGCTCGATGTTATGCGGCGCGCGGCTGGCCTGGCGGCGGAGCGTGTGGTCATCGAGTTGACCGAAAGCCGGCCGGTCGACGACCTGGTCGGGTTGGGCGGGGTGTTGGAGAAGCTGCGCGCCGACGGCTACCGGGTGTCGATCGACGATGTCAGTCCGGCGGTGCCGCACGTTGCCCGCCTGCTGGAATTGCCGTTCACCTGCCTGAAGCTGGACAAGGCGGTCGTGCGGCATCTGCCCGGGGTGCCCATGCTGCAAGACTTCGTGCGGCAGGTGATGGCGGTGGCCCGAGCACGACACCTGTCGGTCGTGGCCGAGGGCGTCGAGGACCTTGCCACCTGGCGGCGCATGGAGGTGCTCGGCGTGGACCATGCGCAGGGCTTCCTCGTGGCGCGTCCGCTGCCGGCCGCCGCGGTGCCGATCTGGCTGGAGGCATGGCGGAGCCAGCCCGAATTCAGGTAACCGCAACCCGGCGCGGCGCCATCCTCCTGGCCTCGCTCGCCGCCCTCACGTTGCTCCGCCTGGTCGTGGCCGGGATCGCACCGCTGGCGCCCGACGAAGCCTATTACTGGGTGTTCTCCCACGCGCTGGCACCAGGCTACCTGGACCATCCGCCGATGGTGGCGCTGTGGATCCGCGCCGGCACCGCCATCGCCGGGCAGGGCGCGCTGGGCGTGCGCTTGCTCGGGCCGCTGGCCGGGGCGCTGGGTTCGCTCCTGCTGTTCGACGCCGCAGAGCGGCTGTGGTCCCCGGCGCCACCCTGCGCTGGATCGGGACGGAGGACATGCGGCCGGACCGGCGCGGCAGCTTCCGGCCGCCAAGCGGGTGTGGCGGCATTCGGCCGGCCGGCGGCGGTCGGAGCGTGCGGCCAGCAGCCCGGCGTGACGGCGGCCGCCTTGCTGAATGCCACGCTGCTGGCCGGCGTCGGCGCGGTGATCATGACGCCCGACACGCCCCTGCTGTTCTTCTGGACCGCCTGCCTCTGGGCCCTGGCGCGGCTGCTGCACAGCGGCCGGCCGGCGTGGTGGCTGGCGATCGGGCTGTTCGCCGGCCTGGCGCTGGCCAGCAAGTACACGGCGCTGCTGCTGTGGCTCGGCATCGGCCTGTGGCTGCTGTGGGTGCCGGCGCAGCGCCGCTGGTGGCGGTCGCCGATGCTATGGGCCGGGGCGTTGCTCGGTGGGTTGGTCTTCCTGCCGGTGGTGCTGTGGAACGCGGAACATGGCTGGGCGAGCTTGCTGCGCCAGGGTGGGCGCGTGGCCGCCTGGCAACCGGCGCGGGCCGGGCAGTTCCTGGGCGAACTGATCGGCGGCCAGATCGGCCTGGCGACGCCGCTGGTGTTCCTGCTGTTCGTCGTGGGCGTCGGCTGGGCCGCACGGCGCGGCTGGCAGCACCGCGACCCGGCCGGTGCGTTGATCGCAGCACTGACACTCCCCGGCGCGACACTGTTCGTGCAGCACGCGCTGGGCGACCGGGTGCAGGGCAATTGGCCGGCCATCCTGTATCCCGCCGCCGCGGTCGCCGCAGCCGGACTCGACCGAAGCCGGTGGCTGCGGTTGCGCTGGCCGGCGGTGGCGCTCGGCGTGGCGATCACCCTGCTGGTCTATGTCCGGGCGACCAGCGCCGTGCTGACGTTACCTCCCGGGATCGACCCGGTCGCGCACCAGCTTGCCGGCTGGGACGGCCTGGCAGAGTCGGTGGAGGCTGCCCGCCGCGCTCAGGCCGCCGGCTTCGTCGCCGCGGACGACTACGGCGTCGCGGCCGAGCTGGCCCGCGCGCTGCCCGCCGACGTGACTATGCTCGGCGTGGAGCAACGCTGGCGGCTGTTTCGCCTGGCGCCGGCGCAGGTGGCAGACGCGGCGGGCATCCTGGTGCGGCACGCCGGCAGCGGCGAGCCGGTCGGCTGGCGCGAGGCCCACCTGATCGGCGAAGTGTCACGCGCAAGCCAGGGCGTTGCCGTGCAGCGATTTGCGTTGTGGCGCGTGGCCGGACCGCTGCCATCACTGCCGGCCGTGGTGCTGCCACGCTACGCGCCGGCGATGCGGTAGTTCTGTCGCCGGCCGTTGTTGTGCATCCGCCGTCATGGCCCTCCCTGCTGACATGGGCGTTGGCCACCGGCCGCGCCAGCCGATCCGCCCCGAATGAAACCGCGCCGACCGGCGGAGGGACAGAAGGAGACTCCCCCTCCCCTTGAGGGCGGGGGTTGGGGGGAGGGGTTCATGCGG
>JBEKNT010000319.1:0-8134 GCA_049522565.1 Acetobacteraceae bacterium
GAACGATCAGCGAGGACAAGGGCCACGGCACGATCGTCGCGACCGTGCTGAACGGGCCGAGCGTCACGGCGTCCGCCGCCGCGGCGGTGAACCTGATCGGCACCGCCAACGCCATCGGCACGCTGGATACCTTCCTGACCAAGGGCAACTTCGTCCTGGTGGACGGCAGTCCGCTGACCGTCGCCGGGTTGATTGCTCCGTCCACCGCCGGTTCCGAAGCGTTCATCGAGGAAGCCGCCAGCCAGGGGCTGAGCTTCGTCAATGGCGGCTCGGTGATGGTGTCGAACGGCACGATCGGTCTGGTCGCGGATTCGCTGACCGTCGCGGCGAGCGGCGTGGCAATCAATGCCGGGGCGAGTGGCACGGTGGAGATCGCGCCGCGCTCGGGGATCGCCGTCAGCCTGGACGGCACCAGCGGATTCTCCGGCCTGCTGATCGGCAGCCTCGCGCTGGCCGCGGTGACGGCGGGCGAGCTGCAAATCGGCAGCTACCACGACGCCACCAACCCCGGAACGACCGTGGTCAGCGCATCGACCGTCGACATCGGCGGGCCGGTGACACTGACGACAGTGCCGCGGCTGCGGCTGGATGCGAACGGGCCGGTGACCGAGAGCGTCGGGCCGCTGAGCGTTGGGACGCTGGTGGGCACGGCGAGCAGCTATACGCTGACCAACCCCAGCAACAGCATCGGCACGCTGGGAGCCACCGGCGCCGCCGGCACGCTGACCGCCACGACCGGCAGCATCCTGGTCCTGAATGCCACCTCGCTCGCGGTGCAGAACGCGGTATCCGCGCTCAGCGGCAACATCTTCCTGCAAGAGGCGGCCGGCCAGGCGCTGAGCTTCCTCAGCGGCGGCTCCGTCGTGAATACCGGCTCCGTCGTCGTTTCCGGTGGCACGATCGGCCTGGTCGCCGACACGCTGAGCGTTGCGGCGAGCAACGTGGCGATCAATGCCGGCGGTCCGTCCGTCGGCGTCGTGGAAATCGCTCCGGTGACCTCGGGAAGCACCATCAGCCTGGCCGGCACGACGGGGATGGTGCTCGCCGGTACCGCACTCGCCGATGTCGCCGCCGCGTTGCTGCGGATCGGCGGCTACCACGACCAGGTCAACGGCGGCACCAACGTGGTGACCGCCGCCAGCATCGACATCGGCGGCACGGTGAGCCTGGCCGGCAGTGCGGTGGCGACGTTGCGGCTGGATGCCAACGGGCCGATCTCCGAATCCGGCGGGCCGTTGAGCGTCAGCACGGTGAGTGCCAGCACCAACGGAGCGGTCGGGGACATCAACCTGGGCGGCACCGGCAACGCCATCGACGTGCTGAGCAACCTGACCGCCTCCCGGGGCAACGTGACCGTGCTGGATCATCTTTCCACCGCAACGGGTACCCTGGCGGTGCCGGCCAGTTCGATCATCTACGGCAACAACGTCAGCATCGAGAACTGGGGCTCGGTCGTGCTGGCGGGCAGCATCGGCGCGTGCGGGCCGACCGGCTCGCTGGGTGTCACGGCGTTTGCCGGCGACATCATCGTGAACAGTCCGGCGGTGATCGGTGCGCTGGGCACCGCCACGTTCCAGGCGGCCAACAACTTCACGCAGAACGGCGGGCTGATCAACGCGAGCGACGTGGGCATCGGCGCCGTCAGTGCCGTGACCCAGAACGGCGGCACCATCGCCGCGCTGGACACCACACTCAGCGATATCGGAGTCAGTATCAGTGCCGGCGCGGCGTTCTCGCAGACAGCGGGGGCGATCACCTCCAACAGCGGGTTCAGCCTGACGGCGAGCAGCATCACCGTCGATGGCAACGTCATCGGGGTCGGGGCGGGCACGCTGTCCACCACCGGGATCGTCAACCAAGGTGGCGGCACCGTCGCCGCCGGCCAGAGCCTGTCATTGCTCAATACGTCCGGCGTGACGCAGACCGCGGGAACGCTCTCCGCGGGAAGCCTTCTGACGATCGATTCGACCGGCAGCTTCACCGAGAGCGGCTCCGCCGCGATCGCGGGCGATCATGTCATCACCGACGTCAATGGCGGCGGGGTGGCGAACTACGAAGGCAGCGTCGCCGTCTCGGTAGGCGGCACCATCGTCTATTGCATCTGCTCTGGTGCCGGAACGATCGGCAGCCCGGGGACTTCCTCGACCCCGTCATTCCCCACCCCGCCCACACCGGGCGCACCGCTGACCAATCCTTATTTCATCGAAATAACCCAGCCGACCATTACGATTGGCCAGAACCATAGTTTGACCGCCAATTGGGTGGAATTGAACAGCACCGGAGACACCACCGAAACTGGCAATGGTTACATCGACGCCGACCTGCTCACCGGTACCGGCGGCAACGTCCTGCTGACCAATGCGAACAAGGTTGGGCATCTCGGCACGTATGCGGCGACCGGCAACTTCAGCCTGAACGACCCCGCTACGGCGCTGACCGTGGTCGGCACGGTGAGCGTCGGCAACGGCGGCACGCTGGCGCTGACGACACCCGCGTTGACGGTGGACCACACCGGCGCGACCTACACGGTGCCGTACAACACCTATCCGAACACCAGCATTTCAAACGGTGCGACGATCGTACATAACGACACGGTCATCACCGCCGGCCTGCTGTATGCCCCGGCCGGCATCAGCGGCAACGTCGTGACGCCGGGCCAGATCCTGCTGCAAACCGACAACCTGATCTTGTCGTCCGGCAGCGGCTCGGCCGGCGCGCTCAATGGCGTCGTGGTGCTCGCGCCCGATGGGTTGGTGGCGATTGCGCCGCAAACGGCCGGCGCAACGATCAGCCTGGACGCCACGGCGGCCTCCAGCGCCGGCACGCTGTCGCTGTCGCAGGCGCTGCTGAACGCGATCAACACGGTGGGATCGTCCGCCGGCACGGCGGGGACCGAGACCCTGGTGCTCGGCAGCCTCGACGGCAGCACACCGATCGCCGGCACGATCAACATCAACACCGGCATCGCTTTGTCCGGCAGTGGCGTCAACGGCATCGCCCGCAACCTGGTGCTGGATGCCACCGGAGCAGTACAGGAAACCGCTGGCGGCTGGTTGAGCGTCATCTCGCTGGCGGGTAGCGCCGAGAGCAGTGCGATCGTCGTCTCCGGCACCACGCTGGCGACCGGGTTCGCGCTGACCAACGGCAACACGATCGCCGAAATCGGTAACGTCACGACGCGGACCGTGGGTAGTACGACCTGGTCCACCTCCGGAACGGTCCCGAGCGGTTTGCTGAACCTGATCTCGGGCGGCGACGTGCGGGTGACGGACAGCACCGGCACGCTCGCCGTGGTGGGCGGCGTGGTCGCCAACGCCACCACGCTGTTCCCGTCGGGCACGATCGCGCTGACCGCGCCGACCATCCAGATCATCACCGGCAACGCCTCGCTCACCAATGGCAGCATCGACAGCGCCGGGTCGCTGTTCGCCACCGCGGGGAGCGTCAATGCCGGCACGCTGACGCCGAGCCTGATCACGTTGCAGGCGGATTCGCTGAGCATTGCCAGCAGTGGCACCGCGGCGATCGTGCACGCGCCGTCGGGGCAGGTGGCGATCGCGCCGCTGACCTCGGGCCGCACCATCTCGATCGACAGCACGGCGACGCTGGGCGGTCCGACGCTGTCGCTCGGCGCCACCGATCTCACGCTGATCGACACCATGTCCGGGCCGCTGACCTCGCTGACGCCTGGCCCGGTCGGTACGCAAACCTTGGTGCTGGGCAGCCTGAACAATGGCGCCTCGGTCGCCGCCGGCGGCATCAGCGTCAACGCGCCTGTCGTGCTGGGCGGCACCGCCAACCTCGCGGCCAACACGCTGGCGTTCTACAGCACCGGCGACGTGGTCGAGACGCCGCTGGGCGCCAGCCCGGCGGGCGGCATCAGCGTCAACACGCTGACCGGCACGGTGAGCGCCGGCAACATCTACCTGAACGGCAACAACGCGTTCAGCAACCTGGGCAACCTGGCGACCCGAGGCGGCACCACGACGCCGGGCGGCACGAACGCGGATCTGCTGGCGCTGTCGGGCAATATCCTGATCAAGGACACGCAGAGCCTGAACGTTGTCACCAACGTGCAAGCGGCGAGCGGCACCACCAACTACGCCGAGATCGACGTGCTGGCCCCGAGCAGTGGCTATCTCACCGTGCTCAATGGCGGCACCGTGCAGGCGGGCAGCGTCTATCTGCGCTCCGGCGACACGAACACGGCAAGCTTCACCGGCGTCACCGTGGCGGCCGGCGGCACGGTGTTGGCTCTCGCCCCGGCCGGCGAGGTGGATCTGGCTGCCGGCGTGCAGTACACCCCGGCGACCCCCACCTCCGCGCCGTCGAATGTCTATCCGATCGGCTCCCTGACCGGCAGCGGCGATGTCGCCATCAACGGCCTGGTGAATGCCGGCAATACCGGCACGGTGGGTCTGTTTGCCGCCGTCGGAGCCAATGAATCCGGAACGATCATCGCCGGGCTGTTGCGCGGCGACATCCAGAACGGACATGCGAATCTGCCTGGAACGGGCTCCCCCAGCTCGAACCGGATCGCCGACCTGGGTCCGTTTACTACGGCCACCGGCTTCGTGCTGCACGACGGCGAGGCGCTGGTGGTGGTTGGCAGCGTGACCGATAACAGCAGCAATGGAATCACCATCGCCGTGGCGCCGCCGGGCTCCACGGTTGGGGCATTCGGCGTCGGCGACCTGGCGATCGCAGCGCCGCTGTCTGCCAATCTCGGCCCGATGAAGCTGGAGGCTACCGGCAACGTCTACGAGACCGGTTCCGGCAGCATCAGCAACTCGGGCGGCACGTTCACCGTGCCAGGCGGCACCGTGAGCGCGGGCTCGCTGGCGAGCCAGGCCGGCGCGATTCCCGACACCGAAACCGGCGGCAACACCATCGGCACCATCCCGGCGAGCACGGCAACCTTCGGCCGGGCGATCGACTGGTTCGGTAACGGCAACAATGTGTCTTACGTGACCAATGTCACGGCGACCGGCAACTTCCTGCTGGCCACGGGACAAGGTCCTGGCGGCGCGAATCCGACCGTCTCCGGAACGGTGACCGCGGGCACGCTGCCGACGACCGTGGGCACCATCGCCCCGGCGTATCCGGTCGTGGCCGGGCCGTTCGGCACCACGCCGGGCGCCACGCCGGCACCGTTCGCCGAGATCGACGTCAACAGCAACGGCAACCTGATCATCCCCGGCATCGTCCATGTCGGGATCGACGGCTCGGTGACGGGCAACGTGACGTTGCGTTCGGGCAACAGCACCACCGCGGGCAGCGTCACCATCGGCGGCGGCGTGTACGCCGCGAACGGCGGCACGGTCAGCGTCAGCGCCGGCTTCGATCCGACGATCACGCCTGCGACGTCGGCCTATTACGCCGCGTGCGGCACGGCCTGCGGGATCACCATCAATGGCGTGATCTGGGGCGACGAGACCGGGGCCACGCCGGCGCTGGCCAGCCTGGTAACGCTCAATGCCGCCTCCTCGATCGACGAGACGCAAGCCGCCGCGGCAATCGGCGCGGTAACGCTGACCGGGTTTGCCGGCGGCCACGTCAACCTGGCGGAGACTGTGTTCGGAACGCCGGCGACCGGGGCCGCGGCGAACCAGATCGGCACGCTGGCGGCGTTCGTCAGCAACGGATTCACCGACGACCCGCAAGGCTTCATGCTGCGCGACGGCCGGACGCTGATTGTGACCGGACCGGTGGCCGACGACGGCGCCTCGGCCAGCCACGGCATCTCCATCGCGGTCGTGCCGGGCAGCGGCACCGTCTACACCGCCGGCGATCTGTTGCTGCAAGGCAACATCACCGCGGCGACGACATCCGGCGCGGTCGTGTTGCAGGCGACCGGCAATATCGTGCAGTCCGCGGGCTCGATCAGCGCCGGTACGCTGATCGCGCAGGCGGGCGCCATTCCGAACACCGAGAGCCTCGGCAGCCAGCCGGGGACGATCGTCCCCGCGAGCGTGATCCTGTCCACCGGCAGCATCGTGCTGAACGATGCGAACCAGATCTCGAACCTTGGCAGCGCCGGCGTCGGCGTCAGTGCCGAGGGTGCGATTGCGCTGACCAATACGCCGTCGCTGACGGTGAACGGCACTGTGGTGTCCGCGCATGGCACGATCGGCATCATCAACACGGGCAGCGTCACCAACAATTCCGTGGTGAACGCGGTGGCGTCCAACGCCACCATTGTTTCGTCGCAGGGCAATATCACCAACAATGATTCGATCCTTGCGGATGACGACGTTATCCTGACCGCTACATCAGGCACGATCACCAACGGCGATCTTATCTCGGCCGGATTCGATGCGATCCTGTCTGGCACTAGCATCTTCAATAACGGTTTCATAATTGCCGGGCACGATGCCCTGCTTACGGCGAGCCTGGGCGATATCGACAACGACGACCTGATTACGGCGGGCAACATCGCTACCCTGACCGCGAACGGCATTACCACCGTGACAACGGGCGGCGTGATAAGGGACGGCGGCTCGATCAACAACGCCACCGGCGCGACAATCACCGCCGCGGGTGCCGGCTCGGCCATTGCTCCGACCGTCTCACTGGTCGCGCAAGCCGGCACGATCTTCGATGCAGCGGGCGGGACGATCTCTGCGACCGGCGCCACCGGCAACGTGCAGCTTGTTGCGAGCAACACGATTGTCGGTGACATCACGGTCGCCGGTGTGATCACTGCCAATGGCTCCGGCGGCCTGGTAGGCCTGACCGCGGGCAGTTCGATCAACCAAAACGGCGGCTCGATCATTGCCGGCGGCCCGGGCACGAGCGTGAGCGGCACGTTGATCCCCAGCGTCTCGCTGGTGGCGCAGACCGGCACGATCGGTCAGGCCACGACCGGTACGATCCTGGCGACCAACAACGCGGGCACCATCGCGTTGACCGCCAGCGCGCTGGATATCGACACGGCGGGCAGCATCGGCGCGACCGGGACCGCGGGCGTCGTGGACCTGACAGCCAAGGGCGCGATCAACCAGACGGCAGGCGTGATCGCGGCCGGCTCGACCGGCGACACCACCACTGCCGGAACGCCGAACGTCACGTTGCTGGCGCAGACCGGCACCATCGCGCAGTCATCCGGCGCGGCGATCCTGGCGAACAATACCGCCGGGACCATCGCGGTCACGGCGACGGCGTCGAGCATAACGACCAGCGGCAGCGTCATCGCCGGCGGCGCCGCGGGGACGGTCGATGTGACCGCGGGGACCTCGATCACGCAGTTGGCGGGGACGATCCTCGCCGGCGGCACCGGCACGATCTCGGCGGCCGGAACGGCCACACCGAATCTGTGGCTGGTGGCGAATGGCGGCACGATCGGGCAGGCGGCGGGGGCGTTGATCGCGGCGCCCAACGCGGCGGGCGTGATCAAGCTCAATGCCACCGGCGACATCGATTTCGCCGGCTCGATCGAGGCTCCCGGCAGCGCCGCCGGCGTGGCGCTGTTCTCCGGCGGCACCATCGCCGAAACCGCCGCGACCGGCATTCTCCAGGCCGCGACCTTGATCGGCGGGGCCGCCTACGGCGCGACGCTGGCTTCCACGTCGGGGACCGGCAACCAGGTGGCCAATCTCGGTTCCTTCAACACCGGGACGGTCGGCGCCGGCAACTTCGTGCTGGTCAGCGGCGAGAGCCTGACCGTGATCGCTCCGGTGATCGCGGAAACCGGTTCGATCGCCATCACCGCCAACAATGGGAGCAGCCTGAGCAATAATTCGACGATCCAGGCGGACACCAGCGCGACTCTGCTGGCGGCGGACAGCGTCAACAATACCGGGTCGGTGATCGCACAGGGGGGCACGGTTTCGGTAACGGCCACGGCCGGCACGCTGGATACCAGCGGCCTGATCCAGGGAAGCACCAGCGCGACGTTGCAGTCCCAGGGCGACCTTACCAACAGCGGCTCGGTGATCGCGCTCGCCAACGACGTGTCGATCACGTCGACGGCTGGGTCGATCACGAACAACTTCGCCAGCGCGTTCGGCAATGCGACGCTGACGGCGGGGACCGACATCACCAACACCCTGGTCCAGGCCGGATCGAATGCGTTGCTGTCGGCGGGCGGCAATATCGACAACAGCAGCGTCGTGGCGGGTGCCAATGCGACGTT
>JBEKNT010000320.1:0-8120 GCA_049522565.1 Acetobacteraceae bacterium
TGAAGACGCGGCTCGGTTCGGCGATCATGCTGATCACACACGACCTCGGCGTGGTGGCGGAAATGGCCGAGCGCGTCGTGGTCATGTACGCCGGCCGCAAGGTGGAGGAAGCGCCGGTCGGCGAAATCTTCGCCCATCCGCTGCATCCCTATACGCGCGGTCTGCTGGGTTCGGTGCCATTGCTCGGCTCGTCGCTGCGAGATGGCGGGCGCGGCAAGCTGGCGGAAATTCCCGGTCTGGTGCCAAGCCTGCGCGAGAGGATCGTCGGCTGTCCGTTTGCCGGACGTTGTCCGATGGCGACCGCGGTATGCCGTGAGGTCGCGCCGGCGTTCGAAGCCAAGGCACCAGACCATGCCGCGGCCTGCCATTACGCCGAACGCGCGATGGTGCCGGCATGAGGAACATTCAAGCGCACGCTCCCCCGCCATGCCCGGACTTGACCCGGCTATCGATCGCGGCATCCGCGGCGGTACAGATGCCCGGGTCAAGCCCGGGCATGACGAGGTGGGAGAAACTCCGGAATCGCCTTCCATGACCCCCGATCGCCCCCTGCTCGAAGTCAACGAGCTGAAGAAGCACTTTCCAATTCATGGTGGTCTGCTCGGCCAGGAAACCGCGAAGGTCTACGCGGTCGATGGTGTGACCTTCGACATCAAGCGCGGCGAAACTCTGTCGCTGGTCGGCGAATCCGGTTGCGGCAAGTCCACCGTCGGCAAGGCGATCCTGCGGCTCTACGCCATCACCGCGGGCGAAGTGTACCTGGACGGCGAGCGTATCGACAACATGCCGGCCGGCAAGCTGCGGCCGATCCGCCGGCGCGTGCAGGTGGTGTTCCAGGACCCATTCTCCAGCCTCAATCCGCGCATGAAGGTGCGCGATATCCTGGCTGAGCCTATTCGTAATTTTGGCATGGCGCACAATCGCGCCGAACTGGACGAGCGGGTTGCCGTGCTGATGGACAAGGTGCGGCTGCCGCGCGATGCGGTTACCCGCTATCCGCACGAGTTCTCCGGCGGCCAGCGTCAGCGCATCGGCATCGCCCGCGCCCTGGCCCCGGGCGCGGACCTGATCATCTGCGACGAGGCGGTGTCGGCGCTGGATGTGTCGGTGAAGGCGCAGATCATCAACCTGCTGGTTGATCTACAGGATGAGCTCGGCCTGGCACTGCTGTTCATCAGCCACGACCTGGCGACGGTAGAGCACCTGACGCACCGCGTAGCGGTGATGTATCTCGGCAAGATCGTCGAATTGGCCGACCGTCGCACGCTGTTTTCGACGTCGCACCATCCCTATACGCGCGCGCTGCTGTCGGCCGTGCCGGTGCCTGACCCAACTGCGAAACGCCAACGCATCATCCTGACCGGTGATGTGCCGAGCCCGATCAATCCGCCAAGCGGCTGCCGCTTTCATACCCGGTGTCCGTTCGCGTTCGATCGGTGCCGGGTGGAGGAGCCGTTGTTGCGCTCGGTCGGCGAGGGCCATGTGTCGGCCTGCCATCTCGATCATGTGCCCGGCGGACAGGTTATTCCGATGGCGGCCTGATGGGTGCGTCGGGTTCGGGTGTTCCGCCGCCCCGCGTCATCGCACCACCGCGAACAGCAAGGCGATCGCCACCCACGCCAGCAACAACGCGGACATCGTGTAGGCCGTGTTCCATGCGGTGCTGACGGTCCACGGCGATACGCCGGCCCAGCGCGCCGTGGTGATCGCCGAAGCGGACATCGGCGTCATGTTCACGCCCAACCCCCAGCCCAACATGCAGGAAAACGCCAGCACGGCCGGCGACACGCCGAAGCTTGCCGGATCGGGCATCGCGGCGCCGAGCAATGCGACCATCGCCACCGGGTTCAAGCCGATCTGGCCGGTGACGATCAACAGCACCGGCACGAGCAATGGCACGGCCAGCGGCGGCAGATGGGCGATCAGCGGTGCCAGGCCGCTCGCCGGCAACGCGCCGCCGACGGCGACGCCCATGAACCCGGAGCCGGCCAGCACCGTCGCCTCGCTGCGGAACGTCGGCACGCGTTGCAGGAAGCGGCCGACTCGCCGTTGCAGTGCCGCACTCAGCAACGAACGCGCCGCCAGGCGGCGCGATTGCACCGCGACCCAGGCGATGCCCACCAGCGGCACTACCAGCGTGACGCACGTCACCAGAGAAATGCCCAGGCCGACACTGCCGAGTTCCGCCAGGGCCATCACCGACGCGACGAGTGCGATGATGCGCAGATGGATGGTCCAGCGGTCGGTCGACTCCGGCCGCGCGGTGCCTCGCGTTGCAGCGCGCGCCGCGGAGACGCGGTCCTCCAGCCAACCGAGCGCCGCCATCCCGATCGATACCACGAAAGCGATCGGCAACAGCAGCCGCATCGGCGCGGCCGGCACCGCGGTGGACACCACCGCCGTCATCAGGTTGATCGGATTCCAGCAGTTCATCACGCAGAAGCCGCGATAGATCGCCATCAACATGCGGCGTGACCGCAGCGCGCGCACCTCGGGCGACCCTCCGGCGGCTTCCAGCGTATTGGCGCGCATCACCATTGCGGCGAGCAACTCGATCGCCCCGTAGGACAGGATGATGCCGAACAAATGCCCGCCGCCGGTCAGCGCGGCATAGCGTCGGCCGGGCGGCTGCGCGACCAGATGGCGCCCGCAACGGCGGACCAGCGGCGAAGTCTCCGCAGCATCGCGCAATGTGGTGAGGGCGAAGAAGAACGCGCCATAGCTGGCGCCCCGTCGCCAGCCGGCGAGGAACAGCGCCACCGGGTCGGCGGCGCGCGCAACGCCCAGCATGCCGATCGCGACCAGCGCCACGAACAACACCTGGGCGTAGCGCCGCTGATTGCGGAACTCCAGCAGCAGAAACAGCAACATCGCCATCCCGGCGGCGTTGCCCAGAGGCGGCACGCGCAGCAGTTGGTCGGCCAGCGTCGCCGCCCACACGAACGTGTAGCACCAGGCGCTGGGCGAAGCGCGGAGGGAGCGGATTGCTGGGAATGACACCGTGGACGGTCGGCTTCAAATGGGTGAGGCATCCTGCCGCGCCGTCGCCGCTCTGGACAGAGGCGGGATCGCCGCGTAACGGTCGTGCCTCAACCCTCCGTATTCAGTCAGTGCAAGGGACCGTCATGCTGTTCGATGTTGTCGGAACGACGAACGAGAACGTCTACAAACTTCTGGTCGCGACGATCGGTCCGCGGCCGATCGCCTGGGTTACCACGCAGGATGTCGACGGCACGCTGAACGCCGCGCCGTTTTCCTTCTTCAATGCGATGTCCGGCAATCCGCCGGTGGTGGCCTTCGGCATCGGCGGCCGCGCTCCGGGCGACGTGAAGGACACCGGCGGCAATATCCGCCGCACCGGGGAGTTCGTCGTGAACCTGGTCAGCTACAAGCTGCGAGAGCAGATGAACATCACCGCGATCGATTTTCCGAAATCGGTGAACGAGTTGGCGGAGGCGGGTCTGGCCACCGCGCCGTCGTTGCACGTAAAGCCACCGCGCATCGCCGAGGCGCCGGTGTCGATGGAATGCGAGCGGCTGGTGATCGTCGATGTCGGCATCGACCGCGCGGTGGTGCTGGGCAAGGTGGTGGCGTTCCACGTCCAGGACGACTGCGTGCTGGACAAGGACCGCTGCTATATCGATACGCCGAAGCTGGACCTGATCGGCCGCATGCACGGGGCAGGGTGGTATGCCCGTACCACCGACCGGTTCGAGATGCCGCGCATCAACGTGAATGACTGGCCGCTGCGCAAGGCGGCGGAATAGGGGCCGCTGACACCTCTCCCGCGCGTAAGCGCGGGAGAGGTTGTACCGGGGTTCAACCGAGCGGGACGATGCCCGCGCGCGGTGTCGCCGCGTGTTCCTTCAGCACCGCGTCGGTCCCGGGATCGATCTCCTTGAGCAATACGTCGTAGCCCCACAGATCGGCCAGGTGTTGCAGCACCAGGCGGGCATCGCGCTCCTCCAGCAGCACCCGGTTGAGCGCGCGATGATGCACGATCAGCCGCCGGTCCCCCGCCAAATTTACGTCCACCACCTGGATGTCCGGGGTGTTCCACGCGACATCGTACTGACGCGCCAGGGCGCGCTGGATCTTGCGGTAGCCGCGTTCGTCGTGGATCGACTGCACGCGCAGGTTGGGCTCGCTGGCGTCGTCCAGCACATGGAACAGGCCGAACTGGCGGATCAGGCGCGGGCTGAGATACTGCAGGATGAAGCTCTCGTCCCGATAGTTCGCCCAGACGTCGCGCAGCACGGCCATCGGGTCGCCGCTGCCGGCGATCGCCGGGAACCATTGCTCATCCTCGGCGGTCGGCTCGGTGCAGATACGTTCGATGTCCTGCATCATGGCGAAGCCGAGCGCATAGGGATTGATGCCGCTGTAGCGCGGATCGTCGAACTCCGGCTGGAACACCACGTTGGTGTGGCTACGCAGGAACTCGACCATCGCGCCGTCGTTGATCAGTCCCTTCTCGTGCAGCCGGTTCATGATGCGGTAGTGCGTATAGGTGGCGCACCCCTCGTTCATCACCTTGGTCTGCATCTGCGGGTAAAAATACTGCGCGATAAAGCGGACGATGCGCAGAATCTCGCGCTGCCACGGGGCCAGGCGCGGGGCGATCTTCTCCAGGAAGAACAGGATGTTCTCCTGCGGGAGTTCCAGCAGCGCGCGCCGGCGCTCTTCGGACGTGGGATCCGCCTTGGCCGTGCCCTTTCCTGGCACCGTACGCCACAAATCGTTGAACACCTGCTCTTCGTGCACCCGGCGCTCGAGCGCACGCTTCTCTTCGCCGCGCAGATCCATGGAGCGGCGGCGCGGGTAACGGTGCACGCCGTGACTCATCAGCGCATGCGCGGCGTCGATCAGCCGCTCGACCTGCGCCTCACCGTATTTTTCTTCGCACTGGGCGATATAGCGACGGCCGAACTCCAGATAGTCCAGGATGCCGTCCGCGTCGGTCCACTGCCGGAAGCAGTAGTTGTTCTTGAAGAAATGGTTGTGGCCGAACGCCGCATGGGCGATCACCAGCGTCTGCATCGTCGCCGTGTTCTCCTCCATGATATAGGAGATGCACGGGTTGGAGTTGATGACGATTTCATACGCCAAGCCCTGCATGCCGGCGCGATACATCGCCTCGTTGCGGGCGAACTGCTTGCCGAACGACCAATGCTTATAAAAGATCGGCATGGCGATCGACGAGTAGGCGTCGAGCATTTGCTCGGAATTGATCACCTCGATTTGGTTCGGATAGGTGTCGAGGCCCAGCTCGCCGTGGGCGATCTCCGCGACGGCATCATGCACGCGCTGGATGGTGCCGAATTCCCAATCGGCACCCTCGAACAGCGGGTGCTCGGCGCGGATGACAGGGGTTTTCAGCGTACTGCTCATAAAGCGCTCCTCAAAGCTTCCTCTCCCGCTGCGCGGGAGAGGTAGGGTGAGGGTGCGGCGGGCGCACGCATCACCCTCGCCCTACCCTCTCCCGCGAAGCGGGCGAGGGAACCTCTCGGTTACACCGTTTCCTGTTCCTGCGCCGACTTGCGGGCGAACAACTCGCGGAACACCGGGTAGATGTCGCGACGGTGGCCCACCTTGCGCATCGCCATCGGCGCGCCGCTGCGGCAGATCGTGGTGTAGGTCTGCCAGAGATCGGAATCCCGCCGGATGAAGCCGGGCGGGAAGTGTTCGGAATCGCGGCCGACCTCCAGATACGCATAGTACTGACATACCGGCAGGATGACATCGACCAGCAATGCCGCGGTCTTGTCGTTGTCCGAGGCGGTGTTGTCGCCGTCGGACGCCTGGGCGGCATAGATGTTCCAGGAATCCGGGCTGTAGCGTTCCTCGATGACCCGCTGCATTTCCTCCAGCGCCGTGGACACCACGGTGCCGCCGGTCTCCGGCGAGTGGAAGAAGGTATCTTCATCCACTTCCTGCGCCTGATGGGTGTGGCGGATGAATACCACGTCCACATTCTTGTAGCGGCGCTTCAGGAAGATGTAGAGCAAGACGTAAAACCGCTTGGCCAGGTCCTTCATGTGCTCGGTCATCGAACCGGACACGTCCATCAGGCAGAACATCACCGCCTGTGCCACCGGTTTCGGCTGCGCCTCGAACCGCCGGTAGCGCACGTCGAGCGGATCGATATACGGAATCACGCCGGTGCGACGGAGCTTGCGGGTCAGCTCCTCCTCCAACTCCAGCCGCCGTGCCCGGTCTTCGCCATCGGGGCTGAGCGCCGCGATATCCTCCCGCAGCTTGTCAAGCTCGCCTAATTTCGGCCGCCGCAGAGCGATGCGACGTGACAGGCTGTTCCGCACTGTGCGATTCAGCGCCAGATTGGCCGGCGAACCGGTCACCGAATAGCCGGCGCGATGCCAGGTCACCGCCTCGGCACTGACCACCCGGCGCTTGGCGAGATCCGGCAGTTCGAGATCTTCCAAGAACAGATCTACGAACTCTTCGCGCGACAGGGCGAAGCGGAAATCGTCCTGGCCTTCTCCATCGGGGCTGCCTTCCGAGCCACCGCCCCCGCTGCCGCCCTGCGGGCGGGGGATGGTGTCACCTTCGATATACTCCTTGTTGCCTGGCAGCAGATGGTCACGAATGCCGCCGCTGGAGCTGCGGTGCAGGGAGGGCTCGTGCACGCCCTGCGCCGGCAGCGATACCTCGCCTTCCTGGTCCGCATCCTTGATGCTGCGGCTGGCCGAGGTTTCGTGCACCGCCTTGCGGATCAGGGACTTCGCCCGCCGCATGAAGCGTTGACGGTTGGCGAGGTTCTTGCCGCTTGGATTAAGCCGACGGTCTACGATGTGCATCGCTCAGTATCCATTGGTGCTCTTGCCGTCACCCTGCCTGCTTGACGCGCATATACCACTCCACCAGCCGCCGGACCTGCCGCTCGGTATAGCCGCGAGCGGTCATGCGCTCGACGAACTCAGTATGCTTCTTCTCGCTCTCGCTGTCCTTCTTCGACCCGAAGCTGATCACCGGCAGCAATTCCTCGACCTGGCTGAACATCCGCCGCTCGATCACTTCGCGGATCTTCTCGTAGCTGGTCCAGGACGGGTTCTTGCCGTTGTTGTTGGCACGCGCCCGCAGGCTGAACTTCACGACCTCGTTGCGGAAGTCCTTGGGGTTGGCGATCCCTGCGGGCTTCTCGATCTTCGTCAACTCCTGGTTGAGGAGTTCGCGGTTCATCAACTGACCCGTGTCGGCGTCCTTGAAGTCTATATCCTCGATCCATGCGTCGGCATAAGCCACATAGCGGTCGAACAGGTTCTGACCGTAGTCAGAATACGACTCAAGGTATGCCTTCTGGATTTCATTGCCGATGAATTCGGCGTAACGCGGGGCGAGTTCGCCCTTGATGAACTCCAGGTAACGCTTCTCGGTCTCGGCCGGCATCTGGTCACGGCGGATCGATTGCTCCAGCACGTACATCAGATGCACCGGGTCGGCCGCGATCTCGGTCGTGTCGTGGTTGAAGGTCGCGGCCAGCACCTTGAACGCAAAGCGGGTGGAGGCGCCGTCCATGCCTTCCTCGACGCCGGCCACGTCCTTGTATTCCTGCAAGGAGCGCGCGCGCGGGTCGGTTTCCTTCAGGCTCTCGCCGTCATAGACCCGCATCTTCGAGTAGAGCGTGGAGTTCTCGTGTCGGCGCAGCCGCGACAGCACCGAGAAGCGGGCCAGCATCTCCAGTGTCGCCGGCGCACAGGGCGAAGCGGCCAGTTCCGAGCGCGAGATCAGCTTCTCATAGATCTTCTGCTCTTCGGTGACGCGCAGGCAGTACGGCACCTTGATGACGTAGATGCGGTCGATGAAGGCTTCGTTGTTGCGGTTGTTCTTGAAGGTCTGCCACTCCGCCTCGTTGGAGTGGGCCATGATGATGCCGGTGAAAGGGATGGCGCCGATATTCTCGGTACCGATGTAGTTGCCCTCCTGCGTCGCGGTCAGCAACGGGTGCAGCATCTTGATCGGCGCCTTGAACATCTCGACGAACTCGAGAAGCCCCTGGTTGGCGCAGTTCCGGCTGCCCGAGTAGCTGTAGGCGTCCGGATCGTTCTGGGCGCGCAGCTCCAGCCTCATCGCCAGGATATGCAGTGTCGCGCTGATACCGC
>JBEKNT010000321.1:0-8118 GCA_049522565.1 Acetobacteraceae bacterium
GGCGGATTCAGGCCGCGACAACGAGGGGTTCCGATGCCTGAATCGCACCAGATATTCGTCTCCTATAGCCGTGCGGATCGGGACACTGCGCGCGAGGTTAGCGACCGGCTTGCTCAGGCCGGACTGCGGGTGTGGGCCGATTCGGCAATCCGTCCCGGTGAGGACTTTGTCGAGGCGATCGAACGCGGGCTTCGGGACAGCGACGTCTATCTGTTGTTCGTCTCGCCGCAATTCGTCAGTTCTGAGTTCAGCATGTATGAGCTTGGCTTCGCGCTCAAGCAGCAGAGGAGCGGCGCCACGATCATTCCGATTGCGATCGGTGATACCGACGTCAGGGTTCTGCCGTCCTATCTGCGCAAGTTTCATGTGATCGATGGGCGTGGGCTGCAGGCGGAACAGATTGCCGGCAAGGTCCTGGACCGACTAAGCAATCCCCAGGCGCCGGAGCCGCGGCAGCATGCCGCCGCCTGAACACGCACAACGAACCCCGACGACTACGATCCAGCCAGCTAACGCGTGCTGATCCCGAAGCAGCGGCGCATCCCTCTCGTAGCCCGAAATAGCTACGGCGGCGATCGTCCCTGGTCGCGCGACGCCCTCCGAAACCAGCCTCACGCGGTCACCTCAGGGAGATATACCATCCCGAAAAGTGCCCGCGTGCGCCTGCCGCCGGTTCATAGGAGGGCTGCTTCATGCCCCCGCCCGTCGTTTCCCGCGGGATCGTTATCCAACCCACGCCGTAATAGGGGTCGGAAAACAGATAGGAACCATGGCCGATAAAGACCCCTTTATGGCCGCAGGCGACAATCCAGTGCCCGCCGCCGCCCTCCCATGCCACATTCACGATGTACGGGTTGGCGAACGTCGCGCCACGCAGGATTTCTTTGATTGCCGTGCTTTCCTGGCTTTTGGCTTTGCCAAAGCCATATTGCTCGCGCAGTGTGGCCGCAATATTGTTGCCGTAGGTGCCGGTGTCGCGGTCTTTCGCGATACTCCCGGACATGATCAGCGCGAGATTATTGAGCGCCGTTGAGGTGCCCCTGACCACATCGCTGGGCGCGGGCCGATAATAAAAGCCGCTCGATGCCTGTGAGGCGGACCGCAACGCCGAGGGAAGAATCCCGTCGGCGCCGGCATATTTCGTCATGCGGAGTACGAGGCCGATACAGCTCGGGCCACAATCTTCCAGCTTTTCCTGTCTGATGGCGGGCACCTTCACGCCACCAACGTTGACGGTTGTGAATGCCCCATGCCCAGGAGCTACCGTGAGATAGGTCATGCGCCAAGTCCTCCGTTCCTACCGACCGCCCCAGCCTCTCACGCCGGAAGGCGTAAGGCGGGGGCACGGTGTCGGTTTGGGTGATTGAGGCAGGACTCCCCGGAGGAGCGATCGCAAAAACGCGTCCTCCTGGTGGCTGAATATGCGCACGTTTCGGGTGTCTTACAACAGCCGGGTTGCGGAGAAACACGCCATTGTACTCGGGTTGGTCGATTCTCCCCGACCCGCCGGAAACCCGAGCAGAACCTGCCAAAATGACGCACCTGGCCGCGGTCGCCGATACCGGTAAAATCCGGCCATCGGCGGACCGCGGCTGCAAATCCCGACTGCAACGGTAGCCTTTCGGTATCTGTCGATCGCGCGACGGCGCCGCCCGCCGGCGCTCGTGACGTTTCACACCCTGGAGAACGCCAGGCGGGACCAGGTCACGCCCGGTTGCCCCAGGCTGGCAGCCAGCCCCTCGCGCCGCAGCACCAGACGCAAGCCTGCCGCGGCTGCCAGCCGCACCGTCTCCTCGGCGGAAACCGTAAACATCCGCCGCCCCTGCGGAACCGGCCCATACCGCAGCGACATGATCATCACGCCACCAGCTTGCACCAGCGATGCCACGTTCGGCATGGCCTGTTGCCGCTGCGCTGCATCGAGATGCATCCAGACCGCCGTCAGCATCACCACGTCGAACCTGGCGCCACCTGCCATGACGCGCGCCAGATCCGGCAGGCTGTCGTCCAGCCACGCGATCCGTGGAGATGGGTGCAGCGCCATGGCGCGCGTGCGCATTTCGGCCGTCGGTTCCACCGCCAGGACGTGATGACCCATCGCGGCAAATCCGGCCGCATCGCGCCCCGTTCCCGCACCGATATCCAACACCCGGCACGGCGCGGTCGGGATAAGATGCAAGACCAGCCTGTGATTCTCGGCAAAGGAGAGGCTTTCGTATTGCCTGGCGAGTGCCTCGGCTGCCTCGGCATAGCCTTCCGTGCCGCTGACCGGAACCGTCATCGTACTACTCCCTTGCCGCTCGGCCGGTGCGTGGTTGCCGCTTCATGACGGCGATGTCGCTGCGTCGGCCGAGGTGGAGGACGTGGTCTACCGCGGATCTCCGCGAGGCTGATGCGCATGCGGGCGATCGGCTCGGGCGGGCTCATCGCACAAGCCTGACAGGCTCCGGCTGCCGGTTCCAGGGCTGCCGGACGGCCGGTTGATCGGGCATCATCCGTCCCCCCCTTCTGTCCGCGCCGCGCTCCGCTATGCTCGCGCCCATTCGCCGCACCAGGGAGGACCCAACCATGGCATCCATCACCATCCAGGCCACCGACGGCTCCGGCAGCTTCTCCGCCCATCTGCTCGATCCCGGAACAAAGCCGGCCGGCGTGGTCGTGCTGATCCAGGAGATCTTCGGCGTGAACCAGGCGATGCGCGACATCGCCGCCTGGGTGGCTGATCTCGGCTTCATCGCCGTCTGTCCCGACCTGTTCTGGCGCATCGAGCCCGGCATCGACATCACCGACAAGTCCGAGGCCGAATGGAAAAAGGCCTTCGAGCTGTTCGGCAAGTTCGACCAGGCCAAGGGCATCGAGGACCTGCAAGCCACGGTCGCGGCTGCCCGCACGCTGCCCGGCGCCAACGGCAAGGTCGCCACCATGGGCTACTGCCTGGGCGGACGGCTCGCCTTCATGATGGCCGAGCAATCGGATGCCGACGTGAACATCTCCTATTACGGAGTCGGGCTCGACAACCTGTTGGGCGACCTCGCCAAGATCACCACCCCCCTGCTCGTGCACATCGCCGACAAGGACGAGTTCTTCCCGCCGGAAGGCCGCGCCAAGGTGGTCGAGGCAACCAAGGGCCACAAGCTCGTCCACAGCTACGTCTACCCCAACGCCGACCACGCCTTCGCCCGCGTGGGCGGTGTGCACTGGGACGGACGTTCCGCCGCCATCGCCAACGGCCGCAGCGCCGAGGCGCTGGTCGCCGCGCTGGGGTAACGCCGGGCGAACGCTCCCCCTCCCACAAAAGCAGCTTGAGTGTTAAGGCAGCCGCATGGACGCAACGACAAATCCCGCCACCCCCGGCAAAGGCCTGGCGAAATCCCCGGGCGCGCTTGCCGGCATCAAGGTCGTGGACCTGACCCGCGTGCTTGGCGGCCCCTATTGCACGATGATCCTGTCGGATCACGGCGCCGAGGTGATCAAGATCGAGCCGCCGCAGGGCGACGAGGTGCGCGACTGGGGCCCGCCCTTCCACGACGGCGACGCCAGCTACTTCATCGGCATCAACCGCAACAAGCACGCCATCTCGCTCGACCTCGGCAAGCCGGCCGGCAAGGACGTCCTGCTGCGCCTGCTGCAAGGCGCCGACGTGCTGACGGAAAACTTCAAGCCTGGCTCGATGGAAAAATGGGGCCTGGGCTACCACGATGTGCTGTCGCAGCGCTTCCCTGGCCTGATCCATTGCCGCATCTCCGGCTTCGGTGGCGACGGGCCGCTCGGCGGCCTGCCCGGCTACGACGCCATCCTGCAAGCGATGACCGGCCTGATGAGCGTGAACGGCGATGCCGATACCGGCCCGATGCGGCTGGGCACCGCGATCGTCGATATGGGCACCGGGCTCTATTCGGCGATCGGCATCCTGATGGCGCTGCACGAGCGCAAACAGTCCGGCCGCGGCCAGTATCTCGACATGACGCTGTACGATTGCGGCATGGCACTGCTGCACCCGCAGGCGGCGAACTACTTCCTCAACGGCAAGCGCCCTTCCGGCACCGGCAATCCGCATCCGAACCTGGTGCCGTACGACAAGTACCCGACCAGGACCTGCGAGATCTTCATCGCCAGCGGCAACAATGGCCAGTTCCGCAAACTATGCGAACTGATCGGCCGGCCGGAACTCGCCGACGATCCGCGCTTCGCCAATAACGGCGAGCGCAACCACCATCGCGCCGTGCTCGGGGCCGAGTTGGCCGACGCCTTTGCCGATCAGGATGGCCACGAACTCGCCGATCGGTTGATCCGCAACGGCGTGCCTGCCGGCCCGGTGATGCCGGTGGACGATGCGACCGCCGCGCCGCATACCGCGCATCGCGAGATGGTCACCGAGCTCGATTGGTACAAGGGCCTCGGCACCCCCATAAAGCTGTCACGCACGCCGGGTGGCACGCGCCGTCCGCCGCCGCGCTTCGGCCAGGATGGCGCGACGGTGCTGGCGCAGCATGGCTATTCGGAAGCCGAAATCGCCGCCTTGCAGCGTGACGGCGTGCTGCACAGCAAGCGCCGCGTGTAAGCCCGGGACTCCCCCTCCCACAAGGGAGGGGGAGAATCCTTCCCTGTTCAGTCCTCAGGCCGGCGCCGTGCCACGCAGGCACGTGCGGTGCAGCACGCGCGGATGTCGTGCGGCATCGAAATTCGCATCGGCGCGATGCAGCAGGCAGCGGTTGTCCCACATCAGTACATCGCCCGCCCGCCAGTGGTGACGGTAGATGAATGGCTCTTGCGTCGCGTGCGCCTGCAACGCCGCCAGCCGTGCGCGTCCCTCCGCCATCGGCCGGCCGTCGAAATGCGACGCGTGTTCTCCCATGAACAGACACTTGCGTCCGGTATCGGGATGCACCCGTACTAACGGATGGCTCATTGGCGGGGCGTCGCGGATCTCCTCCGGTGTTGCCTGCTGACCGCTCTTCTGCCGCGACAGCTCCCAGCTATGGATGACGCGGACGCCGTCCAGTTCCGCCTTCTCTGCCGCATCGAGTGCGTCATACGCCGCGGTCATGTCGGCGAAGCACGTGTCACCGCCATCCGGCGGTAGCGTGATCGCATGCAGGATGGTGGCAAGCGACGGCTCCGGACGGAACGACTTGTCGCTGTGCCAGGCTTGCGATCCGACCTTGCCGCTGGGCAGGCCCTCGGCGTTGAGGTTGGAGACGGTGTGCACAAACGGGTTGTCGGCGCCGCGATTGCTGGCAACGTGCCGCTCCAGCGTGCCGAACTGTTGCGTAAAGGCGATCTGCTGATCCTTGTTCAGCGCCTGATCGCGGAAGCACAGCACGTGGTAGCGCACGAACGCGGCATACACGGCGTCGCGCGTCGCCGCGTCGAGCGGTTCGCGCAGGTCGAGCCCGATGATTTCGGCCGCGAGCACCGGGGAAAGCCGCCCCAGGGTGAAGCTCTGGCCGGCTTGGGGGCGGGCTTCCAGGGCCATCGACATGCGTTGGTTCCTCCCGATCGTGGCGTTGCGGCCCATCCTGGGCGGCTGCGCGGGGAATGGCAAAAACCCCGTTCGTCCTCAACCAGCCGGCTGCGACGGCCCACTAACCATTTGTTTGCGATTCCCAACTACACCGCGATGCCATGGGCGCGTGGGCGCCCGCTGGCGGGACATCAATGGACTTCGTGGCAGGCGGCAGGGTCAGCGCGCGCGGGCTGCCCTGGGATTTGGTCGAGCAAGAGCAGATTGGCGCGCAACAGCGTTTGCGATTGCGTTGCGCGGCGGGCGATTTGCGAGGCCTGGAATGGGATATTCTCTATCCCAACGAACCGGTCGAGAGCCTGCGCTCGGAGTTGCGCCCGGATGCGCCCGGGACGTTGGCATCCTGGCGCCTGCACCACATCGCCTGCCTGCTGGAACAAGTGCCCGGGCCGGACGACATGCTGGCGGCCGAGCCGGGACGGGTGACGATCGAACCGTACCAGCTTGTGCCATTGATGCGGGCGCTGGAAATGCCGCGGCCGCGGCTGCTGCTGGCCGATGGCGTCGGGCTGGGCAAGACGATCCAGGCCGGACTGATCGCCACCGAACTGATCGCGCGGCGCCGGGCGCATCGGATCCTGGTGGTGTCGCCCGCGGGTCCGCTGCTGATGCAGTGGGAATACGAGCTGCGGCAACGCTTCGGCCTGCGCTTCATGCCGATCGCCGATGCCGCCACGCTGCAACGGGAACGCCGCAGGACCGAACTCGGCGGCAATCCGTTCGACAGCATCGCGTTGTGCCTGATCTCGCTCGACTTCGCCAAGCAGGAACGCGTGCTGGAGGATCTGGAGCGGTCTTCCTGGGACCTGGCCATCATCGACGAGGCGCATCATTGCATCGGCGCCGCTGCCGGCACGGATCGCGACGACACCTTGCGCCGGCGACTGGCCGAGGTGATCGCGCGGCGGTGCGACGGGCTGCTGCTGCTGACCGCGACGCCGCATGATGGCTACGATGCGCATTTCGCCTCGCTGATCGAATTGCTCGATCCCAGCCTGGTGGATGGGCGCGGCGGGCTGGCGGGCCTGGCGTATCGCCGCCACGTGGTGCGACGCCTGAAGTCGCATATCCGCAATCCCGCAACCGGCGAGCCGCTGTTTCGCGAGCGCCGGGTGCTGCCGGTGCGCATCGAACTGCGCGGCGGTTCAGCCACCACGGTGCAGGCATTCCACACGGCGTTGGCCGCGCTGGTCGCGCCGCGGTTGCGGCGGGCCAAGCGTAGCGGCGACTACGCCGATGCTCTGGCGTTCATCGGACTGTTGAAGCGTTCAGTCTCGACCGTCGCTGCCTGCGTCAACACGCTGAAGGTGGTGGCCGAGCGCTATCGGTTGCTGCGGGCGATCGGCAACGATGCAGAGGCCTTGCGCAAGGAACGTGCCCGGGCACTGCGCGCCTATCGGCGCCGGCGGCTGCGCTTCGGTGTGCTCGATGCGGCGGCGGAGAGCAACGCCGCGACGCTGGAAGTGGAGGATATGGCAGCCGATTTGTGCAGCTTCGGCGCGGATGATCTGGCTGCCGAGCTGCGACTGGACCGCGTGGCATCGCGGCACGCGACCGTGGATGCCTTGGAAGAACTGATGCGGCTTGGTGCGGCGGCGGGGGGACAACATGATCCGAAGCTCAATGCCATGCTCGACGAAGTCCGCTTGATCCGGGCGGCCTATCCGGCAACGAACATCCTGATCTACACCGAATATGCCGACAGCCAGGTGGCGGCGGTCCACGCGTTGCGTCACGCCAGGGGCGTCGCCGGCGAGGTACTGGCGATCAGCGGCACCGATCCGGAAGCGGAACGCACGCGCATCGCCGAGCGCTGTGCCGAACACGACGGCATCATCCTGGTCAGCACCGACTCGATGGCCGAAGGGCTCAATCTGCATCAACGGTGTTTCCATCTGATCCATCTCGACCTGCCGTACAATCCGAACCGCCTGGAGCAACGCAACGGCCGCATCGACCGGTATGGCCAGGCGCATGATCCGGAGATCCGTTACCTGTATCTCGCCGGCACGTTCGAGGAACGCCTGCTGCTGCGGTTGATCGCGAAATATGAGAAGGCCCGCGCGTGTCTCGCTGTCATGCCGGACACGCTCGGAGCGACCGCGGAGGAGACCGCATGGAGCAAGGGTCTCGTCGCGGGTTTCGCCGAGGACCAGGCGGCGCTGTTCGAGGAAGACGCGCCGGCGATCCGCACCCTCGATCGGGTTGCCGAGGCGGGCAATACGGCGGCGTTTCGCGACCTGCTGCACGAAATCGATCGTGCGTTCGCGGGCCATGAGCGGCATTCGGTTCGCCACGGCTGGCTGGTGGAGCAAGGTCTGACCACCGATCTCGGCCAGACGGCGGCGGCCGACGCCGCGCGTCGGCGCAGCGATACGTTGCTCGGCCATATCGACCTGGCGGACTTCGTCGCCGCGGCGATCGCGGCTGAAACCTGCATCGTCGTTGGTGCCACCGAGGAGCCGCGGCTTCCAGCCGGTGCCGATCCGGACCAACTGGCGCTGCCAGCCGAGTGGGCCGCGGGGTTGGACGACCTGCCCGGCTATGACGCGCAGACCGGAACGCTGCGTGTCACGCGCAACCGCGATCGGCTG
>JBEKNT010000322.1:0-11285 GCA_049522565.1 Acetobacteraceae bacterium
TGTCTATCTGGGGGCGGGTGGATCGGTCACCAACACGGCGGACGGCTCGATCACCGGAACCGATGTCGGCATCACGGTCAAGGGCGAAACCGGGACGGTGGTCAACGCCGGCGATATCGCCGGTACCAGCACCAGCGGCTTCGGCGTTTACCTCGGTGCTGGCGGTAACGTCACCAACACGGCGTCCGCTTCGATCACCGGCAGCGAAGGCGGCGTCACGATCAGCGGCGCTGCCGGGACCGTGGTCAATAGCGGCAGCATCGAGGGCACGGGCACCAGCGGTTTCGGTGTCGAACTGGGTTCCGGCGGCGTGGTCACCAATGCGGGGACCGGCGCGATCATCGGGACCGGCGTCGGCGTCACCCTCGGTGAGGCCGCCGGGACCGTGGTCAATTACGCCAGTATCGCGGGTACCGGCGATGCCAGCTTCGGCATCTACCTGGGCGCCGGGGGGGTGGTTACCAATGCGGCCAACGCGACGATAACGGCAAGCGATGCCGGCATCCTTGCCACCGGCAGCGCCACCGGAACGGTGGTCAATAGCGGCAGCATCGCGGGTACCGACGCCGACGCCACGGGCGTCGAGTTGCGCTCAGGCGGCTCGGTCACCAACGCGGGGACCGGCTCGATCACGAGCGGCTATGGCGTCTCGATAGGCGGTCTGCCTGCGACAACTGCCAGTGCCGGGACTGTCGTCAATTACGGCCGCATCGCGGGTTACTACGATGGCGTGACCGCCAGCGGATTCGGCGTCTACCTGGGCTCCGGCGGAACGCTTACCAACAAGGCGTCCGGCTCGATCACTGGTGTCGGCGACGGCGTCACATTCAAGCGGGTTGCCGGCACCGTGGTCAATTACGGCCGCATCGCAAGCACGGGCGCCGAGGGTCCCGGCGTCTATCTGGGATTTGGCGGCTTCGTCACCAACGCGGCGTCCGCGGCGATTACCGGCGGCGATGTCGGCGTCAGCATGACTCGTGGCACCGGCGGCACCGTGGTGAATGCCGGCAGCATCACAGGCACGGGCGCCGACGGGGTCGGCATCGAACTGGCATCGGGCGGCAGGGTCACCAACGCGACGTCCGGTTCGATCACCGGCACTGTGAACGGCGTCACCATCAGCGGCGTGGCGGGCACGGTGGTGAATGCCGGCAGCATCGCGGGCGGGGGTTTCAGCGGCGCCGGCGTCTACCTGCGGGCCGGCGGCTGGGTCACCAACGTGGCGTCCGGTTCGATTGGCGGGGGCGATGACGGCGTCAGCGTGATGGGTGCCGCTGGGGGTGTGATCAATTACGGCGTCATCGCGGGCGGCGGCATCGACGGGCTCGGCGTCGATCTGGCATCGGGCGGAGCAGTGACCAACGCTGCGTCGGCCTCGATTACGGGGACGGATGACGGCATCAGTGTGGCTGGCCACGCCGGGACGGTGGTGAATGCCGGCAGCATTGCCGGCACGGGCCTCGACGGGATCGGCGTTTCCCTGAATGCCGGCGGTGCGGTCACCAACCTGGCCTCCGGCTCGATCACAGGTTTCGACCTGGGGGTTTACCTGGCCGCGGGCGGCACGCTGACCAACGCGGGAACGATCTTCAGCAACATCAACACGGCGGTCTCATTCGGTGGCACCGGCAGCAATCGGCTGGTGCTCGACCCGGGCTTCGCCCTTTATGGCCTGGCGGATGGTGGCGACAACGCCAGCAGCAGCACGCTGGAGTTGGCGTCCGGTGCATCCACCGGCACGCTGGGCGAAATCGGCACGAAGTTCATCGACTTCACGCAGGTGACGATCGACCGCGGCGCCAGGTGGCAGTTGACCGGCACCAACACGGTAACGGCCGACACCGCGATAACCAACACCGGCTTGCTGACACTGGCGGGAGCGACGCTCACCGCCGACGGTGCACTGACCAACAATGGCGGCATCGTGCTGGATCCCAGCACGATGACGGTCGGCAGCCTGATCGGCACCGGCTCGGTGACGATCGATGTCGGCGGCACGCTGGAGGTAACCGGCTCGATCGCCAGCACCGAGACGATCGTGTTCTCCGGCCGTGGCGCCTATCTGCATCTCGACAACCCGGCCAATGCCGCCGGCAGCGTGACCGGGTTCGGTCCCAGCCAAACGATCGACCTGAAGGGGATCACTGCCAGCGCGGTCAGCTACGCCAGCGGGCAACTGACGTTCGGCAGCGGCGAGTCGTTCCCGCTGACGATCACCAATGGCCAGACGCTGCAAATCGCAACCAGCACGGACGGCACCGACCTCACCACGCTATGTTTCTGCATCGGCACGCTGATCCAGACGCCGAGGGGCCAGGTGAAGGTGCAGGACCTCGCGGTCGGCGATCTGGTGACGACGCTGCGTGGTGCGGCACGGCCCATCACCTGGATTGGTATCGGTGCGGTGCTGGCCACGCGTGGACGGCGCACTGCGGCAACGCCGGTGATCGTGCGCAAGAGCGCGCTGGCCGACAACGTTCCGTTCCGGGACCTGCTTGTGACCAAGGGGCACTCGTTTCTGATCGATAACGTGCTCATTCCGGTGGAGTTCCTGGTCAATCATCGCTCGATCTTCTGGGACGATCGCGCGCAGGAAGTCAGGCTTTATCATATCGAGTTGGCGACGCATGACGTGTTGCTGGCGAACGGAGCGCCGGCGGAAAGCTACCGCGACGATGGCAATCGCTGGCTGTTCCGGAATGCCAACAGCGGCTGGGGTCAGCCGCCGCAGGAACCCTGTGCGCCGGTGCTGACGGGTGGTCCGATTGTCGATGCCGCATGGCGCCGGCTGCTCGACCGCGCCGGGCCGCGGCCCGGCCTGCCGCTCACCGACGATCCGGACCTGCATGTCCTGGTGGCCGGCAAGCGCTTGAACGTTTCGGCCCGCTGTGGGACCGCGCATATTTTTCACCTACCGGCTGAACGGCCCGCCGTGCGCGTGGTTTCGCGCGCCGGCGCCCCGGCGGAGTTGGGCCTGGCGCGCGATCCGCGTGTGCTCGGCGTGGGAATCCGGCGCATCGCGGTGCGCCAGGGGACACGCTTTCGGGTGATCGAGGCCACGGATTCGGCGCTAGCCGAGGGGTTTCACGCTTTCGAACCCGAGAACGGCCTGCGCTGGACCAACGGGAATGCCGCGTTGTCGTCGGTTCTGTTCGAGGGCTTTGAGGGTCCTGTGGAGTTGGTGCTGCACGTGGGCTGTACGACGCATTATCCACTGGTCGCCGAGGCGGCTGGGCGGGCGGCCGCGTAGGGTTGGTACGGTGCGCGTACCAGCGTGCGCTCTCTCAGGCGCCTTGCGCCGGAGCAGTCGGGCTCGGATAGCCGATAAACACCACCTCGATCGTCTCCACGCCTCTGGGTGTGTGTATCGCGACTTCGTCTCCGACCCGGGCGCGTGCCTTGATCAGCGCCGTCGCGATCGGCGACGTCAGGCTGATTTTTCCGGCGCTCATGTCGGCCTCGTCCGCCCCGACAATTGTCACCGTCCGCTCGACCTCGGTTTCGTCGATGAAAGTCACGATGGCCCCAAAGAAGACGCGGTCGCGAATGGGCTGCCGGGATGGATCGACCACGTGAGCGTTCTCCAGCCGCCTGGCCAGGAAATGTGCCCTTCGGTCGATCTCGCGCAGCCGCCGCTTGCCATATTGGTAATCCGCGTTTTCGCTGCGATCGCCGTTGGACGCGGCCCAGGAGACGATCTCGACGACACGCGGCCGTTCGACTCGCAGCAACTGATCGAGTTCGTTTCGTAGCCGCGCATGGCCCTCCGGGGTCATGTGGAACCGGCCGTCCAGCCGCAGGCGAGGGGCTTCATCGTCGTCCATGCTCAACGTTCGTCCACCTGTTGCCGCGCGTTGTTGCTGACGGGCTGTCGGGTAGCCGGGGGCGGTGTCGTGCCGCCGGCCAGCCAGGCCAGCAGGTCATCAAGGCTGATACCGGACGCCCGAAACGCTGACCTACGGCACGGACCGCCCCCAGTCGTCATGGCGGGGCCTGACCCGGCCATCTATGCAGCCGTGGTGCCGCGCTAGATGGCCGGGTCAAGCCCGGCCATGACGGTTGGGACCGGTCGTGCGAACCGGCCGGGAGTCGATCATTCGGGCGGTTGGTATAACACAGATTGCGCTGATCAAGTCACAGATGCAGCCACCGACTATTGCTTGGGCCTTGCGCAGCGATTGACGCCAAGCCGGCGCAGGCGCTGGATCATGCCCTTGCGCATCAACCGGTGCCTTGGTCGGTGCAATCTATGTTAGCGCCGCTTACCTGCCTTGGGCCTCGTCCACCGTCGTTCGTCGGTCTCTGCCGGCCTCCCAACCCAGCTTCGATCCCCCGACACGCCGCCCGTCCCGCCATCGAACCAGTGCGCCGCCGCGAACGCGGACATGCGCATCCCGTCATGTCCGACCCCCGGCACCACGACAAGCCGCCAGTTGCACGGCACACCCAGCGCCGCCGCCTCGGCCCGCCCGCGCTCGAGATAATAATGGCGCGACCGGGGGGATTGCGCCGCCTCGCTCGCAATGACGGCGTTGGCCGCCTGACCGACCCTCCAGGATCGCCACACGACGTCCCGAGGGTTTCGCCCGGGCACGGCCCGTCACGGGTCTGCCACCACCACCGCGCGGGTGCTACGTTCGTTGCGTCAGCGCGAATGCCTGCGTCCTGGGCGCGCCGCGGTTCAGTGCCATGTGGATCCACAGCATCGCCATCGGCTCCAGCAAGCGCGCCACGGTCAGCGGCCCGGCATCGATCGCCTGGAAGCCCAGGTCCGACACCAGAGCAAGCACCGCCGGCTTGCGCACCGTGTCATCGCCGGCGACGTACATCGCCGCCGGCAATGGCGCGAAGGCGGCGGCGTGCTCCATATTCGCAAAGCCCGTCTGGTTCAGCGTCTTGAACACCGATGCGCCGGGCGCCAGCGCGGCCACGCGCTCCCCGCCCGAGCGGCTGTGGCCGATTTCCAACTCCAGTCCGCTCGCGCCCATGCGCAAGGGATTGGTGCAATCGATCAGCAGCTTGCCGCGCAAATCGCCGGCCCCCGCGAGTGCGTCCGGCACCGCCGGCCAGGGGACGGCGAGGACCACCGCCTCGGCGCCTTGTGCTGCCATCGCCGGACTCGCATAGCGGGCACCCGCCGGTCCGCCGGATCGCGGGGCTTGCGGATCGCGTATGCCGAACGTGACATCGTGGCCGGCGGCGATCCAGCCCACTCCCAGCGCATTGCCGACATTGCCGGCACCGATGATGGCGATTTGCATGAGCGTCTCCCCGTTGGTCATCCGCGCGACGGAGTATCGCGCAATCGGCGACCCGATGGCACCGGCCAATCGGGGAGGGGAGCGAGCCGGACGCTACCGGACGGAGCGGGAGGCCGCGTTGCGCCGATACACCAGGCGCCGTCCCGATATCGCCGTCGCCCGGCACGAAACGCCGCCGCGCCGGCTGCCCGGATCGCCCGTCATCGGCTAGGTTGCGCCTCCACCGCAACGAGGGAGACCCCGATGGCCCGGATGCGTACCGCACGCGCGGCGCAGTCTTGAGCCGCCCCCCGGTCCAAGCCCCGACCCGCCATCGGGTCACCCGGCTCGACCTGCATTGGCTGCGCTCGATCGGCTTCACCGTCGTCCTCGTGGGCCTGGTGGCCGCGGCGATCGGCGCCGACTGGTCGATCACCCTCGGCTCGGTCGCCACCTCCGCCGTCGGGTTCGGCTTCTTCTACCTGCTGTTTCCCGGCGGCGCGCATTTCGGCATGACGGTGGCCAACTTCCTGGCGATCTACGCCTGCATGTTCGAGTTCTTCCGCAGCGCCAACTTCTCCCGCGCGCCGACCGAGTTCGCCCTGCCCGCCCTGGCACTGCCCGTGCTGGGCTTCCTGTTCGGGTGTTTCCTGCGCCGCCGTCAGGTGTTCGCCATCATCCGCGCCAGCCGCGTGCGCGGACTGGAGCATCTCCCGCGCCTCACCGGCTGGTTCATCGGCACAATCGCGGTCGGTGCCGCCTCGTTCACCCTGCCGCGCCTGGCGCTCCAGCCGATCGCCCAGGGCCTGACCCTGCTCGCTTCGATGGCGGTGATCAGCGCCATCGTCGTGCTTGCGGTGCGCGACGTCGTGCTGGTGATGATCGACGTCGCCACGGTGTTCGAGAGCGTGACCGCCCGGCTCGACCGGCTGGTGCTGCCGATGATGGCGTTCACCACCTTCTATGCGCTGATCGTGGTGGTGTTCGCCTGCCTCTACCGCATCGCCGACCTCACCAGCCTGGAGCCGCAATTCGCGGTGCATGCCCTGGCGGCGCGGATCAGCTTCGCCGATGCGCTGTATTACAGCGTCGCCACCATCACCACGCTCGGCTTCGGCGACATCGCCCCGAGTGCGCAACTGGTGCGCGCGCTGACCGGGCTGGAAGTGGTATCCGGCATATTGATGCTGCTGTTCGGCTTCAGCGAGATCATGCGCGGCGCCGGACCGGACAGCCGGCCGCGGCCGACGCTGCCGGAGCAGCGCCCGCCGCGCTCGCCGGACGACACATAGCCGGCGCGGGGAAACAAGTGCTGCAAGCGGTCCCGATCCGCCCGTCAATGACTCGGTTATTGCGCGGCGGACCCATAGTATTGCCACGGTGCGGCGGCACAGGGCCGGCGCGATGCAAGGGGGACGTATGGACTGGACAGGCCGACGCGTGCTGGTGACCGGCGGTGCCGGATTCCTCGGCAGCAATCTGTGCCACGCCTTGGCCGCGCGCGGCGCGCGGGTCACCTCGCTCGACGGTTTCCTGTTCGGCGGTGGCGCCAACCTGAAGAACCTGGAGGCGTCCGGCGTCGAACAGGTGCGCGGCGACATCCGCGAGATCGACCTGCGGCCGCTCTGCGAGGGTGCCGACGTGATATTCAACCTGGCGGCACAGACCAGCCACATGGGCGGCCAGACCGATCCGCTCTCCGATATCGCGGTGAACGCGGTGGCGCAGGTGCGGCTGATCCAGGCCGCGCGTGAGGCCGCGCCCGACGCCACGGTGGTGCACGCCTCGACGCGGCAGTTCTACGGCCGGGTCACGAAGCTGCCGGTGGACGAAAGCCAGCCGGTGGCGCCGCCCGACGCCAACGGCGTGTCGAAATTCGCCGGCGAGCAATACTGGCTGCTCGAGCACCGTGTGCGCGGCCGTCCGGTGGTGTCGCTGCGGTTGACCAACTGCTACGGCCCGCGCCTGCGCATCCGCGATGCCCGGCAGACCTTCCTCGGCATCTGGATCCGCTGCGTGCTGGAAGGCCGGCCGTTCGAGGTCTGGGGCGGTGCGCAATTGCGCGACATGACCTATGTGGACGACGTCACCGAGGCGTTCCTGCGCGCCGCTTACCATCCCGCGTGCCACGGCCGCATCTTCAACATCGGCGGCTCCCCGCCGGCGTCGCTGCACGACCTGGCAGAGCTTGTCGTGCGCCTGGCCGGCCCGCCGGCCCACTACACCACCCGCGAGTTCCCCGCCGAGCGCGCGAGCATCGACATCGGCAGCTACCACGCCGACGACCGGGCGTTCCGCGCCGCCACCGGGTGGCAGCCCACGGTCGGCCTGGAGGAAGGCATTGCCCGCACGCTGGACTGGTACCGGCCGCGGTTGGCGGATTACCTGTGATGGTTCCGATGCTGCATGATCTGCTTTCAGTAGACGCACCACAAAGACACCAGGACACGAAGATAGGCGGATCTTCGTGTCTTGGTGTCTTTGTGGTGAACCTGCCTTGCGGACAGTGCGAACCGCACGGACCCCGCCGATGACCACACCGCCGCCCCTGATTCCCCAGGCCAACCCCGGCGCCGGCTATCGCGCGCTGAAGTCCGAGATCGACACCGCGGTCGCGCGCGCGCTGGAGTCCGGCTGGTACATCCTCGGCGCGGAAGGTCGCGCCTTCGAAGCCGAGTTCGCCGCCTGGCTGGGTACAACCGCGACCGTCGGCTGCGCCAACGGCACCGATGCGCTGGCGCTCGCCATGCGTTCGCTCGACATCGGCGCCGGCAGCGGCGTCGTCACCGTATCGCATACGGCGGTCGCCACCGTCGCCGCTATCGAAATGACCGGCGCCACCCCGCTACTGCTCGACATCGATCCCGCCAGCTATACGCTGGATCCGCGCGAACTCGCGGCGGTCCTGCAACATCCCCCGCCCGGCCTGCCGCCGATCCGCGCCGTCATCGCCGTGCATCTCTACGGCCAGGCCGCCGACCTCGACGCCATCGCCGCCACCTGCCGGCAGCACGGCGTCGCGCTGATCGAGGATTGCGCGCAGGCGCACGGCGCCACCTGGCGCGGCCGCAAGCTGGGCACCATCGGCGACCTCGGCACCTTCAGCTTCTACCCGACCAAGAATCTCGGCGCGCTGGGCGACGGCGGCGCGGTGGCCACGCGCGACGCGGACCAAGCGACCCGCCTCGCAGCGCTGCGGCAATACGGCTGGCGCAGCCACTACATCAGCGACGAGGTCGGCGTGAACAGCCGGCTCGACGAGGTGCAGGCAGCGATCCTGCGGGTGAAGCTCGCGCATCTCGACGCGCACAACGCGCGGCGCCAGGCGATCGCCGCCGCCTACGACGCGGCGCTGTCCGGATCGTCGCTGCGCGCCCCGCCACGCCGAGCCGACGCCGACCACGTCTTCCACCTCTACGTGGTGCGCACGCCGCACCGCGATGCGGTGCAGGCCCGGCTGCGCGCGGCGGGCGTCGCGACCGGCATCCACTATCCGAGCCCGGTGCATCTGCAGCCCGCCTATCGCAACCGCGTCGCCCTCGGCCCCGCCGGCTGCCGGCAGACCGAGGTTGCGTCGCGTGAGGTGCTCAGCCTGCCGCTCTATCCGGAGCTGACCGACGCGCAGGTCGAACAGGTCTGCGCCGCGCTGCGTGCCAGCGTCGCTCTGCCGCATTGCGGGTGAGGCTCATGCGTGTGCCCCGCCGCATCCTCACCTGACCTCTCCCGCTTCGTGGGAGAGGGATTTACAACCCCGCCCGAGACCCGCCATGCGGAATTGATCCATCACGATCGCGCGGGCGCGGCGTCTCTACAATAACGTGACCGCCGCGCTGCGCGGAGCACCGCGCCAACGCTTGCAAGCGAGGCGGTGAACAGTGACTCTATCCCCCTGCGCATGATGTCCAACCCTACCACATTGATCGATCGCTTGCCCGCCATCTTGCAAGGCCGGATCCACCACTTCCGGCAGCATGCGGCGCGGCGCAGCTTTGCCTGGAACGTCTCGATCATGCTGGTCGGAACAGTCGCGGGGCAGGCAGTCAGCCTGTTGCTCGCGCCGGTGCTGACGCGGCTCTACAGTCCCACCCAGTTCGGCTATCTCAGCGTCTATAGCGCGGTGCTGGCGATCTTCGGCGTGGTCGCCAGCCTCGGGCTGGAACTGGCGATTCCGATCTGCATGGCGGACGACGAATGCGCCGATCTGCTGGCGCTGAACGGTCTCGTGCTGGTCGGCACCACGACCCTGGTGGCGTTGTTCGCCTGGCTGGTCTCTGCACACATGCTCAGCTTGCTCTGGGTCGGTTCGCTGGCGGATTATCGCTGGCTGCTGCCCATCGGCTTCGCCTGCCTTGGCGGCTACTACATCATGGTCGCCGTCGCCACCCGCAGCGGAGCGTTCAAGGACATCGCGCGCACCCGCGTGTCCCAGGGCGTCAGCGGCCCGGTCTCGCAAATCCTGCTGGGGCTGTGCGGCATCGGCACGCCCGGGCTGGTGCTCGGCTACGTGATCGGTCAATCCAGCGGCACGCTGTTGCTGTTCAGCCGGCTGGTGCTGCGGCAACGCGTCTGGCTGGAACAGATCACCTGGCGCGGCATCGTCGCGATGGCGCGGCGTTACAACACGTTTCCCCTGGTGGCGAGCTGGGCGCGCGTCCTGGACATGGCCGGCGGCGGCATGGTGCTGTTCGTGCTGATCTCGGCCTGCTACTCGCCGGAAATCGCCGGCTTCATGTTCCTGTCCGAACGCGTCATCGCGCGCCCGCTGCTGATTGTCAGCACATCGCTGCTGCAAGTGTTCACCGGCGAGGCCGGGCGCGCGGTGACGCAGGACCCCGTGCTGCTGCGCCGCCGCTTCTACCAGGTGGTGCCGCGGCAGTTCGTGCTTGTTGCGGGATGGATATTATTTGCCAACCTGCTGGCTGGCTGGGCCTTTCCGCTGCTGTTCGGCGCGCAGTGGGGCAATGCCGTGCCTTACCTGCGCGCGCTCAGCGTCTCCTATTTGATGCTGTCGGTCCTGCACCCGGTCTCAACCACGTTGCAGATCCTCGAGCATCAGGTCACCGCCGTGGTCTGGCAGGTCTGCCGCCTGGTATTGCTCGTCGCCGGCGTGTTGCTGGCACGCCACGCCGGCCTGTCGGCGGTCGCGGCGTTGTGGATCACCTCGCTGGTGCAGGCGGTGTGCTGCCTGGTGCTGCTGGCCCTGATGGTCGGCTCGATCGAGCATGTGGTAGCGCGTTGGGGCGATCGCCGCGTGGCGGAACGCTGAGCAGGGCTAACTGCCGCTGTCATTGCGTGCCCGGCATCCCTGTCGCTGCGTGCCTCGCCATCACAGGCGCGCTCCAGCCGGCGCCTCCGGATCGCCGTTTCGCCGTGCGGCGTTACTTCGGCACCACCTGCTGATCGCCGCCCGGTGAGCCCGGGGGCGGAATGATCGGCATGGTGCCTTGCGCCTGCGCGGGTGGGCTGACCGTCATGCCGGGATCCACGTCGTGCGGCGGCTCCACCGTGCCGTGCTGTAGCGCCAGCCTGTCGCTCAGCGTCTGCTTGCTGCCGGCATGCGCGTCCCTCTCGGCCGGCGCGATTTGCTCAGGCGGGGGCGAGGGCGCGTTGGGCGGCGCCATCGGGGTCGGCGTCACGCCGGGTGGCGCGGGTTGCGGGTTCTGCGCCTCGGCGCGCGGCGCCGCGACAGCGGCACAAAACCAAAGCAGGACGACGATATTGCGAGTCATGGTCCCCTTTCCGTTGGCAGATCGGGACGGCCCGTGCCCGGCGCCATGCAGCGCCGGGTGGTCGGGCACCAACGCGCCATGCCGCCTGACGTTCCCGCACGGGTTCGCGTACCGACGCCGCTTGCGTCCCGTGTCGTCATGGCGGGCGAATTGTCGCGTCATGGCCAGCCAAGGCCGGCCACCCACGACTTAGCGACCGTCCGGGAACAACCGAGTCAGTTGCCGGCGGATCGCAACCTCCGTGTCATGGCCGGCGAAGGCCGGCCACCCGCGACTTTGCTGTGTGGAACAAAGGAAAGACGTGGGTGGCCGGCCT
>JBEKNT010000323.1:0-15089 GCA_049522565.1 Acetobacteraceae bacterium
GACTCCATCACCTACTTCTCGTTAACATATACGACACGGCCGCCTTCGGATTCCAACTGGACCGCCACAGCGCGCAGATGTCCCACTGCGGCGTCGATTTCGGCGCGCCGCTCGGGCGGGGCGACGATCAATAGAAACCCGCCGCCCCCGGCCCCGACAATCTTGCCGCCGTACGCCCCTGCCTTGCGTGCCTGCGCGTACAGCCGGTCTATCTCGGGAAGCGTGACGCCGGCCGACATCGACTTCTTCAGCGCCCAGGCCGCATCCAGCAGCCCGCCCCAGCGTTGCACCAGCGCGTGCGGGTTGGCCTCGGTACGGAAGACATGCAACGCCTCTTCCGCCAGTTCGCGCATATGGTCCAGGACTTGTTCCTTGTCGGCGACATTGGCCGGCGAGAACGACGCCCGCTGGATCGCCGACGAGGAGCGGGTGAGCGCGGTGAAATAGAGCCAGCACGATGCTTCGAGAACGGCGCGCCTTTCGGTGCCCACCGCCAGTGGATGTACCTCGAAATCGCCGTCACGAAACGAGATGGCATTGAATCCGCCGAACGCTGCCATGATCTGATCCTGCCAGCCACCGACCTGCGCAAGGATGTCTCGCTCGATGCGGATCGCTCGCCGCGCCAACTCCCGGGGCGGCAGATAGATACCGTTCAGTGTATGGAGCGCGGCCAGCAGCCCGACAGCGAACGCCGAGGACGAACCGACCCCGGTGCCCGACGGCAAGTCGCCATACGAATGCAGATCCATGAAGCAGTCATCCATCAGCGCCGCGTATTCCATAAATGTGGCGCGTACGATTTCATGCTGGATCTCTGCGATGGCATCGACCGTCTCCAGTCGCGCGTAGGAGATACGGAAGCGTTTGTCCAACAACCGTTCCAGACTGTTGAGCGCGACATAAGAGTATTTCCTGATTGTCGTTGCGACCACCAGCCCGCCGCGTCGGTTGAAATATGCAGGGAAGTCGGTACCGCCACCGAAGAAACTCACCCGGAACGGTGTCGCGGTGATGACGCTGGTCAGGAGCTGTGTCGTCGCAGGCCAGGTACCGGCCTGCGGTATCGGCTGCTTATACATCGTTGCACCGACTTCTATGTACCATCCAATAACCCGTGATCCGTTCGCGGATTCCAGCAGCAAACCTGCCCGACAAAAGAGTGGGTAGCCATTTGTATCCCCTTGGGACGCTAAACATGCATGGGCTGCGGCCGGTCGCGACGCCGGACCCGGCCTAGCCGGCGCCCTGCGCTACTTGGTGGACTTCGCCACCGGACGGCCATGGATTTCCCAGTGCGTATTGAGTGCTCAGGTAATCGGTCAGATACGACCCGACCATCCCGGTGATGCGAACGATGCGCGCGCGAGCCATGCGTCCTTCCATGCGTAGCGCTTACCATTCGCACAAACGGGGGATCGAAGTCCAGCATTTTGCTGGAATCGCGCGCGCTTCCCGACCAGACAGCCCGGCGCGGGGCCGGGCAACGGAATGTACCACCGGGCGGCCGCAAGGTATTGGGGTCGCTGGTTCGCCGCGACCGCGCACGCTTGGCTTGTGCGCACGCCACTGTCTGCGGCAGCGCTGCTGCTCCTGCTGGCACCCGCGTCGGACCACGCCGAGGAAATCTGGTTCCGTCCGCGTACGCCGGATGACAGCATCACCCCAGCGACAGATTGGAATCTGCCGTTCCATCCGTGGTCCGAATGGGACCAATTCGCCGGACAGATTCAAGTCTTCCTGGCCTCGGCCGCGTTATTCCTCATTACGCCGGACGACCAGCTCCAGACATTGGCGGTCAATGCCGCGCATGGCGTTGGCGGGAAGTTCCGGGTGATCTACAACAGCGACGGTGACGCCCCGACCGACGAAGTGTGGGACACAGACATGGCGCCGATCGCCGCCACGGTCACCGCTGCGTCCGGCAGTTTTGCCGCGGCCTTGCCGGAAAACACGCACTGGCGGCAGCGTTGGTCGTCGCTGTATTACATCGGCACTCCCACGCTGCGGGCGGCCTACGCCGGCCAGCCTTAAGGGGTGGTCCACGACGAACCGCGTGCCGGCGCGGACGCCCGGGGTTAACCCACCTCGTCGATCGCCATGCGTAATCCCCGCAACTCTCGCGCCGCGTCCCGGTTGGCGGGATCGAGGGCCAGTGCCGCCCGATAGGCGACGGCGGCCTCTTCGCGTTGCTCCATGATCCGCAGCAGATTGCCGCGATGGACGTGAAACGGCGAGAAGTGCGGATCGCATGCGATCGCCGCGTCGATCGCCGCGATCGCCTCGCGGTGCCGGCCGAGGCGGGCCAGGGTGTGACTGAGGCCGGCAGGCGGGCCGGCGGTATTGGGCGCCAGGTCCATGGCCCGGCGGAACGCGGTTTCCGCCTCCTCCGGCCGCTCGAGCCGGGCGAGCAGATGACCGTATTGCTCGTGCAGTTTGGCCTGGTCCGGATTGGCAGCGAGCAACGTCCGAAGATGGGTCTCGGCGTCCTGCACGTCACCGCTCTGCGCAAGCAGGCCGCTGAGGTGTCCCTGGATCGACGCGTTGCCCGGGTCGAGCGCCGCGGCACGGCGTGCCGCTTCGGTCGCCTCGGGAATGCGTTCCGCGCGCGCGAGGGCATGGCTGAGCGCGAAGTGGAAGCCGGCGACGTCCGGGGCCAGCGCAATGGCACGCTGAAATGCCCCAATGGCCTCGGCAGGGCGCTCCCGGCGCAGCAGGATATCGCCCAACAGGCTGTACAGATGTGGATTGGTCGGCTCGAGTTCGGTCGCCCGACGAACAAAACCTTCGGCTTCGGTCAGCCGCCCGCGCCGCGAGGCAACGTTGGCGGCGAGACCATGGAAGTGCGGGTCGAACGGATCAAGTGCCACCGCGCGCTCGGCCGCCTGCGCTGCTTCACCCAACCTGCCGAGCTCCGCAAGGATGTGGCCAAGCCCGTTATAGTAGCGGCCGTCCGTCCCATCGATCGCAATGGCCCGCTGGACCGCGGTTTCGGCCTCCGCCGGACGACCGGACCGACGGAGCGCTTCGGCGTAGCTGAACCAGCCCTGCGCGGAGGCAGGGCTGCGTTGGAGCCCGGCTTCCAGCTTGAGCAAGGCCTGTGCCGGGTGGCGTCCGGCCAACTCAATCCCCTCGGCAAGATCGCGGTTCCACTCATACCCCATGTAGCGCAAGGCGTACTCGGCGAAGGTAAGACGGCCTTCATAATGGAACCGGTAGCGGGTCTGCGCATCCGCGTATTTCAGATCGAAATGCCGTGCCACCGCCGGATGGATCGGCAGTTGTACTTTCGGGAATGGCGTGACACGAATACGCTCGTGCAGGTGCTTGATTGCCGTCCCGGTCATCCCCATCCGCTCGAAGAACTGTGTAGCGTAGCTGAGCGTAAGCCGAAGGTTCGGATGGTAGGGGGTCCGAAACACCGGCTCGTCGCGAAAGCGTTCTTCGATCAGGTCGGCGAGATGGTAGCCGCATGCCGCATCGCGCGACCGCTGACGGTCCATGATCAATTCGAAAAGCCGGTCGAGATTGCGCACGCGATTCACATCGAGGGCGAGATATTGCTCCACCGCCTCGGTCGGCGGCGTCCCCCGCCCAGGTCCGCTCGCGGCGCCAGGTCCAGGCGCTGCTCGATAATGACATCCGCTTCCGCGATCGTCGCGGTGCGATCATCGGTCAGATCCTCGTAGGACGGCAAGTAGGCAATCTGCTCTTCGCTCTTCCTTTCGGAAAAGCGCTGATAAAGCTGCGAGAGGCACTGCAACTGGCAGTTGCCGATGAACACCATACGCCGCATGGGGTTATTCCAACGCTAATTCCAGATTACACCAACGAGGCGCCCGGCAGCCAGATATCCGTGCCGCTGCCCGCGCGTGCGATCCCGGGGTCAGCTTCCACCAACAATATCCGGTGGCCGCCAGGCGGATCGGCCGCCTCGTCCCGAACCAGGGAAAGCGCATTCGCCGGGACGACGCTGGCCCAAAACTCGGGATGTCGCCGATGCCGGGCCGCCGCCTCATGCTGCCGCTGCGGCCACTTCCTCCAACGGCACGGCCGCCCAGTCTGTTACCGCACACTCGCCGGTGCGCATCAGACGTTGCTCAACGGCGCGATACAGTTTGGCGTCCTCCACGGAGATGTCGCGCAGGTACGCGAGGTCGTCCGCGGCCACGGTTTGGCGCGTCAGGAACTTGATTGATTCGTTCTGCCGCGTGTCCGTCTCGATCCCCCAGCGCTGCCGCCGCCAATGCGGATATTGCAGCGTGTTCGTCACCTCCACCTCATGCTCGGCGAGCCGCGCCAGCACCGCGGCCGCGGCACCGCCACCCAGCCAATGGCACATCGGATTCGGCATGACGATCTCACGCTTGCGCAAGGCCTGCTCCCCCAGGCGACAGAGGAACGTGTCGGACAAGTCGTCGGGCACGTCCTCCAGTTCCAGAAGCGGCAGCCACTGTCGTGTGTCCGGCTGGAATTCGCCGGCCGCGGCATCCGACTTCAGCCGAGTCAGGATGTAGTTCACCTGCGAGATCGCGATATCGACCGGGTCACGCAGGACGGTGAACAGACGATCGGACGGCCGCACCAGCCCCTGTTCCAGATAGTCCCCGAGATTGACGTGACCACGCACGAAGATCGTGTCGGAGAAGTGCAGGCGGCGCACGGTATCGCTCAGGGCCTCGAACAACAGCCCCTTTTCTGTCCAGTGCAGCGCGCGCAGTTGCTCGGCGATGGAAGGATAGCGGCTGGCCAGATGATGCGACAGATCGCTGCCGGCACATTTGGGGATGTGAACGAACAGCAGGCGCCGCTTTTCCGGAAACGCCTCCAGGAACAGTCGGAGGATGTTTTGCTGAAAGTCACGCGACATCAGCAGATCGTTCAGCATGTCGCGCGCTGCCTCGGGTTGCCAGGCTTGGTCGCGCTTACCCCCGGCCGGTACCACCCCGCCGAGAGCGGCGTACGCCAACTGTCTGGCCGAGCGGCCGGCGAAGTCCAATTGACGGAGCAGGTTGTACAGACCCTGGCTGCGGTCGTAGAGCGAAAACAGATCCAAGGTCTGCCGCGGCGTCTCCGGTGCGGGCAGGCGTTGGAACTCGGCGGGCAGGTCCGCGCCCAGATCAGGTGGCAACGCACCAGTCTCGGCGTTCAGCACCACGTCGCCCTTGCCGAGGATTTTGCCGTTGCTGGCGTGGCGCACGGTGACCCGTTTCGCCACAGCTCCGGTCAGCGGCGGCTGCGGATTATAGCGGAAGCCATGGCGTCCGTTGCCAAGGCCGTCCCGCCCGATCAGGTCCTCGCGCGGGCGGTCGCAGGTGAGTTGCACCAGCTTGAGGCCGTCCACGAACACGCTGACATCAACCGGTTCGTCCGGCCGGGCGGTATCTACCGCCCATCCGGCAATGTAGGTGGAGGCGATCAGATCCACGTGGCCACGCAACATATGAACCCCATAACGCCGGAAGCCTGGCATGGCCAGGGTTTTTTCGTGGGGAAACGGCTACCTGGCGGGGTTGCGGCGCAACATTCTGCTCCATTGAAAGCCAGAGAAAAATGCGGGATAGTCGATGCAACCATGTGGCGAGGCAGATGATCCAGGGCCATGTCGACCGGATAACGCGGCAGGTCATCACCGGCTGGGCCGCCGATACCGCCGCTCCTGACGAGCAGATTGACATCACGATATTTGTCAACGGGCGAAAGATGGCACAGTTGGCCTGCGATCAGCCGCGGCCTGATCTGCGGCATATGGGAATGTACGGCGAGGGCCGGCATGGCTTTCGGTATGAATTCGCGCCGCCGCTGCCGACCGCTGAGGCCGCCAGGATCGCCGTGCGCTTCGCGGAATCCGGCGCCTGGCTCGGGCACGGCAATGCGCTGCTGGCGCGGGGTGCCACCGAGGCCGTGGTCGTCCCGGCGCCGCCACAGCGGCAGGAGCAACTGATCGTTCCGGCCCCGGTCGATCCGCGCACATTGTTCCGAATGTTCGGGCTGTACGAGCCGGCGGTGGAGCTGTATCTCCTGCTGTGCCGGCTGGATTTCGGGCGCGTGCGGCCAAGCCATCTCGATTACGGCGTCTTCGGGCAAGTGCCGGAGGTCCACCCGCGCGGGATGGCCTGGTCGCCAGCTCGCGCGCGCGACTACCTGAACGACCTGCTATATTCGCCGCGGTTCCAACAGAACGTCCTGACCTACGCGCTGCGGGCCTTCCCCGACAAGCAGCGGCTGATGTTCGTGCATATTCCGAAATGCGCCGGCAGCGACCTCTCGTTCCACCTCGCGTCCCGATTTCCGTCACTGGAGCAGCGGCTGACGGATGAAGCCTGGACGAGCAAGGGGGAGTTGTTTGAGGCTCTGTCTCGGTTTGTGCGCGAATTGGTGTTCGCCGACGCGGTGTTCGTACGCGGCCATATTCCCCTGGACTTTTACGCGAATGCCGACCTGATCCGTCCGGCCGACCGGATCTTCACCATCGTGCGGGACCCGACCGAGATCGCGCTGTCGCAGATCAACTACATCCTGACGAAGTTCCAGCTCAACATCGATGCCGGGGTGGTCGATCAGGACACCGAGGAATGGCTCGCCGAACTGGAGTTGAAGGCATTGCCCCCCGCAGTGACTCCCCAGTTCGTCGACAAGTACGCACACAAGATGCTCTATAACACCAACATCGTCGAGCCGAATTCGATGTGCCGATGGCTCGGTGGGGGTGACGCGCAGACTGTGAACGAACGATTGGCCCGCCATCTTGTCGAGGTCACGGATACAACGCATTACAATGCGTGGCTGGCAGACCGCTGGGGGATCACGGCGCACACCCGGCAGAACGAGTCGACCAAGTTTGTCACGCTCAGCACATTGGCACATCAGGACCTCAGCCACGTGCAAGACCTTTCACCGGAGGATCGGAAGCTATATTCCCGAGTGCAGCAAGCACTGACGGCCACCGGCAAAGTGGCGGTTTCCGGCGAGGACATTCTAGACAACACCGAGTAACGACAAAGCGGGGAATGCGGCCGAGACCAGGTAAGGGCTCGCCGAGGAATAACTGCGTCAGTTGACGTGCGGACCGTGCCCAATTCGTCATGGTCCGCGAAGGCGGACCATCCACGACTTTCCTTTATGTGAGCCGCAAAGTCGTGGATGGCGGGCCGGAGCCTGCCCCCGGGCACTTGACCCGGGGGCCCGCCATGACGGGACGGACGATGCTGCGCCGAATGGTGATTCGTTTATTCCTGCTTCTTTGTGGTTATGCTTCAGCCCGCGCCCCTGCGGATCATGATGCCAACCGCCCGAACGAGTGGCTGGTACGATACCAGGCGGTGTTGCACGCCGCGAGGTGGAACATTCGGGCCTAAGCCATCGCCTCCATGGCCACCCGTACTCCCCGCAACTGCCGCTCCGCGTCGCTATTGGCCGGATCGAGAGCCAGCGCTGCCCGATAGGCGGTCGCCGCCTCTTCGAATTGCTCCAACACCCAGAGCTGATTGCCGTGATGGACGTGAAACGGCGAGAAGCGCGGTTCGAACGCGATCGCCGCTTCGATGGCCGCGATCGCCTCGTGATGCCGGCCGAGTCGGGCCAGCGTGTGACTGAGGCCGGCGAGCGGACCGGCGGCGTTGGGCGCAAGGTCCATGGCCCGGCGGAACGCGGCTTCCGCCTCCTCGGTCCGCCCGAGCCGGGCGAGCAGATGACCGTATTGCTCGTAGAGACCGGCATCGTCCGGACTGGCTGCGAGACGTGTCCGCATGTGGATTTCGGCATCCTCCACGTCACCGCTTTGCGCAAGCAGGCTGCCGAGATGTCCCTGGATCCCGGCGTTGCCCGGCTCGAGCGCCGCGGCCCGGCGTGCCGCTTCGGTCGCTTCCGGCATGCGTCCCGCGCGGGCGAGGGCGCGGCTGAGCACGACGTGGAATCCCGCAACATCGGGAGCGAGCGCAATGGCCGCCTGCGATGCCGCGACGGAGTCCGCTGGCCGCTCCTGCCGCAGCAACAGATCGCCCAACATGCTGTGCAGGTGCGGATTGGCCGTCTCGAGTTCGATCGCCCGACGAACAAAACCTTCCGCCTCGGCCAGTCGCCCGCGCCGCGAGGCAACGTTGGCGGAGAGACCATGGAAGTGCGGATCGAACGGATCGAGTGCCACCGCGCGTTCGGCCTCCTGTGCCGCGTCATCCAGCCTGCCGAGGTCCGCAAGGATGTGGCCAAGACCGTAATAGTGGCGGCCTTCCGCCGGATCGATTGCAATGGCGCGCCGGGCCGCGATCTCGGCTTCCGCTGAACGGCCGGTCCGACGGAGCGCTTCGGCATAGCTGTACCATCCTGCGGCGGCGTTCGGGCTGCGTTGCAACCCGGCCTCCAATTTGGGCAGCGCCTGAGCAAGGTCGCGTCCGACCAACGCGATCCCTTCGGCCAGATCACGGTTCCAATCACCTGCCATGTAGCTCAGCGCGTATTCGGCAAAGGTGAAGCGGCCCTCCTCGCGGATCCGGTACCGGGTGCGGTCATCCGCGTATTTCAGGTTGAAATGGCGGGCCACCGCTGGATGGATCGGCAGTTGCACCTTCGGGAAGGGGGTGACCCGAACCCGGTCGTTCAGATGCTTTATCGTACTCCTGCCCATGCCCATCCGCTGGAAGAATTGCGTGGCGAAGCTGAGCGTCAGCCGCAGGTTCGGATGATGTGGGGTCCGAAACATCGGCTCGTCGCGGAAACGTTCTTCGATCAGCCCGGCAAGCTGGTAGCCGCACGCCGCATCGCGTGACCGCTGGCGGTCCATGATCAGTTCGAAGAGGCGATCGAGATGGCGGACACGGCCGACATCGAGGGCAAGGTATTGTTGCACCGCCTCGGCCGGAGACACCCCTTGGTCGATCAGCCGATTGAGGTAGCTGTCGCTCATCTCGGCATCGAAGGGGCCACTGGGCATGAACCAGGGCTTTTCGTTGCGCGGATGCGGCTGGCCGGCGAACGGCCAGAGGAATCCTCCGGCCAGCAGCGGAACGAAATGGCGCTCGGCGTGGTTGACGATACCGTCGATCTCCGCCCGCGGCGGCAGGTCCAGGCGCTGCTCGACAATGACGTCCGCTTGCGCGATCGCCGCAGCGCCATCATCGGTGAGATCCTCGTAGGACGGCAGGTAGGCGATCGTCTCTTCGCTGTTCCGTTCGGAGAAGCGCTGATAAAGCTGCGAGAGAGACTGCACCTGGCAGTTTCCGATGAACACCACACGCCGCATGGGGTCGTTCCAATTCCAATTTCAGATACATCGCCCGGAAGCCGCGCGGCCGGTCATCCGCACATCCGACCACCGGGCGATCCGGGCTAGGTTTCCACCGCCAACTCCTGCTGACCGCAAGGCGGCGCTGGCCGCTGTCCTGTGTGGACCGCGGACCAGCCGGCGACGACCCGACCGCGACGCGGTGCTGCTACCGGCAGGACCAGCGGGACCCGAATATGCCTCGTCTGGCGGCTGGCATCGGGCGCACGGGTCCGGGTCACCACACCCTGAGCGTGCGCGGTGTCGCAATATCGTCTTGGACCGCTCAGGAAAGGTGCCCGATCTGGTGGCGCGGGGTCCGTTCGGACAGGCCAGCAGGCCGGCCGAACGTCAAGCACGGGCGAAGCTTCAGCCATTCCTCAACAGTCCGAAGCTGAGAGCAGATGCACGTCGAGCGATGGGCCATGCGTCGGCTTCTGTGGAAACCGTGCGTCACATACCGGGCCAGCCGGTCCGGCGCAAGTTTTCCAACGATCCGCCTGGCAAATGTGCCCAGACCCACGGCTCTCCTGCGGATCTGCTGCCCGGCCCCGCCGGGGTCCCGTACGGCGGCGAAGCCGTCGTCTGCGCGGGGCCAGCGGGTGGCTAAGTCGCTTGACTCCCAGCCGGCACAACGCCGGCGCGCCGATCCGATCAGCTCGAATGCGCGGCCCGATCACGCGCCATGGGAGAGGCGACCTCCCGCGCCGCCGGCGCGATCGTCAGGCGCCGGACAGCCTCGGCACGGCGCGCAGCCACGGCAACAGCTTCATCGCCGCGACGCTGCCTGCAACGCCACCAATGAGATACCAGAGATAGCCTGCGCGCCACGCACCACTCGCCGCCATTTGCACGTACAGCCCGACCGGCAGCAGAACTGCCAGGCCGCTGGTCCCCAGGAAGGTGATCCGCGCAAGCCGCGCCGGCGATGCCAGGGTCCCGCCGCAAATGGCCAGCAGCGCGGCGAGTGCCAGGCCAAAGCCATACAGCACCGTGGCCATTGGCCCGCTGGGTTGATAGGTTTCGGTGATCGCCAGGAGCATCAGGCCGTACAGCGCAACGGCAATGCCGAACGCCAGCACGAGTCGCCATACTGTCGCTGTCCATGACCGGAGTACAATGATCAGCCGGTGCTCCAGCACGAAGGGGCTGGCCACGCCAAGCATGGTTGCGATGTGCAGCATGGAACCTGTCCTGCCCGCGTGGTTGGTTCAGAGGCGGGCGTGCCAGCATTAAACATCAACAAGGTTAACAAATGCATTTCAGTACGCGCTTGTGTCCTCACTTTGACGTGCCTTGATATGAACAGTGAAATCACGATCGGCTGATTGCATCATTGCGTGCATGGCAGCTACTCGCGTGCAGCATGTTCGACCGTGCAGCGAGAATTCGATTGTGTGCTGAACGGTGAGCATGTCGATGCCTGCTTCGACAACAGGATGAGGCTGTCGCATTGCTGCGTGGACGCAGCGGTCTCGCATTGTGCCGTGCGTGTTCAGGGGAATGTTCGTGGCGGTCCGCACGGTGCGGCATCGCACATCGGATGTCCATGCGTACACTGGTGCGTGCCACGGCTGCCGCGATGGTGCCTGTGCTGCCGCTGCTGCTGCGGCGATGGCTGCTGGTTGCGCACTTCGGCGCTTGTCCACCCGATCGTCCGGTCTTGCGGTCGCCATGGTGCCAAGCGACAGCACGCCAACGAGTGGGCACGTCGAGCATCGATCCCCGGAGATGGCTGCGGGCGGATCGCCTGTCCGCCGGCCGATGCTGGCGCCGTAGACCGTCTGCCCCGAAACCGCCCGCGCCGACGCCTCGGCGGTCCCGACGGGCCGGTGCAGCCTGCCGGCAGAGGCAATCAATGGCTGGCCATCGTCCGCCGGGCAGGTCATGCCGGCCAACGTGAACGGCACGCCCGACATGCTCACCCGTACCGGGTGTCCCATGGTCGGATCGTCTTACCCCTACCGGATGCCCTGGTGCGCCTCGAGCCGGCTTGAGGTGCAGGTCCGAGGGTCCGATCCCGCCACAGCCGCAGGCGACGCGCACCGCCCTGCTGCTCTCCCTGCGGAAACGGCAGGCGCAGCGACAGCGGGTGAGGATCATCCGCGCGGCGCTATGGGGACTGCTGTCGCCCAATCCCTCGCCAATTCAGGCTGCAGACGATGAGGGGCGAAAAGCCTCGGCGGCGACGCGTCTCGAATTATTGGATATTGTCCCATTATTAAATATAGGTCCCGAGAAATCACGATTTTGTCGGCGGGCATGGATTGTTGCCGTTGCTACCGCGTCCGCCTGTCCTAATTAAGATACAAATCTCGCATAAAACTCGTTGACGATCCCAGACAATTCCCGATAACTTGTCCGCAATGGTGCCCTGTCGTCATGACGCAGCTGGCCGGTTTGGCTCAAAAATAGGTCTTTCGCGATGATTCGGTTTTTCCTGGCGGCGATGCTACTGAGCCTCAGTGTGGCCACTGCCCGCGCGCAAATCACCTTCGACCCGACCAGCGACTCGACCCCCACATATTACTATCAGACCAGTAACCAGACGCCGCAGGCACCCGGAACCAATCAGTACAGCGACGGGGGACCGCAGGGCGGCGGCCTTTGCTCTCCAGGTACAACGGCGTGTCCTGCCTACAGCCTGATCGACGGCCCGCTGGTCAGCGGCACCGGCACTGGAAACGGCACCGGGCCTGGCGTGGACAGCAATAACGGCGCCACCAGCGGCCTGATCACCTTCACTTTGCCGTCCTCGGGCTTTGGCCTGGGCGCTGACCAGTACTTCCTGATGACGATCTCCGTCGATGCCAACACGAACAACACCCGGACCGGCGACATTTTTGACGTCACGCTCTGCAACGGCGGCAGCAGCACATGCGGGGATTCGAGCGCGCACTTCTCCGAGTTGGGCACCACGAGCGTGGTGTTGCCCTCCCCCCCTGCCTCCCCCTCCCTCGGCATGTGTCTGGGCGACACCAGCAGCATTTGTCCGAACGGGTTGGATGCGGGTCTGAGCGCCGGGGCGTTTCCCGTCGATGCCAGCCCCGGCAGCACTTACACGGTCGGGATCACGGATCTGCTGGAGCAGTATATCGGTGGCGCCGACAACCTTCCGGGCCAACTCGGCCAACCCGGATTGGACGGCGGCACCGGCCTGAATGCCACCGTCTCCGGCGCATACGACAATACCATCTTGCAGTTCTCGGTCTCCATCACCCCGGCGCCCGAACCTGCCAGCCTCGCGCTGCTGGGCGGTGCGGCGACATTGCTCGGTGCGATGCGCTGGAGCCGCCGCAGCCAACGCGCCCGCGGGCCGGCCCGCCAGGGCTAATCCGGCCGCCGGCCCGTCAGGGCTGTCCAGGCTCCATCGCGCCGCCCTTGCCGATCGCCGCGGTCAGCGTCGCCAAATCGGCCGCGCCGATGCGTGACCCAAGCAACTCGTGCGCCTCCTCCGCATGGCCGCCGGCCGCGTCCAAAATCCCGAGATTGATCCGCATCCGCTCCGGCAGTCCGTCCACGTCGCGGAACGGCGACAAGACCCGCCGCGCCTCCTCCGCCTGACCCGACAGCATCAGCGACAGCGCCAGGTCGTTGCTGATTGCCGGATCGCCGGGCACCAGCCCCAGCGCCTGCCGGTACAGCCGCTGTGCTTCGCCATGCCGCTGCATGACGTCGAGGGCGACCGCCTTGTTGGCCAGGGCCTTCACGTCGTCCGGCTTGGCCGACAGCACCTCGGACAGGGTCTGCACCGCCTGTGACGGCTGCCCAGCCAGCACCTGGAGCGCCCCCAACGTCCCCAGAACCTCCGGGTCATGCGGCGTCGTCTTGAGGCGGCGCGTCAGCAGAGCCGCGGCGTCCTCCATCTTGCCGTTGCGGGCCAGGCCCTCGGCGCAGCGGAGCTGCGTCGGGGTATTGCCGGGCGCCTCGGCCGCCGCGGCTGAATACATCGACACCGCCATATCCCGGTCGCCCGACGCTTCGGCCGCCGCCGCGACGCGCAGGCGCGACTCGGCGTTCAGCGGGGTCTGCTCCCCCTCGTTCTGCTGCGCTGCGCATCCGGCCAGCAGCCAGCATGCCACCGCCGATGCCAGCACAGCCTTCAACCCGCGCCGTTCCACCACCCTGACTCCCAATCAATGCGTCATTGTAGCATGCAGGACAACCGCATGCAGCGCGTCCATCACCCTCAGGACCGCCGGACCGACGAGAACGATGAACAGCGACGGCATGATGAACAGGATGAGCGGCAGCACGAGCAAGACTGGCAGGCGGACCGCCTTGGCCTCCAGCGCAATCATCCTCTCGCGGCGCAGGTCGACCGCCACCGTGCGCAGCGCCTGGCTGAGCGGCGTGCCGTACTGCATCGACTGCCCCAGCATGGTGGCGACGCGCCGCGCGCCCTCCACGCCGGTGCGTTCCGCGAAGTTGCGGAAGGCATCGCGCCGGTCCGGCAGCACACGCAGATCGTCCAGCAACTTGGCCAAAGCCACGGAGATCGCAGGGTTCGAGTGCCGGATTTCCTGGCTCACATGCTCCAGCGCGCTCTCCAACCCCATGCCGGCCTCGCTGCACACCACCAGCAGGTCCAGCGCATCCGGCACGCCGCGCCGCAGGGCGGCGAGATAGGGGCGGCGCAGCAATGTCAGCCCCCATTCGGGGCCCATCAGACCCAGGGGGACCGAGATGAAGACCATCAGGAGCTGGTGCGTGCCGGTCAAACCGGCCAGCCGTCCGTACAGGATCGCTGCCACGGGAACCCCGATGGCCATCACCACCTTGATGCCGAGCACCACCGGCAACACGGCGTTGGTCCGGAAGCCGCTGGCCGAGATCATGCCTTCAAGCGCCAGGATGTCGCGCTCGGAGTAGAAGCGCGTCCGGCCGCGCACCGTCGCGCCGATCCAGCCCAGCGAGCGCCGCAGCCAGCCGAATGGCGAGGCGTCAGCCGGTCGATCGTCCCTGGGCGATAGGGTGGAAACCGCCAGCACCCGATGCTCCAGGCTCCGCGCCGCCAGTCCGCGCAACGACATCACCAGCGCGGCGCACCCGAGGATCAGCGCAGCGGCGGTGAGCACCATCGCAACAATGGTGAGGTAGTCAGTCAATCCCTGGTCGCTCCCCGAATCATCTGGCGCATGGTGACCATACCTAGGAACAAGGTGATCACGCCGACCATGAGCATCCGAACACCACGAGGATCGTTGACCAGCGGGGCCAGTTGTCCCGGCTGCAAGATGCTCATCAATCCGGCGGAGATGACCGGCAGCGCGGCCATGATGATTGCGGAGATCTTCGCCTCGCCCGCCAGCGCGCGCGCGCGCGCGGCGATGGTCAGACGTTCTCGCACGGTCTCGGCCAGATTTTGGATCGTCTCGACGAGCCGGCCGCCGCTCCGCGCCTGTACACCGATGGTGACCGCGAAGATGGCATACTCGGTGACGCCGGTGCGCTGGTGCATGCTCAGCAACGCATCCTCGGCCGCGCTCCCCAGCGCCATCTCGTTGTTCACCCGGACGAATTCGTCGCGGGTCGGCGACGGCATCTCGTCGGCGATGGCACGGAACGCTTCGAAAACCGGCAACCCGGCGCGCGTCGCACTGACCACCAGTTGCACCGTATCCGGAAGCTGGCCCAGCAGCTTCGCCCGGTAGCGCGCAAGCTCCCAGCCGAACATGCCACGCGCTGCCAACGCCCAGACCACCACGCCGCCGAGCATGCTCAGCGGCCAGGAGGTCAGGTAATGCACAACCCAGATGGCACCGACCGCGGCAACGGTTGCGATCGCGAACACCCAACCCGGCGGTATGACGTTTGCCAGCGGCAGATC
>JBEKNT010000324.1:0-8042 GCA_049522565.1 Acetobacteraceae bacterium
GGCGGCATGCGGCAGCGCGTGCAAATCGCCCGGGCTCTGGTGAACCGGCCGCAGGTGCTGCTGATGGACGAGCCGTTCGCCTCGCTTGATTTCCAGAACCGGCTGGCGATGCAGGAATTGCTGCTGCAGTTGTGGGAGCAAGTGCGCTCCACCATCTTCTTCATCACCCACGACGTTGAGGAAGCGATCTTCCTGGGTGACCGCGTGCACGTGATGACGGCGTCCCCGGGACGGATCAAAGCCAGCATCGAGGTGCCGTTCGCAAAGCCGCGCGCGATCGAGGTGGTGACCACGCCACGTTTCGTCGAACTGAAGGATCAAGTCCTACGGCTGATCCGCGACGAATTCGCCCGTAGCGACCGTGCCGCCGCGGAACGGCAGGCGGGGCGGGCGGCGTGAGCGACGACGGTTCCGGTCATAACGGCGGCATGAATGGCCGGGACAAGGCCGGCCATGACTCGAACAGGAGGTAGCGATGGACGTCGCAATCCCGCAACCGGTCGTGTGGTCGCAGCCGATCGAGGACGCCAGCGCCTGGCGCGCGGCCAATTTCGCCCGCGATTTTAGCTGGATCGTCACCTGGTCGGACGCCGATCTTACCGAACTGGAGGCGGCACTGCGGCATGCGTGCCGGTTGGGGATGACCGCGGAGACGGTGACGCGGGATGGCTTCCCGCTGCCGACGCTCGCGCCGCGTTTGGCCGCACTTCGACACGAACTGGAATACGGCCGCGGCTTCGCCTTGTTGCGGGGCATTCGGGTGGACAGATACAACGATGCCGATGCCGGCCTGCTGTTCCGCGGTATCGGCTGTCATTTCGGCGAGGTCGTGGCCCAGAACGCCAAGGGCGACGTGCTTGGGCATGTGCGTGACCTCGGCTATGACGACTATCGCGGCCGAGGCGATGTGCGTGGCTACCAGACCCGCGCTCGGTTGGAGTTCCATACCGATGTGGTCGATATCGTTGGCCTGATGTGCCTGCGCGCGGCGCGCGAGGGCGGCCACAGCCTGATTGTCAGCTCCACCACAGTGCACAACGAAATGCTACGCGAGGCCCCGCTGCTGCTGGGGCTTCTCTACGGCAACTTCCTGTTCGATCGGCGTGGCGAAGAGGTGGACGGCGAGAACCCGTATTTCATCGGTCCGGTATATTCGCTGCATCAGGGATATCTGAGCTGCCGCCCAGCGGTGATCGAATACATTTATTCTGCCGAGCCGAAGACCGGCATTCCACTGAGCGGCGCCCAACGCACCGCGCTGGAGACCTTTATCGGCCATGCATTGCGCCCTGAACTGCAACTCGGCATGGACCTCGAGCCGGGTGATATCCAACTACTGAACAACAGTGTCATTCTGCACGCGCGCACCGGTTTCGTGGACCATGAGGAACCGGAGCGCCGGCGGCATTTGCTGCGGCTGTGGCTGAATGTCGAGAGCGGCCGGCCGGTCGACCCCCTTGCCTACCCCTACCGCCGCGGCGTCCCAACCGGTCGCGCCCGTTCTGCCGTGCACAATACATGAGGGATTGCCCACCAGGCGGCGGCACGCGGGGTGCTCAGAGCAGCCACCGAGGATCGATGATCCAGGTGTCGAATCCTGCCGGTGTCGGTTCTTATGCCTGAACGACCGGGGCCAGAGCATGGCCGGCCCCGCCGTACTGATTCGTGCCGACCGCAAATTCCCGTTTGCAAAGCCTGACACGGCATTCCGATCGACCGCTCCGGCGGGTCCCCGCATGACGAGTGACCCGGTGCACTAACGAGAAACAGACTTGCTCCCGACAACCTCAGCCACGCTCGGCCGCTCGCCGGGCGCGCATGGCGTCCTCCCAGTTCCGGCCATCGAAGAAGCGCGACGGATGCAGCGCCGCGGCATCGACATCGTCCAGGCATCGGGCGTTGACGCTGACCTTGTCGGGGTCGGAGCGCGGCACGTAGAACGCATGGATACCGCAATGCCGGCAGAATGTGTGCTTCGCGACGTGGGTGCCGAACTGATAGGTCGTCAGCGCATCCTCGCCCTGCAACAAGCTGAACCGGTCCAGCGGCACGACCAGATGCAGGATGCCCTTCTTGGTGCAAATCGAGCAATTGCACTCGGATACCTGCGCCAGGTCGGCCTGCACGCGCAGGCGCACCCGGCCGCAATGGCAGCCCCCCTCATAGGTTTCCAGCATCGACTGCTCCCCCTCGAACGGCTGCGGACGCTATCACGCGTCCCGCACCATGCCCACCGGTTCGCAGTGCATTGGCGATGGACCGACTCGGCGCAGCCTTGGCACGCTTGGGCAAATCCAGCAGCGAATCGGTGGTGGTCACGGGAGCCAGCAACCTCGCGGCGCGGCGCGCCGCAAAAGCCAATCGCCGCAAGGCGATCGTGGCCCAGAAGCGCAAGGCCGAGGCGGCGGGAAGCACGCCGGCCGGCCAGGTGGCCCGTGCCGCGGCGTTGCCGGTCCGCGATTGTCTGTGCACCGAGAACCTGTTCGAGATCGGCATGGGGACGCTGACTCTCGCACGCGGGAGTACGGCCGGTTCTGTCGTCGTCGGCGCTTGTCTACTCGATACGTTCTGCCGCGGCGTCAAGGACGTCATGATCCGCACGATGAGCGGAGAAGAATTCGAGGCCTACGTCGACAAGCTGGATGATGCGACGCCGCTGGTGCCGGTCGATCCCGGCCACGCGCGCAAGCTGTTGCGCGACCTGACCCGGTGGTCCGGTTCGCTGGGCTTCCAGCCGCACCGCGACTTCGCGACGGTGGAGCGGCTGTTCGGCGACGTAGATCCGCAAGCCTGCGATACCACCTTCGAATTCGGAATGAATGGCAAGCCCCTCTACACGTCCGGCCCGGGGGAAGCATCCGCAGCTTCCCGTCGGGACGTGGAGCAATTGCGCGCGCAGCTTGGTCCGGATGGTTTCCATTACATGGTGGCGGTGTAGTTACACCAACCACCCTTGCGATTGACCAACCGTCAGCCACTCTCGTCATGGCGGGCGCGGGGCGGCAAGGTTCATCCCCAGCCGCGTGCCAACTTGCGCACCGTCGTGGAGGCGTTGCGCCTGGCCTCGCCGGCATAGTCCTCGTGCCACTCCTCGATCTTCGCCGGATCGTAGAGGTAGTTCACCATCAGCGTGGCGCTCTCCTTGGCGCCCTTCTCCGACGTGTCGCCCAGCATGTTGATGCGCTCGACGCGCGCCCCGTTGGACAGGTGGAAATGCGCCACCGGATCGCGCGCCCGCCGCTGGTTCGCCGGCGCACTCTCGGCCAGCAGATAGCGGGCGCACAGCCGTACCAGCACCGGCTCGGCGGTCTTGCGCAATCCGACCTCGCGCCACCAGCCGCGCCTGGCCAGGATCGCCGCCAGCGACGCCGCACCGGTCTCCGCCGGCATCGCCGAACCCAGGCTCGCCGCTTCGTCCGCCGACAGCAGTTCCTGCGCATCCCCCGCCAGCTTCTCGTCGAGCCAGCGACGGAAGCCGGGAATCGGCGACAGCGTCGCGAAGGTCTTCAGGTTGCGAAATTCGGCCGACAGCACCTCCACCACGCGCTTGATCAGGAAATTGCCGAAGCTGATGCCGGACAGCCCCTGCTGGCAGTTGCTGATCGAGTAGAAGATCGCGGTGTCGGCCTGACGCGGGTCCTGCACCGGCGCCTTTTCGTCGAGCAGCCCTTGGACGCTGCCCGCCAGCCCTTTCACCAGCGCGACCTCGACGAAGATCAGCGGCTCGCCCGGCATGCGCGGATGGAAGAACGCGTAGCAGCGGCGGTCTGAATCCAAACGATTCTTCAGGTCGCGCCAGGAGCGGATCGCATGCACCGCCTCGTAATCGACCAGCTTTTCCAGCAGCGCCGCGGGGCTGTTCCAGTCGATGCGCGCCAACTCGAGAAAACCGATGTCGAACCAGGCGGAGAGCAATCCGCGCAGGTCGGCTTCCAGGGCGGCGAGCAGCCGGTCGTCCTTGCGGATCGCCAGCAGGAAGGCGCGGAGATCCACCAGGAACTTGCGGCCGTCCGGGATCGAGGTGAACTGCGTCAGCAGCTTCAGCCGCGGTGGCTCGAGTGCCTGGCGCAACTCGGCGGTCGCAACGGCGCGCTCGGCCGGGTCGGTGGCCTTTTGCACGTCGGCATAGGCTTGGGCGACGGCGTCGGCGTCGGAATCGAACCCGGCCAGCGTGCGCAGGAAGTGCTTGCGGCCCGCCTCGTCCAGCCCCTGGTAGGTCTGCGCCAGCTTGGCCGCGCGATTGCGCGCGCTGACCTCGCCGCCGCGCCCGTGCAGGCAGGCGCGCATCTGCGCCTCGAGCGGCTCGTCCGGCTCGCCGGCCACGCTCGACGCCATGTCGCGCCAGACGGTGGTGATCCGGCGGATCGCGCGATCCAGCAAGCCGAGTTCGGCGGCGTCGCTCATTCAGGCACTCCGTTGCGGCGGGCCGATGATAGCCCGGGCGTGGCGAATTTGGGCGGGTTCATCGTTGCTGCAAACGCACGAGTCAGTGCGGGTATCAGGTCCTCGGCCACCATGCCCGGCCCGGCCAGCACGGCGGCGCGGCCGTGCAGCCATGCGCCGGCCGCGGCGGCTTCCCAGGCCGGCATGCCCTGACCGAGCAAGCCAGCGATGATCCCGGCGAGCACGTCCCCGGCGCCGGCGGTCGCGAGCCAGGGCGGGGCCGAGGCGTTGATGGCCGCCCGCCCGTCCGGTGCCGCGACGATCGTGTCAGCGCCCTTCAGCAGTACGACCGCGCAGGTGCGTGAAGCGGCGACGCGTGCGGCCGCGAGCCGGTCGCCGGCCGGGCCGAACACGCGGGCGAATTCTCCCGCATGGGGCGTGAGCACCGCGGCGCCACGGAACGCGTCGGGGTCGCCCGCGAAGGCGGAGAAGGCGTCGGCGTCCGCCACCACCGTGCGCTGCGCCGCGATCAGCACCGGCAGGGCGGAGCGCGCGGTGTCGGCGCCGAGCCCCGGGCCGCAGACCCAGACATGACGGCGCGGGTCCTGCAACAGCTCGGCCAGCGGTGCCTCGTTGACCAACAGGCCCGGCGAGCCGGCGCGATACACGTCGCCGCCGCCGCGCGCGGCAATGGTCACCATGCCGGCCCCGGCGCGGCGCGCCGCATCGGCAGCGAGCCGCGCCGCACCGGTCATCGCGGCACTGCCCAGCACCGTGACATGACCACGCGCGTATTTGTGTGCCTCGGGGTCCAGGCGCGGCAGCGGCCAGAGTTCCGGCAGGTTGGCGAACGTCCTCGGCCGCACCTGGTCGAGCGCCGCGACCGGCATGCCGATATCGGCCAGCACGATCGCGCCGCAGCGTTCGCGGCCGGGCAGCAGCAGATGGCCCGGCTTCAACCGGAAGAAGGTGACCGTCAACGCGGCCTGCGGGGCGAAGCCGCGAACCGCCCCGGTGGCGCCATCCAGGCCGCTCGGCACATCCACCGCGACCACACGCTGCGAGGCACGCAGCGTGTCCGCCACCAGCCCATCGACATCGCGCGCCAGTCCGGCGCCGAACACCGCGTCGATCACCAGCCCGGCGCGGGCTGCCTCGGCCGGGACGAACCGCGCGGCCGGGCCGTGCCATTGCGCCGCCGCCCAGGCGGCGTCGGACCCGGCGCGCGGCGGCGCCAGCGCTGCGACCGCGATCGGCCAGCCCTGCTCGGCCAGCAGGCGTGCCGCGACGTAGCCGTCGCCACCGTTATTGCCGGGCCCGCACAGCACCAGCGTGCGACACGGCCGGAAGCGGGCTTGCACGGCGCGGGCAACGGCGCGGCCGGCGTTCGCCATCAGCACGGGACCGGGCACGCCGAGGCCGGGCGAGGCGGCGTCGGCGCGCGCCATCTCCTGCGGCGCCAACAGCTCGGGGCGGCCGGCGAGCGTGTGCAGCCAGGCGGTGTCGAAGCTCATGGCGGTCTGTCCGATGCGAGCCGGCGGACTCTGCGCGGGTAACGGGGGTTGCTCAATAGAAGAACCTCTCCCGCGAAGAGCAATCGCATTTGGGATCCTGCACTGCTGTGCGGCGCAATCCCCCCGCAGGCAAGCGAGGTGTTCCTTTTAGAACACGATCAGCCGGTCCACGTCCCTGCCCCGCTCGGCCGGCGCCTCGAAGTCCAGCGCCGGCCCCACCGGCACGATTCCGGTCGGATTGATCCGCTTGTGGCTCATGTAATAGTGCCGCTTGATGTGCAGAAAATTCACCGTCGGCGCTACGCCCGGCAGTTGGTAGATATCCCGCGTGTAGGCCCATAGATTACGGTAATCCATGATGCGCCTGATGTTGCACTTGAAGTGTCCATGATAGACGACATCGAACCGCACCAACGTGGTGAACAGCCGGATATCCGCCTCGGTCAAATTGTCGTTCAGCAGAAAACGCGATTGGCCGAGCCGCTCCTCCAGCCAGTCCAATGTGTCGAACAACGGCGTGACCGCCTCCTCATAGGCCGCTTGCGTCGTGGCGAAACCTGCCTTGTACACGCCGTTGTTCAGCGTGTCGTAAACCCGCGCGTTCACCGCGTCGATCTCCTCCCGCTTGTCCTTCGGGTAGAAATCGCCCGGCTTCGACCCCACCGCATCGAACGCCGTGTTGAACATGCGGATGATCTCGGAGGATTCATTATTGACGATGGTTTGCGTGTGCTTGTCCCACAGCACCGGCACCGTGGCGCGGCCCGAATAGCTCGGATCGGCGCGGGAGTAGAGCTCGTGCAGGTAGCGGCTGTTGAACAGCGGATCGGGTATCACCCCCTCGCCCTGCGCGAACGTCCACCCGTGCTCCGCCATCAGCCAATGCGTTACCGAAACCGGCACGATTTGCTCCAGGCCCTTCAACGCCCGGACGATCAGCGTGCGATGCGCCCAGGGGCAGGCCAGCGACACGTACAGGTGATAACGCCCGGCGGAGGCCGCGAAACCGTCATGCCCGGTCGGCCCGGGGCGGCCGTCCGGCGTCACCCAGTTGCGGAACGCGGTGTCCTGCCGCTCGAACCGGCCGCTCGTGGCGCCGGCCTTCGCCGCATCCGGATCCTGTTCGTGCCAGACCCCGTCGATCAGCAGTCCCATCGTATTCCTCACGTTGTTGCCGAACCGGCGATATCCCGGCCGCCGCCGGTGCCTCGGACGCCGTCAACGCAGCGCAGCGAGGTCCGATGGCATCGCCCGGCCGGCGATTTCGGTGACCAGCTTGCGGGTCATCGCCTCGCCGAAGCTGTGAAAGTCGTGCACCTCGAGCACGAAACTGCCCGGCCCGCCAGTGACGTTCTCCCGATAATAGTTGGGCAGCCCGCCCGGCGGCTGCACATGCGCGAACGTCCAGGACACCGGATGGTCGTTGATGATCGCCAGGCCGTTGATGGTGATGCCGGCTTTCAGCGCATCGTCGCGCGCCTCGGTGATCTCGCGTCCGGCATTGTTGGTGCCGTCGCCGCAGACGTCGATCACCCGGCGTGGCGCGTTCAGCCCGCTCTCGGCCAGCAACTGCACGCCGCGATCGACCCCGGAGCTGATCGCCGTGCGGCCCCAGAAGGAACGCGGCGCGGCCGACAGCTTATCGACGAAAGCCTGTGCCGACGCCTTGTCGCGGATCACCGTCCAGTCCAGCACCGTGCGCACTTCGAAGCTGCTGGCGAACTCGACATAGGCGACGCCGATCGCGCCGGTCATCCCCCCCTGGATGGCATTGAGCACGGCCTGGCTGGTGAAGGCGGTCGCGTAGCCTTGCTTCTCCAGGATGAACTCGCTGTCGTCGATGCTGCGTGAGACGTCCGAGACCAGCACGAGCGCCACGTCCACGTCGTCGGCGGCACGGGCCGCCGGCGTGGCCAAAAGAGACGCCAGGAGCAGCGGGACTATCCAACGCATCAGCGGAACCTGAACCGGTTGCGGCAGCTTATCATGCAACGCGGCAGCGGCGAGCCGTCAAAGAAAATCCGCGCGTACGTCGGGACGCAGGGTGGGAGCAAGTGACTCCCCCTCCCCTTTCGGGAGGGGGTTGGGGGGAGGGGTGCGTACAACCACCGACGGTGCTTGTGGGCACCCCTCCCCCCAACCCCC
>JBEKNT010000325.1:0-8025 GCA_049522565.1 Acetobacteraceae bacterium
CCGTGTCATCCATGCGATGGTCATGTGCCGGCTGGCGCTGCGTTCATCCGAATGCGTGCTAACACGAGATCTGTCTTACGGTCGATACCATAACCTCCTGCATATGCCGGCCCCGAGAGCCGCGCTACCACGGTGTGCTGGCCGATCCCCGGGGCCACGCGCGGCGGCTTCGCACCGCAAGAAAATCACGGCACACCAGAGCACCAGGTCAACCCGCCGGCGTGCTCTGCCGGTGGGTTACCGGGCGCCGATGCATGGCGGTAAACCGCCGGCTTCGCGCTCAGTCGTCATGGCCGGCAGAAGAACAGATGTCGCCGTTCGACGGTTGCAAAGGCATCGGTATCGGCCAGGACCTCGACCTCGGAAAAGCCCACATCCTTGAGAAAATTTGTAATCCAGGTCTTAGGATCGGGTTCCATAGGCGGAAGGATGCGGGACCAGTCGTTGGGCGGGCGGTTTTCGTTCGACTGCCCCATATCGAACACGAGCCCGAGCCGCGTGCGTTGCAGAATGGATGTCATGATCTGTGCTGCGTAATCGATGCCTTGCGCGTGGATGACGTGGTGCAGCACGGAAAGGAACAGGACCACATCGAAGCTAGGGAGGGCCTCGATGAAGTCCACGCTGATCTGGCCGTAGAGGAACCCGGCCCCGGAAACGCCGTTCAAGATGCTGGTATTCTGCGCGATCGTAAGCCGTCGCATATCCGCGTCGACACCGAGGCCAATGCAGCCGTGCCGTGCCGCCTGCTGCACGAAATAGCCCTCCGCACATCCGAGATCGAGCAGCGACTTCGCATTCGTCCGTTGCAAAATGGTCTCTATGTGGGACCAGCGATCCAGGCAGGTCCGAGCGCCATCCGCCAGTTGGCGATCACCGATGCGAACCGGCTGATAGGCTTCGTACGACCGCGCGAGCCGAGCGATAATAAAACGGTGCAGCGCCTTCCAATGGGAGGGAAACTGGAAATCCAGCCGGAGTTTGTCTGCCATTTGCTCTCCTGAGAGGGCGAGGTCGCCCGACCGGACCTGGTTGATCACGTGCGCTGCGACGCGAGCCACTCGCAGACGGCAGCGCCGGGCGCCAACACGATGTCGCTGAGCCACGTATCAAAGCGGCTCGGACGAGGTTCGATCGAGCCGCGGGCGATCAGGCCGAGCCATTCCACAATACCCATCCACTGGAACAGCGTCCGATCTACCTTGAAGAGCGCGCACGCATGGTCGAAAAGCATGCAGAGGTACTCGTCATCGCCGAGCCATATCTGCGGCAGCAGGGCAGAAACCGGGACGCGGCGATGCATCGCGACGCTTGTCATGATGAGATGGATCGCATCGAGCAGCGGTAGACCGTGTCCGTCGTACCATTCCCAATCGATCACCCCGGTCACGCAAGACAGATCTTCCTTGAAGCATAAATTTCCCAGCCAAAGGTCTCCATGCATGGGCACGGACCACAGCCGCATTGACGGCGCCCACCGTTCGACCGCTGCACAGGCCGTTGCTATGAATTCCTTGCCCTGCTGCCCGACGGTGCCAAGCATGTCGTTCAGCGCCGCAGGAACCAGGCTGGTGCGGCACGCCTCCTCGCGTTCCTGCCCCACCCGGTGGAGGGAAACGGCGATGTTCAGCCCGGCGATGATCGCGGCGGTCAACTGATTCCCCGAGAGCAAAATCGGATCGAGGAACCTTCCTTCAGTCCTGGACTGTACCAGGTGGGTTTCGCTTACGGTCAGCAATTCCGGCAGCAAACGCGCGAGATCCGTATCCGCTAATTCGGAGCGCGCAAATGCCAGACCATGCTGGTAGCGCATGATCTGGTCGTATGAACTCTTGCTTGTCGGCAGGTGAACAACGGCTGGACGGCCTGCGACGTGGCCGAATATCACCACTCCGCCATTCAACGAGACAATGGCGTGGCAGCGATCTGAGGGGTCCAGCCCGGTCCGGCAGAAAAATTTGGCGAGAGGGTTGTGAGCTTCGCGTACCCGGCCCAGCCAGAACACTGGCGTACGCTGCATGAGCAATCGCAAGACGGGCCCGGCCCCGCTACTGATCGCCAATGCCAGGTCGCTTCCCCGCCCATTCAAGGCGTTCCCGGATGCAAAGATGTGCCGTCCGGTCAATCCACGTAGCGCCGCGACTCCACCCCGGATAAACCATCGACGATTCCTGGTCGACATCCGAGAGCGTGATCCGTCGAAGCCGGTTATATCGGTGATTATTTCGTCAATCCTGCCCATCATTCCACCATATCGGTCGACTGGGACTCCCGTTCAGAAGATTGCGGTGGCGTTCGAGGCGCGGAGCGATGAGGATACTTTCCAGCCTGGCAGGTAACCGCAAGCCGCGCGTGTTGGCCATCGCCAACAGACACAGCCTGCCGTATTCGCGTGAGTGTGGTGGTGTCGGTGCAACTGCAAACTCAAGTGCGTTCAGCCTCTGGTGTATTTCCCCAGGTCATTCCTGGCGTGCTCCATAAGGACCCGGGTGCAAAGCCTGATTGATGGTGCCTGCCATCGGACCAGCTTGTCCGCGGCAGCATTTTTGTTGACGAAAAGCAAGGGGGATACGTCGACATCCACACCGCGCAGGCGCCTGGTCGCCCGATGGTCGGGCGGGGCGGCCGTCGCGCGTCTGGTTGCGGGCGCCCGCTCTCCTTTGCTCACGATACACCACGATTTAGACTGCACTTTCTATCGCGCGGCCGCTTGTGGGGCAAGGGCCGTCAGGTCTGTCTTCACGCAGCATAGCCTCGGATTGGCTTTGGTAATGGTGTCGTGTTTACCGTCGGAGCCGATCTGTTGCAGTCCGATACAATTTTCCCCTCGGCTGGTGTGTCACCGGAACACTGCCGGATAATGTCATTCCCGGTTGTGACTGACGCGCTAGGGCGCCGTTACAAGGGCGTGAGTAGCCTCCAGCCAGGTTCGCGTAACCGCCGCTCCGGCCGCAAAGTCATAATTCGGCTTCCAATCCATGACCATCTTGGCGAATTCGTTCGAAAACTCGAGATGGAAGTCCTCGCGGACGATCCGGCCCGCATCCGGCCAAACGGGCTGCGAGATACCACGAACACCACTGCTCGCCTCGCCCTTGAGCGTCCTCACCTGATCGGCTGACAGAAACTTCTTCAACTTTGCCTTTGTCCAGGTGATCGCCGATCGGAACGCCGGGACGCTGCCGAGTTGATCGTGAAAATCCCCGGATGCCGCCAGCCGCTTGATCGCCGCAATATTCGTTCGCAGCGACGGCTTCACGGCATCCCAGTGAGCGCGTGCCTCCCGGGCCGAGACGTTGCTGACCGATGGAGGCGGTTCCACCATGTTCGCGAAGGTCAGGTTGAACTCCCTCCAGGTCACGGCGTGGTCGGCATTGACGAACATCGCCTTGCCCAGCGCGGCGTCGCTGTGCAATGCCGCATATATCGCGTCGCATACGTCGTCCACATAGACGGCGTTGCAGAGTCCTGCGCCCTCGTCGATCAGGCTGATCGCGCCGCCGCGCGCATCCTTCACAACGCGCGTTACGAACGGACTGTACGGACCGTAGACGACGGTAGGACGCAGGATGACGCCCGGCAGACCCTGGTCGATCGCCTTCTGCACGACCTTCTCGGCCGCGGCCTTGGCGTCGGAGTAGCTCTCACCGTAGTGCTTGATGGTGGCGGTCGCCTCACGCGCGCATTCTGGTCCCGGAGTCGGACCATGCACCGCCATCGAGCTGATATGAACCAGGCGCTTGACGGCTGCCGCACGGCACGCGGACACCAGCGTCTCTTCGGCTCTTCGCGCGCCGCCGAACGCCAGATGCACCACGGCGTCGCAACCCGACAGAGCGGCGGCCAGGCTTGCCTGGTCGGCCAGGTCGCCTGCAACCATTTCGGTGCCCAGTCGGGCAATGCGCGCCGCCCGGCTGAAGTTCCTCACCAACGCACGGTGCGGCAAATGGTATTGCAGTGCGAGTTTCTCGCAGAGCCGGGAGCCGATGAACCCCGAGGCGCCGGTGATCAGGATTCGTGCGTAGCGCATGACGTCCCCAGGCCGGCTTGCACCCAAGGCTGCGGCATGGGCTGACGTACCGCATACGCCTGTTCGATGATTTGCAGCGGCAGGAGAGTCGACGCCGCAGGCGTAATGGGCGGCCGCCGCAACCGTACCGCTGCCGCGAAGTCCTCGAGCTGCGCCGCGTACGGGTTGGCGGAGCGGAAGGGCAGCGTCATCCCATCAGCCGTCATGTGCATCGTCAGGCGTTCGCCGCCCACCTGTTGCTGCACGATGACAACATCGCGCTGCGCGAAGCGCGCTTCCGCCTGGCCCTTGCTTCCCACGACACGAACGCTGTTGCGCAACTCGTGCGTCCAGCTTGTGGCGACGGTGCAGGGAACCGGCCGGCCGCCGATCTCGATGCTGCCGGTGATGACGCCGTTCGCCTCCACACCACCGTAAGAATCATCCTGATATTGTATTTGACGCACTTCGCCAAATAGCCAGACCACGAGATCCAGGACGTGGATACCACCATCGAAGGTGACGCCTCCAGCGGTCAGGTTTCGGTCGAAATACGCTCCCGACGACATCGGCCATCCCAGGATATTGCCGAACGTGGCCTCCACCGACTGGATCTCTCCCAGATAGTCCAACAACAACAGCCGGCGCAGGATCCAGAAGTTTATCTGGCACCGGCACCACTGTCCGACCGCCACAATGCGATCCGCCTGCTGCGCCGCTTGCACGATCCTGACCGCATCCGCGTGATGCATGGCGATTGGCTTCTCGCACAGGACATCCATGCCCATGCGCAGCAATTCGAGCGTCACCGGCAGGTGATAGCGTGGCCAGACACAGACGATGGCCGCATCAACCTGCCCTGCGAAATCGTCGATCTTGGTGGTAACCTCGGCATGCAAGCCATATAGCTTGCGTGCCTCCTCTGCCGTCTTGAGATTTTGGTCGCATAGATATCGAACCTCATAGTGCGGCAGGGTATCGAGTGCCTTCAGATGACATAGTCGTGCCACCGCTCCGCAGCCGACGATGCCCAGTCGGATGGGTTGCTCGATGGTGGCTGCCATCATGCGGCACTCTGCATCGGGGCCGCGGCGATGCCCCGGTCCGACACCCGCCGCGGCGCAAAGCCATTCATTGCCAGGCCGTCCGGCGCGGTCATGAGTGCAAGCATCGCGCCGGCTCTCCGGCAGCCGATCGCCCGCGGCGAGGGATTCGACCGGCTCACCGGGTACGCTCGGCCACAAGGTCATGGGCGGCGGTGGGCGACCGGGGCAGCAGGGCCGCCCGCAGTTGCACGGGCGTCATCGTGACGCCGCCGACTTCCTCGATGAAGAAATGCAGATACTCCTCGATGGTGCGCAGCAATCTGTCGAGATCGGCCGGCGTGGTCACATAGGGGGTCGCGCCTGGCAGCAAAGCGGAACTGTGATAATTGAATGTGAACACCTGCTGCCCCCGGCGCAGCAGTGTGCGTGTCAGCCGTTTCAGATCCTGGATCGCCACGCCCTCCGGCGTCAGCATGATGCGCTCCAGCAGATCCAGGCGGGCGAAGACCCCCGGCAGATGCAGACGGGTGGCATACGGACCGGCCAACGCGGTGTAGACCGTTGCATTCAGCATTTGCGATGCCCCGGCGCGGGGCAGCAGGCCAGAATATCCCGAGGTCAGAGGAATCTCCAGCAATCGGCGGTCCTCGCCGAACCAATACGGCTGGGCGAACGCCCGCCGGAAATCCGGACCGTGACGCTTGCGCAGGTCGTGCCCCGGCAACACGCTCAGGTCGATCTGATATCCCAGGTGCTGGAGAATCCAGGCGATTTCATCACCGACACCGTAGCGTCCGGCACGAAAGCAGACCGGGCGGACCCCGAAGCTGGCGACGATCGCCTCGGTCAGGTGCTGCAATTTTTCCTTTTGCAGCCACGCCGGCAGGTTGTGTTGAAAAGACGTTTGCGTGCCGAGTTCCTCGGCATAGGGCGGGGTCTCCCAGGGTTGCAGATGCGTGCCGACTTCGCACCGCCCGGAGCGGAGGATTTCCCGAATCGGCTCATAACCCTCCGGTTGCGATGCCACCGCATAATCCACGAGATAGGTCGGTCGCAGGCCGAACCGGTCGAAAATCTCCTGGGCCCGCACTTGTTCACGGATGTTGCGCACGTTCATATGCGAGCGCAGGAACGGTCCGTTCCAGTCAAATTCAGCCTCGGTGTCGATCATCACCATCAGGATCGGCGGGCCGGGCGGCAGCGCCACGAAATCCTGGCGCTGTGGGGCCAACAGAGACCCCCCGGTGGCGACGACGGCAGATAGGGAAGGCGCGGTCGGAGGCGCGACACGGCGATAGCCGAGCAATTGCTTGAGCAGCTTGGCGGGCGGCGACGCGGCAGCGAGGTACCAGAGATTCTCCCGCACACGGTGACCGCGCGCCACCGCCTTCAGGATCAGCCTTGCCCCGCGCAGCGCCGCGCCGCCGGTATAATGATTGCGGCCGACAAAGGTGTAACGCGCGCCGAGCACTTCGTTCACCTCCGCCGCCGACAGCCGTCGCCGCTGCGCCGCGATATGACGGCGGATCATCGGCAAAACGTAATTCTCGACCTTGTCGATGTGAACCTTGGTCAGGCTGCCGGGGGTGTCGTGGACGGTGGTGAGGAACTCCCGCACGAACTCGACCTCGCCCGCCAGTGACAGCCTGATCCACATGTCCTGGTCCTCGGCGACGACCAGCGTGGTATCGAACGGTCCGACGTCACGCAACACGGATGCGCGCGCCACCACGCAGGGCTTGGCGACGAAGCTGGCAACCAGAAGCCGTCGCCAGACCTCGGATTTCTCCATCGCCGGCGGTATGCCGAACTCACGCAGCACTCCCCCCTGCGCGTCGACAAAGCGGCAGCCGCAACTTGCCATGACGGCAGCGGGGTTATCACGCAGAACCTTGACCTGCTTCGCAAGCTTGGTAGGCAACCACTCGTCATCGGCGTCGAGAAAGGCGATGAACTCGCCTCGTGCCGCGGCGATGCCGTGGTTCGTCGCGCCGCTTTGACCCAGGTTGCCCGGCAGCCGAAGCAGCCTGACCTTGTCGCTGTCGTAGGCGGCGACGATCTCCGAGGTGGTGTCCTTGCTCCCGTCATCGACGACGACGATCTCGTAGTCCTCAAAGGTTTGCGCGAGCACGGAATCGACCGCGCGCTGGATCGTTGCGGCCGCATTGTAGGCTGGGATCACCACGGTTACCAGAGGCGTTGTCATTGTCCCTAGGCGTCACACGTCGGTCCGGTTGCACGGCCGCGACGGCGGCCAACCCCATGGATTTTTGCGCCGTCGAACCAGATCGGCGTGTCGGCCCAGCATATCGGGCGGCAGCGAAGCGGGCCAGGGTTTCGTGAATTCTCTGTGGCGCCTGCGCTGGCGACGGGAAGCGGCATGTCGCGACCGGTGCGAGATCGCGGCGATGCTGCGGGCCGCGGCGCCCCGGAGCAGACGGGCGCGGCGGAACATGCCGTCGCCGCTGGCGCTTGAAACGGCGTCGGCGCCGAAGTTTTTGCCGGCGCTGGCCGTGCCAGCAACCAGTCCGGTGTCGCCGGCGCGGTTCGGTTCAATGCTCCCCCCCCCAAGCCGCCCGTGCTGCCACCGCCGCCGCCCCTGCTCGCGCCGCCGTTCCCGCCAAGCGCCCGCCGCCGTCGAAGCCATTCGGCATTCGGAGCGATGGAAACGGCACGAAGCGGGGCGTCCCGCCGATCGCAGACCGGGCGCCGGTCTGCGGGCCGGCCGGCGGCGGGACCGTACTCAATGACGGTGTTATCGCGGGAACCAGCGGCGGCGGCAACGGCATCTGTCTGCAAGCCGGCAGTTGCATGATCGGGAGCCCAGGGACGGGCGCGAACGCGGGGCCCTTGCGGGTGGCGCCGCCGCCGACGGCGTTCGGGTCAGCGGCGGCGGTGCCATTCACCCGGGTTGGTTCCGACCTGCTACCCGATCCCCGATCGTACCAGCGTTGGGTCGGGACCGGGAAT
>JBEKNT010000326.1:0-8017 GCA_049522565.1 Acetobacteraceae bacterium
GTCGATCTTCAACATGATGTTCATCGTGCCGACCTCATCGAGGTAGCGGTGCTCGACGCCGTCGAGCCACAGCACCTGCGTATAGCCTGCGTGCTGCGCCTCCTCCGCGCCGTACAGGCTCGCCGCGTAGTTGCCCGCGGTCTTCGCCGCGCCCAGCCCGCCCTACACCGCCCGCACATACTTGTCGGACGCGAGGATGCGCACCGGGTTCATCCCCTCCTTGTAATACGCCCCCACCGGCCCGACGATAACGTAATAAAGATAACTGTTCGAGGGATGCACGCCGAGGAAGGTCTCCGTCGCAATCACCGTCGGACGGATGTACAGCGACGTGCCCGGCAGCGACGGCACCCAGCGCTGATCCACCGCCACCAGGGCACGGATCGATTCCTCGACCATCTCCGGGTCGAGCTGCGGAATACACAGGTAATGCGCCGAGCGGTTCAGCCGCCGCGCATGGTCCGGCAGGCGGAACAGCCGGACGCGGCCGTCAGGCCCACGGAACGCCTTCAACCCGTCGAAGATCGCCTGGCCGTAATGCAGCACGCAGGTCGCCGGGTCGAGCGTGAACGGCGCGTAGGGAACGATGCGCGGATCGTGCCAGCCCCGGCCTTCGTCATACTCCATCAGGAACATGTGATCGGTGAACGCCTTGCCGAAGGCGAGGGTTTCGTCCGCCGGTGGCTGTTTCGGCTGCGTCGTCCGGGTAATGGCGATCTCGGTCACTGCTCTCTCGTGGACGTTGGTTGATCCGTGACCGCCATATTACCTCAAGGCCGGCAGGAAGGGTAATGGCGTCCGAAAGCTGGCTGACATCACGCCGGCGATCGCCTTCATGCCGGTTGTTGAACCATTGCACGGTGCAGCGCATTACGGCACTCTGACACATGGATTGAAACCAGCACTGGTGCACCCCATGCCGGCATCCAGCGTACTCGGGCCAGACTTCGTTGCCCGGTTCGATCTCGTCAACTCGGTCGAGGATGGCCTCGCTCTCATCTGGCAGCACGCCAACGATCTGGACGACACCGTGGCCGACGCCCTGCTGGCGAAGGCGAGCGAACTCCAGAATTCCGGCGATCCGGACGGGGCGGCGGAGTTCACCGCCTGGGGCCGGAAGGCCCGGAGTATCGTTACCCGCAACGAGTTGCTTGCCACCGACGTCGACGGGCAGGACGACGCCTTGGCGCGCCTCCAGGCACGGCGCGATCGCTTCGACGATGGCTTTATCGAAACCTGTGCCGAACTCGCGGCACGGCCGTTCGGTCAGCTTAGCGCTGCGCTGGACGACGGCGGCATCGCAGCCGCACAGAATTTGGCTGACCAGGTTACCGCCCGGGTCAACTTCGATCTCGGCTTTCTCAAAGTGGTCGCCGGAATCACCCGGCAACAGACGCATTTGGCGCAAGCTCACTTGACCGAGGGATGTTGGCTGCTGTTGCTGGCCAAGCTCGAAGAGCTGAAGGGCGGCCCGGCGCATGCGGACCTCGTTGCGCGGGCAGCCGCAGCCTTGACGGCCTGCGCGGAAAACGCCGCCGCACCGCCGCTACAGCGGGCCCACGCCGAGAACAACCTGGCAACGCTCAGATTCCCGGACATGCAACAGGTGGACGCGCATCAGGATGCCGCCCTGCGACTGGCCGAGCAATCCGGCGACTGGGAAGCGGCGCGGGAATACCGCCGGCATAAAAGCTATTGGGCCCGCGAACACGGCGACTGGCTGGCGGTTTACCAACTCGACAAGCAAAGCCTGGATGCCGCGGAAGCCGCCGTCCGCAAGGAGTACGCTCCCATACTGGCGATGCGTTTGGTCAGGGACGCCTGGACGGACGTGGCGAGTGTCGTCGAAGCGTGCCTGAAACTGGGCGCGCAGGATCCGGTCTGGTACGAGCGTGCGTTGGAAGCCGCGGAATGGGGCAAGGCACGCGCCTTCCTGCGCGCGGCAATGGTGGTCGCGACGTCCCATCGGCCGGTCCCTGAACGGCTGCACCGCCGAAAGCAGCGACTTCTGCAACTGACGCGAATGGAGGGCGCGCAGCTCGGCGCGCTGGATATGAGCGCCGCGCAACGTCGTCTCCCGCACGCCGACCACATGCTGCTTTTGTTGGGGCGGACCGAAGCGCAAATCGAGAAATTCGGCTCCCTCCGCATGTTCGATCTGCACTGCTTTCCTTGCCAGTTTGCCGACATGGTCAAGCTGGTCCCGGCGGGGGGCTTGATTCTCTCCTATTTCGAATTGCCGCAAGCAATCATCCTGTTCGTTTTGGGCGAGGCAGGGCTGCTGGGGCAACCGGTCACGCTACCGCTTTCCCGCAAGGAGCTGGCGAGCGTCCTGCTCAATATGGAAGTCACCGCGGCGATCCGCAGCGACTTCAAGAACTGGAACGATATCCAGCGCGAGTTGGAGATGCGGATCAGCGCGGTCTGGCCGACCGACAAGCTGCAGTTCCTCTATCATCGACTGATCAAGCCAATAGCCGATCGCCTCGAGGGCCGGAGCCTCGTGTATATCAGCCCCGATGGCCTGCTTTGGCGGGTGCCGTTGCACGCTGCCCTGATATCAGAGCAGATGGCGCTGATCGATCAGGTTCCGGTGGCCTATGCTCCGGGTCTCGCGGTGCTGCGCCGATCGATGGAGGCCGACAGAGCCACAGGATTGGCGCCGGTTTTCGCCGCCGGCGTGCCGCTTGCCGCCGGTGGCCCGGACGGCGCCGCGGAAGAGGCGCAAGCCGTTGCCGGGATCTTTGGCGGATCGGCGGAGCCGGCAACCCGCGAGGCCGTCCTGACGCGGGGTCTCAAGGCCGATGTGTTCCACATCTCGTGCCACACCGATCTCGAAAATGCCACGACCGCCTTTCAAGGTCTGATGCTCGAAGACGGCCTTCTCACGTCGAGCGAAATCATCGCCGCCCGGTGTCAGTCGTCTTTGGCGTTCTTGAGCGCATGCGAAACATCAAGAGCAGATTTGCACGGTGAAGGTGAAGAACTCGTGGGTATCACCGGGGCGTTTCTGCGTGCGGGCTGCCGGTCGGTGATCTCATGCATGTGGAAGATGCCGACCTCGGTCAGCCCGGAGCTTGTCAAGCATTTCTACGTCGCGCTGGTCGAGAACAAGGCCAACAGGGCCGTGGCATTGCAAGCCGCGATCCAGGCCGTCAAGCAGCAACCGCGGTTCGACCACCCCTATTACTGGGCTCCGTTCTGTCTGTACGGCCCGGCCTAGAAAGGAGAAGCTCCGATGTCCTATGTGCCGATCCCTGATGAGTTTGTGCAGCCGGAGCCAGAGAAGAGTCTGGCGCTGGCTCTGCGCGTCAAGAAGGCGACCGAAGCGCTTCTCGCAAGCGTGCCGAATGTCGCCGTTTACGGCTTCCTCCTGTCGGCCGACCCCAAGCACCCGCTCTCCAAGGTTGTCAGCGAGCGCTGGTCGCAGCTCCACCATCTTACCGGCGACAAAATACTGCTTGTGGCGTTCGACCCGCCGAAGGAATGGGCAGCCGGAATCGAAGACTATTGGAAGCAGCAACTGGGAGCGTCTTTCAAGAGCGTCTGGCGAGACTGGCAGCAAGGACGCGGCGTGGAACCGGGCGTGGCCTATCAATATCTCGACCTGTTCTCCGAGCCGATCCAGCCGGAGAGCCTGCCCTGTCTCGTATTCTTCACCGATCTGACCAATCGCCAGGCGGTGGTGCGGTCAATCCCGAACTGGGACGAGGACAGCCTGTTCAAGTTCCTGGTGGCACAATTGGAAGCGGTCCGGGCGTGCTGCGATACGCCGGCGCCGGACCGGCTCGAATGTCTCCGGACGTCGCTCACGTCGCCAACCGCGATCGCCGGGACCTATCTTGGCCATCTGGCGACCCAGATCACCGACTATGTCAGGCAAAATCCGGCGAAGGTGGTCGTCGCCAGCCTGGGTCTCGTGATCGCGCTGGGTACCGGCAACGTACTTCCGCTGGGTGCCACGGCGATCACCGCGCTGACGGCAGTCAAGGACGCATTTTCGTCGAAGGCCTGAGCCCGCGGTCACAAGCCGGCGCCGAGCGCGTCCCGCGGCACGCGCTGCCACAGCGCGCGCATCACGGCGGCATGCACCGCCGCCTCGGACCCATCCGCCGGGATCAGCACGCAGCGCTCCGGCGCGGCGCGAGCGATCGCGCGAAAACCCTCGTTGACGCGCGCATGGAACGCGGCGTCCAGCCGCTCATAGCGGTCGGCCGCGCCGCCGCGCCTGCGCAGGCGCCCCAGCGCCACCGCATCGGAAACGTCGAGCACGATCGTCACATCGGGCAGCAGCCCGATCAGCCCGGTCAGCGTCGCGATCATCGCCCGATCCGCGCCCTGGCCGTAGCCCTGATACGCCATGGTGGAATCCGCGAAGCGGTCGCACACCACCCACATCCCGGCGGCCAGGGCCGGACGGATCGATTGCTCGACATGCTCTGCCCGGGCCGCGAAATGCAGCAGCGCTTCCGCCGGCGCCGACCAGGCCACCGCGCCGGACAGCAGCAACTCCCGCAGCACTTCCGCGCCGGGCGCGCCGCCGGGTTCGCGCGTGCGCAACACGGGCACCCCCAGATCGCCCAGCGCATCGGCCAGCAGGCGCGCCTGGGTTGATTTGCCGGCGCCCTCGCCGCCTTCCAAGGTTATGAAGCGGGCGTGCTGCACGTCGGACCCTCACCTCCCAGCCCACATGGGCCGGGCCCCTCCACTCCCGCATAGCGGGAGCGGGTTATTAGCTTCCGGTGACGTAGTGCGACAGCACCGCCATGGCGCGGCCGGGCAGGCTGAGCTTCGATACATCGGCACCGGCGAGCAAGGGAACCTCCATCGAGGGGACACCGTCGCCGGCGACGGTCAGCTTGCCGACCGTCGCCCCCTTGGCGATCGGGGCATGGATCGGCGCGGCATAGCTGATCTGCACCTTGGCATTCCGCCGCCAGTTGCGCGGCATCGTCACCACCAGATCGTGCCCGCTGACCAGCGGCACGTCCGGGCTGGCGCCGAGCCACACCGGCGCCTGGTCCACCACGTCGCCGGCCGCGAACAGCGTCACATCCTCGAAATTCGCGAACGCCCAGTCCATCAGCCGCTCCGACTCTTCGGATCGCTCGCGCATCGTTTCCATGCCGTTCAACACCAGTACCACGCGCCGGTCGCCCCGCCTGGTGCTGGCGACGACGCCGTAGCCGCCGGCCTCCGTATGCCCGGTCTTCAACCCGTCCGCCGTCCCCTTCTGCACCAGAGGATTTCGATTCCCCTGCTCTATATTGTTATATTTGAATGTCTTTTCTGAATCGTAGTGATAATACTGCGGGAACTGCCGGATGATGTCACCCGCCAGGGTCACGATATCGCGGCTGCTCATATAGTGGTTGTCGGCCGGCCACCCCGTCGCATTCATGAAATGCGAATTGGTCAGCCCAAGCTTCTTCGCCGTGTCGTTCATCAGCTCGGCGAACTGCTCTTCCGATCCCGAAATGGCTTCGGCGAGCACGATGCAGGCGTCGTTGCCGGAATCCACCACGATGCCGCGGATCAGGTCCTCCACGCCCACCGTCGTGCCGATCTGCACGAACATCTTCGACCCGCCCATCCGCCAGGCCCGCTCCGACACCGGCAGTTGGTCGTCCAGCTTCATGCGCCCGCTCGCCAGCCGCTCATACACGATGTACAGCGTCATCAGCTTGGTCATCGAGGAAGGCGGCATCTGGTCGTCGGCCTGCTTCTCCAGCAGCGACGCCCCGGTGTTGAAATCCTGGATATAGGCCCAGCGCGCGGTGGTATCGACCGGGCCAAGCGGCGTGGTCGCCGGGCTGCCGGTGGCTTCCGGCGTGGCGTCCTTCTTGCCCTTGCCAGAACGCGCCACCGGACGCGGCGGTTGCGCCAGCGCCGGCACAGCGGCGACGGCCAACGCGGAACCAAGCAAAGCGGAACGACGGGTCAGCATCGCGCTACTCCTATTCGACCACGATCCGCGCGTCGACAATGCCCGCGCGGATCGCCTGATCCACCGCAACATCCGCCGCCGCGACACTGCCGAGCGGACCGATCATCACCCGGTAAGTCTGCACCCGCCCATCAAAAATCCGTTCGATGGTCGGCCCCAGCCCGGTCAGCCTGGCCTGCTCGATCGCCGCGTATTGGTAGGACTGAAAGGTGTCGAGTCGCACCCACAATCGACCAGGCTGCGGCGGACCTTGCGTCAGGGCCTCCGGCACGTGCTCCTGCATCTCCGGCGCCGCCCCGACCGGCTGGGCGGCAACCGCCGGCAGCGCATGGCCGCCTTCCTGCCGCGCGCCCGCCGGCGGCGGCAGACTGTCCGAGGATACCGCGCCGCGCGGCGCCGCCGCGACCGGCAGATGCGGCGTACCAGCCACATGTTGTTCGGCCGCCTCGCTTGGCCCCGGCAGCACCGTCAGCCGCACCTGCGCCACGCCATTCGCCGGCATCCCCAGCAGCGCGGCAATGCGCTTCGTCACCTGCACCACCCGGCCCGGCGTCGGCGTGCCGCGGTCATTGATGCGCACCAGCACCGCCCGCCCGGTCTCCAGATCGGTCAGCCGCGCAATGGCGGGAAGCTGCACGGTGGGATGCGCGGCGGCCAGTGCTCCCTGACCGAACACCTCGCCATCCGTGGTCAGCGGCGGATGGTCATCCGGGTAGACCGCGGCGAGGCCGGTCTCGTTGAGGTCGTGGCTCTCGCGCGGATACCACCAGGTCCCGCCGGACTGGTACGGCCGATCGAGCACATAGTGCGGATTGGCCTGCGGCGGCGGCTTCTGACAGCCGGCCAGCAGCATCCCCAGCGCGGCACAGCCGCCCAGGACCCGGGCCGCGCGCCGCACCCGCCATGCGGCGGCCATGGCCCGCCTGGGACTAGGCGCCCCCGCGGCGATTCTGCTGTTGCAACCCGGCATGCGCGGTGTCTGCCACGGAGCCCGACGCCGGGGCAATGCGCCGTGCCGCCGCCCGGCGGTCCGTCCGGGCGCAACCGCCCCGGACGTGGTCAAGCGCCGATCGTGCCGACTTACCGCCCGGGGCGGTCGTGCCGCACTCCGAGTGCCCGGATGCGCTGAATTCGTTCCCGAATAGTACCGTTCGAAATTGTACGGTAATAATTCGTCAACAAATTGACTTCCTTCTTGCACTTGAGGAATATCCCGCACGGCTCGTGTGCTCGTGGCGCGGGGGACAAGCGCCAGTCCCGGCGTATGCCCTGCGTCCCGGCAGGCCGCTTGCCGATTGAATGGCGCTGACCGGCGCCTGCACTCCCAACGCGAGGATTTTGACAGATGCCAGCAATGCTCGACGAGGACATGATGGGGCGGGATCCGGCCGTCGTGGGATTTCCCCATCTGCTTGTGTGCATGGGTTTTGTCGCGCGCACCAACGCGGATCTCTGGGGCGTGCATCTGACCACGGTCGTCAACAGCCCCGGCACGTTCGCCGCATTCTGGACCTGGGCCCAGACGAAGGGGCTGGGGACCGGTGCAATCACCGACATCTATGGCTCCGGCAACCATAGGGTTCGCTACGGGACGAACACAGCCCCGGCCGGGTGGGGCGCGTGGAACGTGGAAATGCAGGGTTATGCCAACCATATGGGCTGGAATGGCCCAGCCCACGGCTTCGACACCAGCATCATCAATCCGCAAGACGGCACCTATGTTGAGTACCAGTTGCAACTGGCCGGCGCGCAGCCCTGCACGATTTTTTATAAACGCAACGAAAAGACCGTGCCCACAGGGACGACGACCGTCAACTACGCGGGAGGCGCGGGCGACGTCGCGGCCTGGGATCACGCCCAAAATCGGTTCCGGGGGATGGCGTTTCCCAAGACCGGTGTGATCGGCAGGGTATCGACGTTCCACAAGGGCACGTTCCACGAGTTGGACTACGCGCTGCGGATGCGGACCGTCGCCGTTTAGAGCACTGCCACCCTGGCTGGATGCGTCGCGGGGTCGCTGTCATCGCGCGCAGCGCAGCGACGCAGCAATCCCCCGCCGGACGAGCGGCC
>JBEKNT010000327.1:0-7990 GCA_049522565.1 Acetobacteraceae bacterium
CGACGCGGCCGCAGGCGAGGCTGCGCACCATGCAGCGGATGACACGCCAACAACTCTCGGCGTCCGGCCGTGCCTGAAGCTGGGGCAGCCGGTCACGAGAAGCGGGTAACACCTCATGCCCAGCGGGCAGTTGCCCGACCGGCGCCGCCCACCGTCCCGCCCGGACTGCACGTGAGACGATGGCGAGACCCGCCCGGGATCGGCGCGGCCGTCAATTATATTGACAAATTTGACTAACGATGTTACCAGTGGCGCATGCAGCACGCAGCGACCGCCGCTCCCTGTCCTGCCTCACCCCCCGATCCCCAACCGGATCCGCCCGCCCGGACCATGCCCGAGCGCATCGCGGCCCTGCTGCACACCGTTCGCATCCTGCTCGGCTATGGCCGCCATCTCGCCGAGACCGCAAAGCACCGCTCCGCCAGCCCCGACTTCAACGCCATCGCCGCCTGCTTCGGCACCGGCCGGCTCTATGCGATCCTCGCGCACCTGCAACGCGGCCTGCTGCGTGCCACCGCGCTGGAGCGTGTATTGCTCGCGCGGGCGGCGCGAGGCCGCGATATCTGCTTCGACGCGCCGCGCGAGCGCGCGACCGCGACCCCGGCCGCGCCAGCCGATCCGCCGGCCGAACAACCGGCCGAGGCGCCGGCCCAGCAACCGGCCGAGGCGCCCGCCGCACGGCCGGCGATCGCACGCCCGTCCCGCCCGGCGGGCTGGAACGATCCCGAACTCTTCATGCCGACATTGGAGGAACTCGAGGCGCAGGTGCGCCGCCGCCCGCTCGGCCGCACCCTGGTCGAGATCTGCCTCGACCTGGCGGTGGTGCCCGGCTTCTGCACCGGCCCGTTCTGGAACGAGCTGTTCGACGGCATCCGCTCTTACGGCGGCAGCATCGGCATTCTGATGCAGGAGAAGGTCCGCCGGGAGAAGGCGTTCTCTCGGGAGCAGGACAGCAGGCCCGGCAGCAACCGGGATTGGCTGGAGCACACGCGGGACGCGCTGCGCCGCGTGCTGGGGTTTTTCATCGGCGAAGCGACGGCGGACCCGTTCGATCCGTTACCGGGACCCTATGCGACGGCTGCGGCGGTGGCCACCGGCCCGCCCTGAACCCGGCGCACCCATCGAGGCAAAGCGCACGCACGGGACCGGATCATGGCCGGTCCCGCCGTTCCGATTCGGGCTGACGCACGCCTGCGGGGGAACCAGGCGGCGCTTGTGCCGGCATGGTGCCGTGCCTCGGCTTGCCGGGCCGGTGCGGCATGCGGCACAGCAAGCAGGAAAATTTCGCCACAGATGCACACGGATGGGACTGGAGTGCACCCCTAAACCGATGGGCCGGAATCCGGCATGGTCGATCACGGCAAGAACCGGTGGACAATCGGACTTGATGAGCCGCGCCTCCGCGATGGCCCGGCTCTATCCGTGTGCATCTGTGTGCATCTGTGGCGAAATTTTCTTGCTTGCTTTGCCCCGCGCCGCACCCGTCCGGGAGGGTCCCGCATCGCCTGGTGCCCGCCAAAACCTCGTGCACCCAAGCGGCGCCCCACAACGTGCGCCCCACGCCTAGCAAGAAACAGACTCCCCCTCCCCTTGAGGGAGGGGGCGTATCGTGCTGCTGGCAACGTCCGCAGTTTCATCCAGGGCGGGTCGGCCGCCGCCGGCCGGTGGTCAACTCGCAAGAGGCGCCGGCGCACCGATCGCCGTCACGCAGGCGACAGCGGTCCGCCGCGCAACTATGCAGGCCGCGATCCGTTGCCGTCTCAATGCGCGCACCATGAGGTCGTGTGATGCGCGGTGAGACGCGCATGAGACCTATCCAATGGACGCTGTCTCAGCGGACGGTCTTTGGTCCCATGCATAGCGGAACGAGACAGTGGCGAGAGAGACCCGCCGCATCGCACCCGCGCGAGGCAACGGGGTCGCCGGTGTGGCGAACCGAGACAGCGGCGAGACAAATCCGCCGGGCGTGTCCAACCGGCGCGACAGCGTCTCCCGCGCAACGAAACGAGACATCCATGAGACGCGGTCCGCCCGGTCCGGCCCGGGCGCGGCGGCCGCTACTCCGCTGCCGCCACCACCAGCCCATTGCGCGAGATGCGCAGCACCAGCAGCGAGGCGACCAGGCACGCGAGGCCACTGGTGATGAACGCCAGCAGATAGGTGCCGGTGATGTCGCGCACCGCGCCGGCGCCGAGTGCCGCCAGCGCGCCGCCCACCTGGTGCCCGGCGAAGATCCACGACACGATCACCGGGGCATCGCGGCGGCCGAACACCTCGTTGGTCAGTGCGAAGATGGCCGGGCCGGTGGCGACCCAGTCCAGGCCGTAGAACACCGCGAACACCGACAGGCTCAGCGTGTCGAACGGGGTGAACGGCAGGACCACCAGCGACAGGCCGCGCAGCCCGAAATACCAGAACAGCAGGACGCGCGGATTGAAGCGGTCGCAGGCCCAGCCCGACAGCGTCGAGCCGATCAGGCTGAACACGCCGATCACCGCCAGGATGCTGGCGCCGTGCACCTCCGGGATGCCGTGGTCGGCGCAGTAGGCGATCAGGTGGGTGTTGATCAGCCCGTTGGTGGAGAAGCCGCAGATGCCGAAGCTGATGACCAGCAGCCAGAAATCGAGCGACCGCGCGCCGCGGCCGAAGGCGGCGAACGCCACCGAGAACGGATTGCCGCGATGCGGCGGCGGCTGCCACAGCGCGCTGGAGCCGTAGGCGCCCAACCCCACCGAGGCCGGCGATTCCGGCAGCATGATCGCCAGCAGCGGCAGCGACACGGCCATCGCGATGGTCACCCCGATCGCCACGCCCTGCCAGCCGAAGCGGTTCGCCAGCATCGCCAGCAACGGCAGGAAAACCAGTTGGCCCGCCGCATTCGCCGCGGTGAGCAAGCCCATCGCCAGGGCCGTGCGTTGCGCGAACCAGCGGTTGGCCACCGCCGCCGCCATGCCGACCGCGCCGGCGCCCGAGCCGATGCCGACCATCAGTCCCCAGGTGACGAACAGCTCCCACGGCGCGGTCATGAAGATCGACAGGCCGGTGCCGGCCATCAGGATCGCCATGCAGCCAAGGATGGTGCGCTTCAGGCCGATGACGTCGATCAGCCCGGTGAGGAACGGCCCGGTCGCGCCGAGCAGGACGATGTTGATGGAAACGGCGCCGGAGATGGTGGCGACGTCCCAGCCGAAGGCGTGTTGCAGCGGCACGATCATCACGCCCGGCGCGGCGCGCACGCCGACTCCGGCGAGCATCGACACGAACATGACGACCAGCACCACCCACGCGTAGTGCAGCCGGCCGGAGCACAGTCTGGCGAGAGCCCGGGTGATCACGATGCGATGGTTCCCCTGTTCGATGGAAGTATAGAAGGAACACGCTCCGCTTGACGACCGCGGCGGCGGGATGGCTGCCCGGCGGAAACGCGCCGGCGGTCTTGCGCATGGGTGGGCGCGAGCCCAAGGTTAGCATCGGCACAGGCCGCCAGCCGAAGTAGCGAAGATCATGAGCGCGACAGCACCTGCCCGAATGACTGCGGATGAGTTCATCGCCTGGGCGATGCAGCAGCCCGAAGGCGAGCACTACGAGCTCGTCGCCGGCGAGGTGGTTGCGATGGCTCCCGAGCGTGCCGTCCACGGCCGGATGAAGGGGCACATTTACGAATCGCTGGCGCAGGCGATCCGCGCCGCCGGGCTGGCGTGCGAAGCTTTTCCCGACGGCATGATCGTCCAGGTGGATGCCGACACGCTCTACGAACCTGACGCACTGGTCCGCTGCGGCCCGCCGGTCGACGACAATGCGACCAAAATCTTCGATCCAATCATCCTGGTCGAGGTGGTGTCGCCCACGTCGCAGAAGCGGGATTCCGGCGGTAAGCTGGAGGACTATTTCCGGCTGCCGTCGGTGCGTCATTACCTGATCGTCAAGACCGAGAACCGCGCCGTCATTCACCACGAGCGGGATGCGGCGGGCACCATTACCACTCGAATCATCCGCGGCGGGCCGATCGTGCTCAATCCGCCCGGAATTGAGCTGACCATTTTCGCGCCCGAAAACTGAGTTGGCAGTCCCGCGTCAGGCGTTGGCCGGCGCGCCGGTCCACACCTCGCGATACAGCGCGACGATCTCCGCCGCGTCAGGCACGCGCGGATTGTTGCCGGGGCTGCCCGACGCCAGCGCCTGTTCGGCCATCAGCGCCATCTTGCCGTTCCAGTCGGCCTCCTTGATCCCGTAATCGGAGGGCGTCGGCACCGACAACTCCTTGTTCAGCGCTGCCAATCCGGTGACCAGCTTCGCCGCCGCCACGCCGTCGGCGTCGCCCGGGGCGGCGAAGCCGACGCGCCGCGCGGCTTCGGCGTAGCGCGCCTCGGCGCCCGGCACCGAATAGCGGGTGATCGCCGGCAGCAGCATCGCGTTGGACAGCCCGTGCGGCACGTGGAAGTGCGCGCCGATCGGTCGCGACATGCCGTGCACCAGCGCCACCGAGCTGTTGGAGAACGCCAACCCCGCCTGGGTGGCGCCGAGCATCATCCCCTCGCGCGCGATCGCGTTGCGCGGCTCGGCATAGGCGGCGCGGATGTGCTTGCCGATCAGCTCCATCGCCGACAGTGCGAGTGCATCGGAGAACGGATTGGCGCGCTTGGACACGTACGCCTCCAGCGCATGGGTGAAGCTGTCCACGCCGGTGTCGGCGGTGGTGCGTGGTGGCACCGTGTAGGTCAGTTCGTAATCCACGATCGCCGCCAGCGGCAGCGCGCCGAGGCCGGCGATCAGCATCTTCTCGTCGCGTTCGGTGTCGGTGATGACGGTGAAGCGCGTGCATTCGCTGCCGGTGCCGGCGGTGGTGGGAATGGCAATGATCGGCACCGCGCCGTTGTCGGCGGCGACCGGCGCCTTGTAGTCGCGCATCTTCCCCCCGCCGGCGGCGAGGATCGCCATCGCCTTGGCGGTGTCGATCGGCGAGCCGCCGCCGAAGCCGATCAGGCAGTCGTAGTCTCCCCCCGCCCGCAGTGCGGCGACGCCGGCCTCGATCACCGTATCGGTGGGATCGGAGACGGTGTCGGAGAACACCCTGGCGGCGATGCCGGCCGCGACGAGTGGGTCCAGGGCGCGTTGGATCAGGCCGGTGGCGACCATGATCGGGTCGCTGACCACCAGCGGGCGGGACAGGCCGAATTTGCCCAGCACCTCGGCGAGTTGGCGCACGGTGCCGCCGCCGACCAGCAGGAGGCGGGGCGAGGCGATGGTGGCGTTGACGGTCGTCATGGGCGGGTTCCTCCTGGATGGTCGCGAGACGGGATAGCTTCACCACAAAGCGACCGAGACACAAAACGTGGCCGTGGGAGCGCCCTGACCTCGTGGTGTGGCGGGTTGTGATCGCCCCGCCGTGCCGGTTGCCGGGGAACGCCGCGACATCAGGCAGGCATTGGCCCGGACATCGATGTATGCTGAAAATGATGCCTGATTGTCGGAGAAGTGCCGCCGTGCGCACCACCATCGTGCTCGACGACGAATTGGTTGCCGAGGCGCAGAACCTCACCGGGATCAAGGAGAAGTCGGCCTTGGTGCGCGCTGCGCTGACGGCACTGATCGAACGCGAGGCCGCGCGGCGTTTGGCCCGATTGGGAGGCAGCGAACCCGACCTACGCAAGGCGCCCCGGCGGAGATCGAAAGCCGCGTGATCCTTGTCGATACCTCCGTCTGGATCGACCATCTGCGTCGGCGTGACGAGGTCCTGGTTGAGTTGCTCGGCGAGGGGAAGGTGCTCTCGCATCCGTTCGTCATCGGCGAACTGGCATTGGGTAGCTTGCACCAGCGCGATGCCATATTGGGTTGGCTGCGCCGTCTGCCGAGCGCGAGCATGGCCCACGACAGCGAAGTCATGCTCCTCATCGAGCGGCAGCCCCTGTTCGGGCTGGGAACAGGTTATGTCGATGCTCATCTACTGACCGCCGCACGGCTGACCCCGGACACACTTCTTTGGACGCGCGACAAGCGCCTGTTGGCCATCGCTGAGCGCCTTTCGCTCGCAGCGCGGCTGGCGCACTGAACCCCCGTGAGTGGTCTTGCGAGGGCCATCGCTGCGTGACGGATCGTTGGTCGCGGTACGCCTGGAAAGTTGCTCGCAATCAAACGTTCCGCATAGTCTCGATGCAGGCGACTGAGGATGCCTTTGGCCATGTCTCGAACCAGGCGGCACGTGGGAGAGCGGCTGCACGCGGTGCTACTGCGATCCTATGGCCTGAAGGCGCGGGATTTTTCGCACGACTGCGTTGATCGTGCGATGGCCGCGCTCAATGCGGTTCGCATCCCCGAACCACCGATGACGGGCGAGGTGCTTTGGCTGAGTGCGCCGACGGCATTCACGCTGCCGGGCCAATATTGCTATGTTTCCCGGCAGTTCATCGAGCGTTGCCGCTCCGACGCTCCGGTCGCCTTCGCCCTCGCCCATGAGATCGCCCACCACGATCTTGGCCATCTGCATCACGCCGAGGCATGGGCTGTCAGCGCGGCCGCGTACGCTCCGTTTCGCCTCGCCGCGCTGGCCATCAATGGACTGGCGCGACGGGTCTATTCGCGTGAGATGGAATTTGCCGCCGATGCAAGGGCCCTCGTGCATTGCCGCATGGCTGGTTTCGAGCCGCGGCAGTGCCTCGAGGCGTTCGACATACTGGCCTGGCACCTGCTCGACCACCGCGACCTGGACGCGGTGTATGGCACCGACGACGAGTTGGAACTCGACCCGCATCTGGCGGCAAACCCGCTGGATTCGGCCTATATCGGCTCGAAACTATGGTTGACGCGGCATCGCCGGTCGCATCCCGCGATCAACGATCGGCGCGCGGCGCTGTTGGCGGAAATCGCATGGTGGGAGGCACTGGAGCACGCGGCCCCGCCATGCAACATCGTTCCGCAGCAGGACGCCGCCGTCGCACAGCGACCGGTCTGAGCCATCATCTCAAGCGGACAGGCGGTTATGCAAGACGACGCTGCTGCATCGCGCACAAGGCTGGAGCACAGCCACGCCAGAGAAGAGATCCAGCAGCGTCTCGCCCGAGACGCGCAAGGCAACTATCTGCGGGATTGGGTTTATGGCGGGATCGATGGAACGATCACGACGTTTGCGATCGTCGCCGGAGTGGTCGGTGCCAACCTGCCCGGCACGGTCGTGCTGGTGCTCGGCCTGGCCAACCTTGTCGCCGACGGATTTGCCATGGGCGCGGGCAACTACAGCGCCACCAAGGCGGAGGTGGACGACTATCAACGATTGCTCGCCATCGAACGAAAGCACATCGCACTTGAGCCGGACGGCGAGCGCGAAGAGATCCGGCAGATCTTTGCCCTGAAGGGCTTCTCCGGTGCCGAGCTGGAGCGCATCGTCGATGTCATCACGTCGGACGAAGACCGCTGGGCGAGGACCATGGCGGTCGAGGAATATGGCCTGTCGCCGGCGGTCAAATCGCCCATCCTGGCCGCGCTCAATACGGCTGCCGCGTTTGTGCTGTGCGGCCTGGTGCCGCTGGTCAGCTACCTTTTCGCATACAGCCTTGCCTGGTGCGTGGTCGCGACGGGCCTGGTGTTCTTCGCTATCGGCGCGGCGAAGAGCCGCTGGTCGCTGGCGGGCTGGGCGAGGTCCGGGTTGGAGACGCTGGCGATCGGCATGAGCGCGGCCGGTCTGTCGTTCCTGATCGGCTACGGGCTGAGGGCCCTGGTGAAGCTGCCGATGTGACGCCGTTGCGATAGTGGCGTCCCCGCGCACGCTGAACCAAGGCAAAATCGCCGCGCCGCCGCGCCGAGCCACTTGAACGTGTTAGACAGTTAGTTATATTGTCACTAACGGTCTGTCCCACTAACCACCGAGAGCTCCATCCATGTCCGCCCTCTCCGCCACCGCCAAACACGAATATTACGTCCAAATCGGCAATTCCCTGCCGCCGCCCGTCCTCGACCAGCCGGAATACCGCCAACGCCGCCTCACCACCGCGGTCGA
>JBEKNT010000328.1:0-7989 GCA_049522565.1 Acetobacteraceae bacterium
CCTTTGGCGGACTGAACGCGGTGCTTTTGGCCGCACGGGCCTGAAGGACTGGGCGATCGGCCGAGCCGCGTCGCTGGACTCGAAAGTGCGCGGTTGGGTGCGCATGACACTGGCCGCGGCGGATACCGTGCCGTCGCCCGGCCGGACAGCCAGCCGCGACGCAGAGCCCCTCCCGTCCACCCAGCCAAACGGATGGATTGCAAAGGCTACGCCTTTGCTGGGGGTCCCGGGGGCAAAGCCCCCGGGCGGGTTTCAGGGCAGAGCCCTGATCTTTCTTCGTGCGGGCGATCGCCCCGAGGCTTGCTATGCTCCCCCGCCAGATGAACCACGATCCGCAGGGCTACTACGAACGGCTGGACCTCGACTGGAACGCGCCCCCCGAGGCGATCCATGCGGCGTATCGCCGCAAGGCGCGGCTGCTGCATCCGGACATTCCAGGCACCGGCAGTGCCGCCGCGTTCATGGCGGTCAAGGAGGCCTACGACGTCCTGGCCGACCCGTTGCGCCGCGCCGCGTACGACCGGGCGGCGCGCAGCCTCGATCGGTTGCGGTCGGCGGTGGTGTCCGATGCCGGCGAAGAAATCCATCCTGTGCCGCCGCCGCGACCGCCTGCCCCCAAGACGCGTGGGCCCCGCCTGGCCGACCTGCCTCTCGCGGTATGGGCGGGCCTCGTCATCGTCGTAGTGTTCGCGGCCGGGGAGGCGGTACTGCACCTGAACGCACCACCCTCGGCCGACCGAACGGTGGAAGTACCGGCAACCGCACCCACCGTGGCGCCGCAAGTGCCGCCGGCGCCATCGCGTCCCGTGCGGCTGATCGGCATCCCGAACGTGTACGTGATTCCGTCGGGCAGCCCGGCGCTGGTCCTGCGCTATGACCAGCCGCGTGATACCTTCGTCCCGATCGGGCAGTTGCCGCCCTTCAGCGCGGTGCAGGCGGTGCGCGTCCTGCGCGACCACGGCTTGGTGGAGATCCGCCTGACCGCCACCACGACCGGCTTCATCGATGCCGCGCGCCTTCAGCCCGGCAACGTGACGGCGGCGCAGCAGGCTTATTGCACCTATAACGCCGGACCGCCGCCGGCCAACGGCGAAATCCTGGCCCGCAATGGTGACGGCCCCGGGCAGATGACGATCGAGAACCACAGCGGCCAGCCGTTGGTGGTCAAGCTGCGCGATCGCAACGGCATCACGGCGGCGGCGGTGTACCTGGCGCCGGGCGGCGACGCGGTTGTCGATGGATTGCCAGGCGGCGCCTATCGGCCGGACTACGCCATTGGCGAGTTATGGAGCCGCGCCTGCAACAGCTTCGCGGCCGGCATGCGCGCGCAGCGCTTCGCCGCATTCGCCGAGCTTTCGACGCTCAGGACGCTGGCGATTCCGCCAGACCTTCCAGACCAGGCGCCGCCGGTGGATATTTCCGACCAGGATTTCCAGCATGACTGATGGGGGGACCCGGATGGCGATCACGCTCCAGGAATCGCTGCGCGGCATTTTCTACGCGCCGTTCTATGTCGCCCTGGCGCGCCAGGCCTACGCGGCGGAGGGTGTGACGGTGCGCTTCGCCAGTGCGCCCACGCCTGGCCGTGCGGCGCTCGGCGTCCTGGATGGCACGGCCGATGTTTGCTGGGGCGGCCCGATGCGGGTCATGCAGGCCTATGCCCGGACGCCGGACTGCGACCTGGTGCATTTCGCCGAAGTCGTCACGCGCGATCCGTTCCTCCTGCTCGGTCGCGCGCCACGGCCGGATTTTTCTCTGCGCGACCTGTTGGGCCTGCGTTTCGGCACTGTCAGCGAGGTGCCGACGCCGTGGATGTGCCTGCAAGAGGATCTGCGCCGCGCCGGCATGGCGCCGGCGCGCATCGATCGGGTGTCAGACCGTTCCATGGCAGACAACGTTGCGGCGCTGCTGCGCGGCGACCTCGACGTGGTGCAGGTGTTCGAGCCGTTCGCCGCGGCGCTGGAGGCGGATGGCGGGGGGAACGTCTGGTATGCCGCCGCGCGGCGCGGGCCGACCAGCTACACGACGTTCTATACGCGGCGTGCTTTGCTGCGGGACCGGCGGGAGGAACTGCATGGCATGGTGCGCGCGATCGACCGCACCTTGAAATGGGTGGCGCGGGCGGACGGCGCGGCGATCGCCGATGCGATTGCCGGTTTCTTCCCGGACGTGCCGCCGCCGCTGCTGGCCGCCGCCTGCGCCCGCTACAAGGCGCTCGGTATCTGGGGCGCAGATCCGGTGCTGCCGCGCACCGGCTATGACCGCTTGCTGTCCGGGCTGGTATCCGGTGGGTTCGTGTCGCCCGGTACGCCGTTCGACGTGGCGGTGGACAACAGCCTTGCAGCAGATGTGGTCGCGGAGAATCTGCCGCCGCTCGATTGAAACCTGGGGAAGGGAAACACCATGCCACACGCCACCGCCGACGACGGAGTGCGCCTGTATTACGAGGAGTCCGGCTCCGGTATTTCGGTGATCTTCGTGCACGAATACGCCGGCGACCATCGAAGCTGGGAGCCGCAGATGCGGCATTTTGGCCAGCGCTACCGCGCCATCACCTACGCCGCGCGAGGCTATCCGCCGTCCGACGTGCCGGGGGACGTGGCGAAGTATTCGCAGTTCCGCGCGGCCGACGACATCGGCGCCGTGCTCGACCATCTGCGGATCGACAAGGCGCATGTGGTCGGACTGTCGATGGGCGGCTTCGCGACGCTGCATTTCGGCTTCCGCCATGCGGCACGGGCGCGCTCGCTGGTGGTGGCGGGGTGCGGCTATGGCGCCGAGCCGGATCAGCGCGTCCGGTTCCGCGCCGAGGCCGAGGCCATCGCCGACTTCATCGCCACCCAGGGGATTCCAACCTTCGCCGAGAAATACGCCTACGGCCCGACCCGCGTGCAGTTCGAGAACAAGGACCCGCGCGGGTTTGCCGAGTTCAAGGCGCAGTTGGCAGAGCATTCGGCGCTGGGTGCGCGCAACACGCAGTTGGGCGTGCAGCGGGAGCGGCCGTCGCTGTACGAATTGGTAGATCAGATGCAGGCCCTGACCGTGCCGACGCTGGTGCTGACCGGGGATGAGGACTGGCCGTGTCTGGCGCCCGGCATCCTGATGAAGCAGCACATCTCCACCGCGGCGCTGGCGGTGATGCCGAATTGTGGTCACGCGATCAACATCGAGGACCCGGACGAGTTCAACCGGCTGGTCAGCGGGTTCCTGGCGCAAGTGGATGCCGGCCGCTGGCCGACGCGCGATCCGCGCGCGGTGACCGCATCGATCACCGGCATCAAGTAGCCCGGCACAAAAACCTCTCCCGCAGCGCGGGAGAGGTCGCCGCGAAAGCGTCGCGTGAGGGCGGCGAGCCGCACGTGGCTGCGTCCATTCCGCGGCCGCCCTCTCACCCGGCATCCCCGGTGCGGCGATCCGTCCCACGGCGGAGCCGCGGTTCGCCACACCGCCGCCCTTGACGCGGCCGAAAAATCTCGATATCTCCAGAATTATGGAAAAGACAGCCGTCCTGGCCGCTTTGGCTGCGCTCGCCCAGGAATCCCGCCTCGATATCTACCGCCTGCTGGTCCAGACCGGACCCGAAGGCCTGCCCGCCGGCCAGATCGGCGAGCAACTCGGCCTGCCTTCCGCGACCCTCGCCTTCCATTTGAAGGAACTCAAGAACGCGGGGCTCGCGACGGTCACGCGCAACGGCCGATCGCTGATCTACGCGGCCGAGTATCCCACCATGAATGCGTTGCTGTTCTACCTCACGGAGAACTGCTGCGGCCGCCCTGCAAGCCAGTGTCTGCCACTCTGTCAGCCGGAGGCCGACGCCAAACCCGCCCGGCTGCAAACAAGGAGCGCCTGAGCCATGTCGGACAAGCTGTTCGAAACTGCCGAGATCAAGGAAATGGTGCGCGTCCGCTATGGCGGCATTGCCGCGGGCACCGTCTCCCAATGCTGTGCGCCGACCGGCGCATCCTGCTGCGACCCGGCCACGGCATCGACCGTGCTGGGCAAGGCGCGGGAGATGGGCTACTCCGCCGAGGACCTGGCTGCGGTGCCGGACGGCGCGAACCTTGGACTGGGCTGCGGCAATCCTCAGGCCATCGCGGCAATGAAATCTGGCGAGGTGGTCGTCGATCTCGGCAGCGGGGCCGGCTTCGACTGCCTGCTGGCGGCCAGGCAGGTTGGTGCCGGCGGACGGGTGATCGGCGTCGATATGACGCATGAGATGCTGACGAGGGCCCGGGAGAATGCCGCCAAGGTCGCCGCGGCCAATGTGGAATTCCGCCTGGGGGAAATCGAGCACCTGCCGATCGCCGACAACACCGCCGACGTGATCATCTCGAATTGCGTCGTCAATCTGGTGCCCGACAAGGCGCAGGTTTTCCGCGAAGCGTTCCGCGTGTTGAAGCCGAACGGCCGCCTGGCGATTTCCGACGTCGTGAATGTCCAGCCCCTGCCGTCCGTTCTGGCGGCCGACCGCGCCCTGATCTGTGGCTGTATCGTCGGGGCGGCAGCGCCTTCGCAGATCGAGACCTGGCTGGCCACGGCGGGGTTCACCGACATCCGCATCACTGTGAAGCCGGAAAGCCGGGAGCTGATCGCGACCTGGGCGCCCGGGCGCGGCATCGAGAACTATGTGGCCTCAGCCATCATCGAGGGCCGCAAGCCGGGTTCCGGCGGCGAGGCCGCGTGTTGCCCAACCAGTTGCTGCACATAGAGCCGTGCATGGTGAACGCGCATGACGCTGGCCGCCCTCACCGCGCGGCGCAGCGTTGTCGTGTCCACTCTTGGCATCACGCAGACGCTCGCCTGGAGTTCGACCTATTATTTGACGGCGGTCTTCGCTGATCCGGTGGCAGCCGCGCTGCATCTGCCGCGCGCCTGGTTCTTCGGCGCCTTTTCCGCCGCTTTGCTGCTGTCCGGCCTGCTTGGACCGCTCGCGGGCCGGATGATCGATCGCTACGGCGGCCGCGACGTGCTGGCGGCGACCAATCTGGTGTTTGCCGCTGGGCTGGTGCTGCTGGCGCTGGCCGCCAATTTGGCGGGCCTCGCCGCCGCCTGGGCGCTGCTTGGCATTGGCATGGGCTTCGGACTCTATGAGGCGGCATTTGCCACTGCCGCCGGCCTCTATGGCCGCGACGCGCGCAACGCGATCACCGGCATCACGTTATTTGCCGGCTTCGCCAGCACGGTCGGCTGGCCGACAAGTGCGCTTTTCATCGACCATTTCGGCTGGCGGGGTGCGTGTCTGGCCTGGGCGACGCTGCATCTCGTCATCGGATTGCCGATGAACCGGCTCCTCATCCCGAATGCCGTGCCGCATGCCCCGGAGGTGGCGCCGGCGCATGCCGCGCCAGCCGGCGTGCCATGGACGATGGTTGTCCTCGCCGGCGTGTTCGGCGCCACCTGGTTTGTCACGACAGCGATGGCCGCCCACCTGCCACGGCTGTTGCAGGCGATGGGGGCAACGCCGACGGCCGCCATCACTGCCGCCGCATTGGTCGGCCCGGCCCAGGTCGCGGCACGCCTGATCGAATTCGGCCTGCTGCGCCGGCTGTCGCCCATGATAGCGGCACGCCTCGCGACTGGCCTGCATCCGATCGGTGCGATCCTGCTGGCGATCTGCGGACCGGTCGCGGCGATTCCGTTCGTCCTGTTGCATGGCGCCGGCAACGGCATGCTGACGATTGCGCGCGGGACGTTGCCGCTGGCTCTGTTTGGTCCGGCCGGTTACGGACTGCGCACGGGATTTCTTTCGGCACCTGCCCGGATTCTGCAAGGGGGTGCGCCTTTGTTGTTTGGCATCATCCTCGACCGGGGTGGGCCGCTCTTCGCATTGCTGCTATCGGGCACGCTTATGAGTGCCGCCTTCCTGGCGCTGTTCGCCGTGACCACCGCGGCGCCCTACCGGGCCGCAACGAACGAGCGGTAGGACCGGCGGACGCCATAAATCCCGCAACGGCACCGTCGGAATGGCGGTACGCCGCCGTATCGAGCGCGCTCGCGAAACCCCGGCATCGCGCGAAGGGCTTGCGCCGGATCTATACTTCTGTCAAACTGGAAACATGGAATCATCGGAAGCCGCCGCCGCATTCGCTGCCCTCTCGGTGGATACGCGGCTCAACCTGCTGCGCCTGTTGTTGGCCGAGGGGGCGAGCGGGCTGGCGGCGGGAGACCTCGCCGCCCGCCTGGGTCTGCCGGCCTCCACCACCTCGTTCCATCTGGCTGCGCTCGAACGCGCCGGCCTGACGCAATCGACGCGCCAGGGACGCCAGATCATCCATGCCGTGCGGATCGCCGGCCTGCGGCAGGTGCTCGCCTTCCTGACCGAGACCTGTTGCGGCGGCCATCCCGAACTGTGCGGCGACATCGCGCGCCTGCTGCCCCCCTTGCCCGACGAGGACCTTGGCATGACCCCGGCCTTCAACGTGCTGTTCCTGTGCACGCACAACTCGGCCCGCTCGGTCATGGCAGAAGCGATTCTGCAAAAGCTCGGCGGCGCGCGGTTTCGCGCCTGGTCGGCGGGTTCCGACCCGATCGCCCAACCCAATCCCGAGGTGATCGCCAAGCTCCGCGCCTTCGGCCACGACACCGACGGTCTGCGCAGCAAGTCCTGGCATGAGTTCACCGGCCCAAGCGCGCCGCAAATGGATTTCGTCATCACGCTGTGTGACACGTTGGACGGCCCCGTTTGCCCCGACTTCGGCAACCTCGCGGTCACCGGCGCCTGGCCACTGCCTGACCCGGGCAAGTTCACCGGCAGCGCGGTCGAACGCTCGTCGCTGCTGAATGAGCTCTACGCCAGCCTGCGGCGACGGATCGAAATCTTTACCGCGCTGCCCTTCGCTTCGCTCGATCGTCTGGCGATGAAGGCCCGGCTTGACGAGATTGGCGGCGGACCACGCGTGCCGGCGGGAGTACGCTGACAATGCGCGTCGGCATCAACGGCATGGGCCGGATTGGCCGCCTCGCGTTGCGCGCCGCGATGGGCGGCACGTACCGGCCCGCCGACGACCCCCGCGCGGACAACCGCCTCGACATCGTGCACGTGAACGAGGTGAAGGGCGGCGCGGCCACCACCGCCCATCTGCTGGAGTTCGACAGCATCCACGGCCGCTGGCGTCAGAGCTTCGGCGCGGAGGACGATCGTGCGATCGTTGTCGCCAACCGGCGCATCGGCTTCACCGCCGCACCGACGGCCGATGGCGTCGCCTGGGGCGATCTCGGCTGCGACATCGTACTCGAATGCACGGGCAAATTTCTGAAATCGGAGCAGTTGGCAGGGTATTTCGCGCGGGGCGTGAAGCGGGTGATCGTCGCGGCGCCGGTGAAGGAGGGCGGCGCGCTCAATATCGTGGTCGGCGTCAATGACCATCTCTATGAGCCGCGGGAGCACCGGCTGCTGACCGCGGCATCCTGCACCACCAACTGCCTCGCGCCGGTGGTCAAGGTGCTGCACGAGGCAGTCGGCATCCGCCACGGCCAGATCACCACGATCCACGATCCGACCAACACCAATGTGGTGGTCGATGCGCCGCACAAGGATCTGCGCCGCGCGCGCTCCGCGATGCTGTCGCTGTCGCCCACCACGACGGGCAGCGCGACCGCCATCGCGCTGATCTACCCGGAACTCAAAGGCAAGCTGAATGGCCACGCGGTGCGCGCGCCGGTGCTGAACGCGAGCCTCACCGATTGCGTGTTCGAGATGGCGCGGCCGGTCGCGGCGGATGCGATCAACGATCTGTTCCGCAACGCGGCGGCCGGGCCACTCGCCGGCATCCTCGGATTCGAAGCGCGTCCGCTGGTCTCGGCCGATTACGCCAACGACCCGCGCAGCGCCATCGTCGATGGCCCCAGCACCATGGTCACCGACGACACATTGCTCAAGGTCTATGCCTGGTACGACAACGAGGTCGGCTATGCCTGCCGCATGGTGGACCTCGCCAACATCGTCATCGCGCGAGGGGTCTGATGTCCGCGGTCCGCAACTACGCCATC
>JBEKNT010000329.1:0-7988 GCA_049522565.1 Acetobacteraceae bacterium
TCGCTCCGCGACCTCTCCCGCGTAGCGGGAGAGGTTTTATAACCCGAAGGAGGAACGCATATGTCCGCAGTACTTGAGCAGAATGCCGGCGAACCCGAAGCCGAACTGACGGACGGGTTCCACCTGGTCATCGACGCGCTGAAGCTGAACGGCATCAAGACGATCTATGGCGTCCCGGGCATCCCGATCACCGATCTGGGCCGCCTGGCGCAGGCCGCGGGGATGCGGGTGATCTCGTTCCGGCACGAGCAAAACGCTGGCAATGCGGCGGCGATCGCAGGCTTCCTGACCAAGTCGCCGGGCGTGTGCCTGACGGTCTCGGCGCCGGGCTTCCTGAACGGCCTGGTCGCGCTCGCCAATGCGACGACGAACTGCTTTCCGATGATCCTGATCAGCGGCTCGTCCGAACGCGAGGTCGTCGACTTGCAGCAGGGCGACTACGAGGAGATGGACCAGCTCGCCGTTGCCAAGACGCTGTGCAAGGCGGCGTTCCGGGTGCTGCATGCGGCCGATATCGGCATCGGCATTGCGCGCGCCATCCGCGCGGCGGTTTCGGGCCGGCCGGGCGGTGTGTATCTCGATCTGCCCGCAAAACTGTTCGGCCAGGTGATGCAGGTCGAGGCCGCACGCCGCTCGCTCGTCAAGGTGATCGACCCGGCACCGGCCCAGCTCCCGGCGCCCGCCGCCGTCGAGCGTGCGCTCGACGCGCTGCGTGGCGCCAGGCGTCCGTTGATCATCCTTGGCAAGGGCGCCGCCTATGCGCAGGCCGACGCCGACATCCGAGCCCTGGTCGAGAAGAGCGGCATTCCCTACATTCCGATGAGCATGGCCAAGGGCCTGCTGCCCGACACGCATCCGCAATGTGCCGCCGCCGCACGCTCGACCGTGCTGAGCGACAGCGACGTCGTGCTGATGATCGGCGCGCGGCTCAACTGGTTGCTCAGTCACGGCAAAGGCAAGCAGTGGGGGCCGCCGGGCTCGAAGCAGTTCATCCATATCGACATCGAGCCGCGCGAGATGGACAGCAACGTGGAGATCGCCGCACCGCTGGTGGGCGATATCGGCTCCTGCGTGGCCGCACTGCTACGCGGCATGGGCGACGACTGGAAGCAGCCGCCGGCGGCGTGGACCGAGGCGATCAACGCAAAGAAAGAAACCAACATCGCCAGGATGGCGTCCCGGCTCGGCAAGAACTCGATCCCGATGGACTACCACTCCGCGCTGCGCGTGCTGCGCGACGTGATCAAGGAGCGGCCGGACGCGATCCTGGTGAACGAGGGTGCCAACACACTCGACCAGGCCCGCGGCGTGATCGACATGTATCAGCCGCGCAAGCGCCTCGATGTCGGCACCTGGGGCGTGATGGGCATCGGCATGGGCTTTGCCATCGGCGCGGCGATCGAGACCGGCAAGCCGGTACTCGCCATCGAGGGCGACAGCGCGTTCGGCTTCTCCGGCATGGAGGTGGAGACGATCTGCCGCTACAACCTGCCGGTCTGCGTCGTCGTGTTCAACAACGACGGCATCTATCGCGGCGATGGTGTCAATCCGGGCGGCGGCACCGACGCAGCCACCACCGCGTTCGTCAAGGGCGCCCGCTACGACAGGATGATCGAGGGGTTCGGCGGGGTTGGCGTCAATGCGACCACGCCGGACGAGCTGAAGCGCGCCGTCGACGCGGCCATGGACTCCGGAAAGCCCACGCTCATCAACGCGGTGATCGACCCGGCGGCGGGCAGCGAGAGTGGCAATATCGGCAATCTCAACCCGAAAAGCGCCCTGTCGAAGAACGCGGGGACGAAGCAGGCAGGAGCATAAGATGTCTAAAGCACTCGACGGCGTTCGCATTCTTGACTTCACCCACGTGCAGTCGGGGCCGACCTGCACGCAGTTGCTTGCCTGGTTCGGCGCCGACGTGATCAAGGTGGAACGCCCGGGCGTCGGTGACATCACCCGTGGGCAGTTGCAGGATATTCCCAAGGTGGACAGCCTGTATTTCACCATGCTGAACCACAACAAGCGCTCGATCACCATCGACGCGCGCAATCCCAAGGGCAAGGAAATCCTCGAAGGATTGGTAAAGACGTGCGACGTCATGGTGGAGAATTTCGCTCCGGGCGCGCTGGACCGCATGGGCTTCACCTGGGAGCGCGTTCACGCGCTGAACCCGCGCATGATCCTTGCCTCGGTGAAGGGCTTCGGCCCCGGCCCATACGAAGACTGCAAGGTGTATGAGAACGTCGCGCAGTGCGCCGGCGGCTCCGCGTCCACCACCGGTTTCGATGACGGTCCGCCGCTGGTCACCGGCGCGCAGATCGGCGATTCCGGCACCGGGTTGCACCTGGCCCTTGGCATTGTCGCCGCGTTGTATCAGCGCAACACGACCGGCCAGGGGCAGAAGGTGCTGGTGGCGATGCAGGACGGCGTGCTGAACCTGTGCCGCGTCAAGCTGCGCGACCAGCAGCGCCTGGCGCACGGGCCGCTGACGGAATATCCCCAGTATCCCGATGGCGAGTTCGGCGAAGCGGTGCCACGTGCGGGCAATGCCTCCGGCGGTGGGCAGCCCGGCTGGATCCTGAAATGCAAGGGCTGGGAGACCGATCCCAATGCCTATATCTACTTCATCATGCAGGCACCGGTTTGGGAGCCGATCTGCGACGTTATCGGCAAGCCGGAATGGAAGACCGATCCCGGCTATGCCAAGCCGCCCGCCCGCCTGCCGAAGCTGAAGCAGATATTCGCTACGATTGAACAGTGGACCATGACCAAGACGAAATTCGAGGCCATGGATATTCTGAACCAGCACGACATTCCGTGCGGGCCGATCCTGTCGATGAAGGAAATCGCCGAGGACCAATCGCTGCGCGATACGGGGACGGTGGTGGAGGTGGACCATCCGACGCGCGGCAAGTACCTGACAGTCGGCAATCCGATCAAGATGTCGGACAGCATTTCCGAGGTAAAGCGCTCACCACTGCTTGGCGAGCATACCGAAGAAATTCTGCGTGACGTGCTGCGCTGGGACGCTACGAAGATTGCCGAGATCCGCGCGTCCGGGGCGATTGGCGGAGAAACGCGGGCAGCCGCGGCGGAGTGAGGCGGTCGGCTCCCTCTCCCGCGGTAGCGGGAGAGGGCAGGGTGAGGGTGCAGCGGGGCGCACGCATCACCCTCACCCTACCCTCTCCCACTTCGCGGGAGAGGAATTAGCGTCCGATTGTCAGTGTCAGCCGGTTGGTGTCGCCGGCGCGTTCGTAGCTGATCGCGCGCGCATATTGTCGCATCAGGTGAATGCCCAGCCCGCCCACGCGCGCCTCCTCTAAATTCGTGGGCGGCGCCGGCGCCGGCACGTGCAACGGATCGAACGCGCCGCAACAATCCTCGACGGTGACGCGCAGCACATCCGGTGCCGGCTCGACGCGCATCACAACGAAACCCGCGTCGGCATCCGCGTCCGCGGTTCCGTGCATCACCACGTTGGCCGCCGCTTCCTCCAGGCAGAGCCGCAGCGCGTAGTCGGCCGCTTCGTCCAGGCCCAGTGCGGCGGCAACCGTGTCCACCCAGCCGCCCAACTGCGCCAACCCCGCCATGCTGCGCTCGATCCGCAGCGTGAACGTGTTGCCGGCGTCAGCCGCTGACGGCATGGATTGCTTCGTCGAGATTGCGCAGGATCGGCACCACGTTGTCGGTGCCGCTGCTGACCAGCACCGACTCAACGGCGATCGGCGGCCGAAACAGGATCATCCGGCCGCCCTTCCGCTGCACCGTCCGCGCGCCGACGATCAGCAGCCGCAGGCCCAGCGAAGCGATGAAGTCCACCTGCGAGAGATCGACGATCAGCGCCCGCTGCGAACCGGCGAGTGCGTTGAATGCCAGGTCGATCTCCTGCGACCCGCCGATGTCCAGCCGCCCGGTCAGGTTCGCCTTGGTAACCCCAGGCGCCACCTCTTCGGTTTCCATACGCATCGTCTGCCGCTCCTCAACGTGGGATGGTCAGCATCAACCGGTTGGCCGGGCCGACCCGCGACCAGGTGACATCGCGCGCGTTCTGACGCAACAGGCCGATGCCGAGGCCGCCCTCGCCGGACACATCCTGCGTTGCGCCGACACTGCCGCTCTGCAACGGGTTGTACTCTTCGCATTGGTCCCGCAGCGTCAGGCAGAGCTGGCCTGGCTCGGCGATCATGCGCAGGTCGACCTTCTCGCCATCCACCCCCGGCACCGGCTTGGCGTGGCTGACGATGTTGGTAACCGCCTCCTCCAGACATAGCCGCAACGCGTATTCGGTGCGGTGCGACAGGTTGAGCAGGATGGCGAGTTCGTCCACCCAGGCACCGACGCGCGCGACGCCGCGCATGCTGCGATCGACCTGCAACGAGAACGACAGGCTGGTCGTCGGAAACGCGTCATCGTCGCTGCCGCCCATGCTGACGGCGCAGATCGCCTCCACCAGGTCCTGGCAGATCGGCACGACCGCATCGGTGCCGCTGGTGATCAGCACGGATTCCACCGACGCCTCCGGCCCGAGGAACACCATGCGTCCGTCGCGCGATGCCACCGTGCGCGCGGCGCTGATCAGCGTGCGTAGTCCGGTCGAGGCGATAAAGCTCACACGCGACAGATCGACGATGAGTTGCAACTGGGTCCGGGCCACGCGCTCGAACGTGGCGCTGATCGTCTGCACGCCATTCGCGTCGAGCCGCCCGCGCAGGTTCACCTTGGTAACGCCGGGCGCGACCTCCTCCGTGTCGATCAGCAGCCGCGGTCCTATGCTCACCGGTATCACCCCTCCGCCGCTGCCTCTAGCGTAGCTCATCTTGAACCTCCTCAGGGGAAGCGCAGCAACAGGGCGGAGAAGTCGTCTTCCAGCGGTCCCGCCCGCGCGGCGGCGCGCACTTGCTCATACAGCAGCCGCGGCCCGCCAGGACCCGATGCGCCCGGCAGCAACGCCAGCACATGCTCGATGCTCCATTGATGCTCGTCCCGGTCGACGATTTCGAACACGCCGTCGCTGAACAGGTGCAGCGCGCTGCCGGGTGGAATGTTGACGCGCGCGGCGGCGACCTCGCGGTCCGGCACGATGCCGATGGACGGATTGCGGGTGCCCAGCGCCACCGGCTGCAACGGCGGCGGCGGCAGCAGCCAGGCGGGGTGATGGCCGCCGGTCGCAAAGGTCAGCGTGCGTTGCTCAACGTCATACACGCCATACCAGATGGTGAAGAACAGCGCATTGTGCTGCTCCATCGGGAACATGCGGTTGAGGCTGCGAACCACCGCGGCCGGATCGCGGAAATCGACGTCCGGCAGCATCCGCTGGCGCAGCACGTTGACTACGGAGACGGAGTGCAGCGCCGCCGCGGTGCCATGCCCCGCGACGTCCAGCACGAACGCGGCGAAATGCTGCCGGTCGAGCATCTGGTAGCCGAACGCGTCACCGCCGAGCCGCGCGCAGGGCTGGAAGAACCACTCGGCGAGGACCGGGCCTTCGGTCAGCGGCGGCGGCAGGATGGAGGCGACGTAGTCGGCGGCGTCCTGCAACTCGCGCTCGATCGCGTCGGCTTCGGCGGTCTCGTCAATGCTGCGGCGGTGGTAGCGCAACCGGTGGGCGCCAACGGCGATCAGGGCGCCGTCCTGCAACGCAATGGCAGATGTGACGGGTTGGCCGTTGACGAAGGTGCCGTTGGTGGAGCCGAGATCGCTGATCAGCAGGCGGTCGCCGGCAAGTTCCAGGCGGCAATGGCGGCGGGACACCGTGCCGCCTTCCAGGATCACGTCGGCGGGGGCGGTGCGGCCGATCGTCGCCGGCAGGGAGGGCAGCGGGAGCCGCCGGGGCGGCATATTATCTTCGAGAAGCAGCAGAAAATGGACGGGTTCGTCGGCGCGCGTCTCGGTGCCCCAGCCGGCGGGTGCGCGGAAGGTGACGGTCTGCTCTTCGTGAAACTCCTCGACGGCTGGCATGGACGCGCTCCGGAGTTGCTCGGTCCGGGGCAGTCTGACCAGTTATCCGGCGGAAACGCAATGGGATTGAAAGGTTTGGCGGTGTGCTGGGGGTGATTTCGACAATCGGCGGTTGCGAGGGAGGCCGCCGCGCTATGCGGCCCCTACGCCTCCCGCACCACCGGATTGCGCAGCGTCCCGATCTGGTTGATTTCCACTTCAATAGTGTCGCCGTGCTGCATGTTCTGCGTGGCGCCTTCGGTGCCCATCCACACCATGTCGCCGGGATACAGCGTCAGGTAGCGCGTCATCGCCACCAGGTAATCCACCACGCCGAACACCATGTGGTTGGTGTGGAACTCGATGAGTTGCTTGCCGTTCAGCCGGATCTTCGTGACCAGGCTTTCCAGGTCCACGTCGGTCTCGATCCACGGCCCCATCGGCTTGAACGTGTCGGTGTTCTTCGAGCGCCACATCGTGCGGTCGCTCTTCTGCCAGGTGCGCTCGGACACGTCGTTGCCGATGGTCCAGCCCATCACCGCGGTCAGCGCATTGTCCCGCGTCAGGTGCGTGCACTTGCGGCCGATCACGGCGACCAGTTCGCCTTCGTACTGCACCTGGTCGGTGGCGTCCTTCGGGATGACGATGGTCTCGCCGTGGGCGATCAGCGCGTTGTTGGCGCGGTAACCGATGTCGGGCTGGGTCGGCAGGTTCGGCTTCTGGCCGATCTTTTCGGCGACCTCGCGCACGTGCTCCGGGTAGTTCATGCCGCAGGCGTAGAAGGTGGGTGGCACCACCGGCACCAGCAGCTTTACCTCCGCGAAGGGCAGCCGTGCCGGCGTGCGTTCCCAGCCATCGAACGGCGAGCCGCGCACCGGGATGACCGTGTCGCCTTCCACCACCCCATAGGTCGGCGTGCCGTTCAGTGCGAAGCGTGCCCAGCGCATGTGCGTGCGTCCTTTCGTTTCCTCAAGCCGGGCCCTGGTGTGCTCCCGGGGCATCGCGGCGCGCCAGCTTAGTGCGTCTCACGCCGCGATACCAATCGTGTCACGTCTTGCGGACCGTTGCGGGGTTGCATCGAGCAGACGCACCACAAAGAAACGAAGAGGTATTTCTTTGTGCCTTCGTGTCTTGGTGGTGAATCTGACTAGCACACGAGCAGCGCGATTGCCCACATCGGTCGGCATTGATGCCGCCGTCCGAATCGCCGCTGCCTCACATCGGCGGCACGAGTCCATTCTTGCCGACCGAGATCCGCGTCGCCGTCACCTTGCCGTCGGCCGCCTGGTTGCCAAACACGATAACATGCGCGCCCGGCACCAGAAGGGCCGTCGAGCCCGGTTCGTAAGTCACCACCGGTGTATCGGCCGGCACGACGATGGTCTTCTCGCCGCCCTTATACGAGACGGTCAGGGTGCGGCCGACACTACCGGTGACCGCGCCGACCGTGCCATTGGTCATGGTGCTTTGCGGTTGCAGGTCGAACGGCCGATGGCCTTCGCCGGTGCCGCGCATGCTTTCCGGAAACACGTGCACTTCCAGCGCGCGCTGGGTGCCGTCCGCCTGCGGCATCGCGGCCGAGCCGATGAACGAGCCGGGCTTGATGTCCTCAAGTTTGATGGGAACGAGCAAGGCGACCGCGGCGTCGGGCGCCAGCGCCACGATGACCTTGTCGCCGGCGCGCGTGGTCAGGTGCAGGCTGTTCGCATCGGCCGAGTCGATGGTCGCGCGGATGCGCACGGCTTGCGGGGCTTGTGCGTGCGCGTGACTGGATGCTGCCACGAGCACGGCGGCGGCCAGGATATGTCGTCGCGCGATCCGAATTGCGGGCATGGGCGTCCCCTGTGCATGTTCGGGATCGATGTGGTGGTGATCGGGCGGAATGGAAGGTTTCATGCGGGATCTCCGGCAGGAGCGCAATATACCGACCCGATCTCCCTCACCCTCGACGCTGCGCGGCTCGACCTCTCCTGCGTGAAGCGCGGGAGAGGATTACGCGGTCGCGGCTTCCTTCACCCCGAGCTCCGCCGTCATCCGTTCGCGCATGATGAATT
>JBEKNT010000330.1:0-7929 GCA_049522565.1 Acetobacteraceae bacterium
TAGCTGGGATGGAACGGAAAAGCACTAGGAAATTCCGAGGCTTCTCGGCAACTGTCAAATGGCAGGATACGTCGTGGGACGGGTGGAGACGATCGGGCATAAACAGCGAACGAGACGTCGAAATTGGGATTAGGAATCCTGTGCTCTATCCTGCTGAGCTACGGGGACCACCGATCGGATCGGATTTCGCGGCCACTATCGCTGCGCCTTCCATAGCATTGGCGCTCCGGCGCGGCGAGAGGCAGCCGTGCAAACGGCGCCCTCCCGGCAAAAGCCCGCGCCACAGCGGTCGCCACCTGGGCCTGTGGCCGGCTTTTCCGTACCGCCGGGTTCCGGCGGCGCTACCCAACGGCCGGAAGCCGCCGGCGCGGCGACGCGTGGGAGGGCCGATCGCGAGCCGCCCCTGCGGCAGTCAACGCAACGCCCGGATGGCAACGCGCGCCACGCCGCGCCACATTGCGACCCTATGAAAGACACCCACACCATCGACCGGCTGCCCGACGAGCATCTCTGGCAACTGGTCCTCACCCGCCAGCCAGGCGACTTCCTGTATGCCGTCACGACGATGGGGGTGTATTGCCGTCCCGGCTGCCCCTCACCTCGCCCGCTGCGCAAGAACGTCCGCTTCCTCCGCAACCCGGCCGAGGCGGAAGCCGCCGGTTTCCGCGCCTGCAAGCGCTGCGACCCGAAGGGAGAACGTGCCGGCATCGCCCAGGCGGTGGTGCGCGACGCCTGCGCATGCATCGCGGCGGCGGAGGAGATCCCGTCGCTCGACGCGCTGGCGACCCGCGCCGGCTACTCGCGCTTCCACTTCCTGCGGCTGTTCCGCGACCACACCGGGCTGACCCCGCGGGCCTATGCCGAAGGCGTCCGCGCCCGCAAGCTGGGCGCGGCCCTGGCGGAGGGCACACGGGTGGCCGACGCGGTGGCCGATGCCGGCTTCGGCTCGGAAAGCCGCGTCTACGAGAAAACCGGCGCCCTGCTCGGTATGACCCCGGGCGCGGCCCGCCGCGGCGGCGCGGGGGAAATAATCCGCACCGCCGCCGCCGACTGCGCTTTCGGCCGCCTGCTGGTTGGCGCCACCGACAAGGGCGTGTGCTTCATCGGCTTCGCCGAGCCGGACGACGCGTTGCTCTCCGACCTGCGCCGCCGCTTCCCGCGCGCGCGGATCGAAGCCGACGACGCCGCGCTGGCCGGCACCGTGCGGGCGGTGCTGGATTTCCTGGAGGAGCCAAAGCAGGCGCTGGGCCTACCGCTCGACCTGCGTGGCACCGCGTTCCAGCAACTGGTGTGGCGCACGCTGACGCGCATCCCGCCAGGCCAGACGCGCAGCTACGCGGAGGTGGCGGCGATGGTCGGCAACCCGCGCGCGGTGCGTGCCGTGGCGCGGTCCTGCGCGACGAACCCGGTGGCGTTGGCCGTGCCGTGCCACCGTGTGGTGGGCAGCGACGGCGCGCTGACCGGCTATCGCTGGGGCGTGCCGCGCAAGCGCGCGCTGCTGGAGCGCGAGCAGGCGGTGGCGAGGGACTGAAAGCGGCGGCGCCGCCGTACAGGGGGGGGGACGCACGGCGGCGCCGTCCGGCGCGGCAAGGGGTCACCGCGCCGTGGGATACGGCCACACCGGCCGGTCCCGAGGGAAGCTCAGGCCGGCAAACGCCGTGACCGGCAGTGGCGTTCCCGAAAAGCCGGTCACGTTGCAGTAGGGTGGAGCCGAGGATACCTATCCCGCGCTGCGGGAAAGGTGCGATATCCCACTCCAGCCGGGGATGACCGTCCATGGACCCGCTCGCCCGCCGTAAACTTGGCCGCACCGACATCGAGCTCACGCAACTCGGCCTCGGCGGCGCCGGGTTGGGGGATTTGTTCGACGTGGTGGAGGACGCCGACGCCGGCGCCACGTTGCAGGCGGCGTGGGACGCCGGCATCCGCTACTACGACACGTCGCCGTGGTACGGCCGCGGGCAGAGTGAGCACCGCTTCGGCCGCGCGCTGTATCGCCGGCCACGCGCCGAGTACGTGCTCTCCACCAAGGTCGGCCGGCTGTTCCGCGCCTTCCACGATGCGGAGAATTTCGCGCACGGCTTCTGGCGCGGCGGCCTGAAATTCCAGCACCGCTTCGACTACAGCTACGACGGGGTGATGCGCAGCTTCGAGGATAGCCTGCAACGCCTCGGCCTGCCGCGCATCGACCTGCTGCTGATCCACGACCTGGACATCGCGCACCACGCAACCGAGGCGAAGCTGGCTGCCTATCTGACCGAACTGCACAACGGCGGCTGCCGCGCGCTGACGGAACTCAAGCAGGCCGGACTGATCGGCGGTATCGGCGCCGGCATCAACGAACCCGGCATGATGCCGCGCTTACTCGACCTGATGGACCTCGACTGCTTCCTGGTGGCGCTGCCCTACACACTGCTCGACACCGATGTCCTGGACAGCGAATTTCCGCGCTGCGCCGCGCGTGGCGTGGGCATTGTCATCGGCGCCACGTTCGCCTCGGGCATCCTTGCCACCGGCGCGGTGCCCGGGGCGCGCTACCGTTACGCCGACGCGACGCCGCAGGTGCTGGCCAAGGTGCAGCGGATCGAGGCGGTGTGTGCGCGCCACCACGTGCCGCTGCCCGCTGCGGCGCTGCAATTCCCGCTCGGCCATCCCTCGGTCGCCGCGGTGATTCCCGGCGCGCTGCGGCCAGAGCATGTCACGCGCAATGTCGCCGCGTTCCGCCATGCGATTCCGGCGGCGTTCTGGGCCGAGCTGAAGCACGAGGGGCTGTTGCGGGCGGATGCGCCGGTGCCGTGACTGATCATCGGCGCGCGGCGCAGTTCGACCCGCAGCACCGGTTCTCCCACCTCGTTAGCAGCAGGCACGGTGAACACGGCCTTGGACGTGTCGAGGCCAATACGGTTAATCTCGCTCATCGGCGGCTGTTGTCTTGGGTTGTGCAACCCCCAAAAGTGGCACGAGATGCCGTGGCGCCGTCCCCCCCGACAATGACAGGGCTCGGTCCGTTGCCGCGCGCCTTGCCACATCTCCCGCACCGCCCCGGCCTCTGCGAAGATGCCTGCCACGACAACCAACAGCAACGGAGGAAGCGCCATGCCAACAACCAACAAGACCGCCATCGTCACCGGCGCCGCGAGCGGCATCGGGCGCGCCATCGCGCTCGGCCTGCTTGGCGCCGGCATCGACGTCGCGGCGGTCGATCGCACCGCCCCGGGGCTGGAATCGCTCGCGGCCGCCGCGGTGGGAAAACCCGGCGCGGTGCGGACCATTCTCGCCGACCTCGCCCAGCCCGACGCGTTCGACCGCATCGTCGCGGCCACACTCGACCGGCACGGCCGGATCGACGTGCTGATCAACAATGCCGGCATCGGCCAAGCCTCGATCCGCGCCGACGCGCGCACAACACCGATCCGCTTCTGGGAGGTCACGCCGGAGCAGTGGAGCCGCTTCCTCGCGGTGAATGCCACCGCACCGATCATGATGGCACGCGCCGTCTTGCCGCACATGCTGGCGGCAAAGGCCGGCCGCGTCATCACCGTCACCACCAGCCTCGGCACCATGGTGCGCGAGGGCTACCTGCTCTACGGGGCCAGCAAGGCCGCCGCCGAGGCGGCGATGGCCAGCCTTTCGGGCGACCTGAAGGGTACCGGGGTCACCTCCAACGTGCTGGTCCCCGGTGGCGTCACCAACACCCCGCTGGTCGGCGAGCATGCCGGCGACCGCAGCCGCATGCTGCAACCCGAGATCATGGTCCCGCCGTTGCTCTGGCTGGTGTCCGACGCCGCCGCCACGGTGAACGGCCGACGTTTCATTGCAGCCGACTGGGACGCCTCGCTGCCGCCCGATCAGGCGGCGGAGCAGGCCGGCGCGCCAATCGCCTGGCTGGGCATCGCGCGCATGCCGATCGAGCCGGGGTGAGCAAATACATCTCCGACCCGAGGTGGGCGAGGCGCCCCGCATCGGTCGGCGATGCGCCACCGTGGATGAAAGCAGCGCGCATATGACAGCCCCGCCCGCCGTCATACCGACCAAGGTCGGCATGACGGCGGGGGTCAGCGGAGAGCTTTTATCGCACGTCGGTGCGAAGCGCGCGGTGAGCGTGCCGCGAACGGCACCGCGCGGCGTGCGGCATTCGCACCCTCGTCGCCGCGCGCCTCGACCTTGGTCCGCTTCGCGGCCCAAGCCCACGTGGTGGGCGAGGTTGATTTACATCAAGGCGCCCGCCGCAAAGCCCTTGCATCATACCCCATGAAACTCAGTCCGCGGTGCGGGAACGCCGCGGCATCCCGTTGTCCTGCCCGTTCGGCCGATCACCAGGGATGCCTTCCCGCCACTGTATGACAGCATGGAAGGGAGACGTCATGACGTTCCAAGCCAAACTGCTGTGGGCAGCCGTCGCTGTCCTGGGCGCCGTCGCACTCGGCATCGTCGCACTCAGCCGCGGCGAACCGATCAACGCCGCATGGCTCGTCGTCGCCTCGGTGTGCGTCTACTTCATCGCCTATCGCTTCTATGCGCTGTTCATCACCAACAAGGTGTTCGGCGTGGACATCAAGCGGCAGACGCCCGCCTACCGGCACAATGACGGCCTCGATTACGTGCCGACCAACCGCTACGTGCTGTTCGGCCACCATTTCGCGGCAATCGCCGGCGCCGGACCACTGGTCGGCCCGGTGCTCGCGGCGCAGATGGGCTACCTGCCTGGCACGCTGTGGATCCTTGCCGGCGTGGTGTTTGCCGGAGCAGTACAGGACATGACGGTGCTGTTCCTGTCCACGCGACGGGACGGCCGCTCGCTCGGCGACATGATCCGCTCCGAGCTCGGCCCAGTCCCCGGCGCCATCGCAGGTGTCGGCATCCTGCTGATCTGCATCATCATCCTGGCCGTGCTCGCACTGGTGGTGGTGAACGCCCTGGCCGGCAGCCCATGGGGCACGTTCACCGTGGTCTGCACCATCCCGATAGCGCTGATCATGGGCATCTACAGCCGCTTTATCCGGCCTGGCCGTATCGCCGAGATGTCCGTCCTCGGCGCCGTACTGCTGCTGGGGGCGCTGGTCTACGGCCGAACGGTTTCCGAAACGCCGGAACTGGCCGTGTGGTTCAACCTCTCCGGCCCGACGCTGGCTTTGATGATCATCGGCTATGGCTTCGTCGCCTCGGTGCTGCCGGTTTGGCTGTTGCTGGCGCCGCGCGACTACCTGTCCACGTTCCTGAAGATCGGCACGATTTTGCTGCTCGCGATCGGCATCATGATTGTGCGCCCCGATCTGCAGATGGCAGCGGTTACCAAGTTCGTCGACGGCACCGGACCGGTCTGGGCCGGCAGCCTGTTCCCGTTCCTGTTCATCACCATCGCCTGCGGTGCGGTGTCCGGCTGGCACTCGCTCATCGCCTCGGGCACCACGCCGAAGATGATCGAGAACGAGGGCCAACTCCGCTTCATCGGCTATGGCGGGATGCTGATGGAATCGCTGGTCGCCATCATGGCGATGATCGGCGCCACCGTGATCCATCCCGGTGTGTATTTCGCCATGAACAGCGGGGCCGGGCTGATCGGCGCCGACCCCGTCCATGCGGCGCAGGTGATCACCTCCTGGGGCTTCACCGTGACGCCGGACCTGCTGACCCAGACGGCGCATGACGTGGGCGAGGCCTCGATCATGTCGCGCACCGGGGGCGCGCCGACATTGGCGGTGGGCATGGCCACCATCTTGTCCGGTTTCCTCGGCGGCAAGATGCTGATGGGTATCTGGTACCATTTCGCCATCCTGTTCGAGGCGCTGTTCATACTCACCACGGTGGACGCCGGCACGCGGGTTTGCCGCTTCATGATCCAGGATCTGGTCGGCAACGTGGTGCCCGCGTTCAAGGCGACCGAGTCGTGGACCAACAACATCGTCGGATCGGCCTTCGCATGCCTGCTGTGGGGCTATATCCTGTACCAGGGCGTGCTCGATCCCCTGGGAGGCATCTGGACCTTGTGGCCGCTATTCGGCACCGCCAACCAGATGCTCGCGGCGATCGCGCTGACGCTGTGCACGGTCGTGCTGTTCAAGATGAAGCGCGAGCGCTACGCCTGGGTTACCATCGTGCCGACGGTCTGGCTGGTCGCCTGCACCGTGACGGCGGGCCTGGAGAAGGTGTTCAGCCCGGATCCGGCGGTGGGCTTCGTCGCTCACGCGTTGAAGTTCGGTAGCGCGATGGCCGCGGGCACGACACTCGCTCCGGCCAAGACGATGCATCAGATGGGTCAGATCGTGTTCAACGACTACGTCGATGCAACGCTGGCCGGCTTGTTCGCGGCCTTGGTGGTGACGATGGTGGTCTACGGGATCATTCATTGCCGCAAGGCGATGGGTACTCCGAAGAGCACGACACACGAGGTCGGCCCCGGCCTGTTGGCAGGAGCAGGCGATGACTGAGATGACAACGGGACGAGTGCGGCTGGTCTGCGAGATGGTGGTGCAGACCGCCCGGCTGATGGTCGGCGTGCCGGACTACCAGACCTACGTGACGCACCGGCAAACCAACCATCCGGGCCAACCGATCATGAACTACCAGGAGTTCTTCCGCGAGCGGCAGGACGCCCGCTACGCCATCGGCAAGGGCCGCTTCAGGGGCTGCTGCTGACGGCGCTGCCGCTAATGCGTTGCTCCGCCGGCGGATACCGGCGGAGCAATCGCAGCATCAGTAGCATGGCCGGCAGCGCGGCGAACGCGCAGAGCGTGTAGAACCGCGTCCAGCCCAGCGCGCCGGCCAGCACGCCGGAGAACCCACCCAGCGTGTGCACCGTCAGAGCGGCGAGCGATGACAGCAGCGCATAGTGCGTCGCGGTGAACGCCATGGAGCAAAGCCCCGACAGGTAGGTGATGAAGGCGGCGTCGGCCATGCCCTGAGCGAAGGCCTCGGTGGCGACGGTGCCATACAGCACGCGGTGGTCGCCGGCGGACCAGGACAGCAGCACGTACATCGCCATCGCGACGGTCTGCACCCAGCCGGTCCACAGCAGCGCGCGGCCGACGCCGATGCGGGCCACCAGCCAGCCGCCCAGCGTGATCCCCGCCAGCGTCGCCACCAGCGAGAACGGACCCGTCGCGGCTATCGCATCGCGGCTGAAGCCGAGCGCTCGGTAGAACGGCGCGGTCATGATGCCGGCCATTGCCTCGCCAAGCTTGAACAGCGCGACGAAGGCAAGGATTTCCCCCGCGCCGGGCCGGGCGAAAAACTCCACCAGTGGCTCCAGCACCGCGTGCCGCAGGCGTGCGGCGAACCCTGCGACCGCTCGCCTCGCCTCGCCGAACGGCTCGGGCGCCAGCAGCGTCACGGGCACGCCAAGTGCAATCAGCGCCGCCACGCAGAGCAGGGAGGCGTGCCAGCCGATGGTGCCGGCCGCGCCGATCACGCCGGTGGTGGCGATCAGCAGCGCGACGCGATAGCCCCAGACATAGGCCGCCATTGCCGCGCCTTGCAGGCGGGCGGGGAATAGCTCGATGCGCCAGGCATCGACGACGATGTCCTGGCTGGCGGACAGGAACGCGACCAGCGCCCCCGCCGCGAGCGACGCCAGCGGCACGGCGGCCGGGTTGGACAGCGCCAGCAGCGCCGCCGCCAGCACCAGCGCGGGTTGGATCGCCAGCAGCCAGCCGCGCCGCCGGCCGAAGCGGCGCAGGGGGCCGGGCGGCGGCGCCTGGTCCAGCAGCGGCGCCCAGAGGAACTTCAGCGAATAGGCCAGCCCGATATTCGCGGTCAGGCCGATGACCGCGAGCGATACGCCGCCTTCCGACAGCCAGAGTCGCAACGTGAAGCCGGACAGCGGCAGCGGCAGTCCGGCAACGAAGCCGTACGCCGCCATCAGCCAGAGCTCCCGTACACCTCTCCCGTCTGCGGGAGAGCTCGAGACGCGTGCGCGACGAGGGTGCGGGG
>JBEKNT010000331.1:0-7916 GCA_049522565.1 Acetobacteraceae bacterium
ATGCTCATCGTGTTGCCCTCCCGGGTGGGGCCGGGATGCGGCCACCTGCTGAGGACCGGTTAAGCGCATGGCCGGTTCCGTGGGGTCATTGATCCAGGTCAAGTGTCCGACGGCACCGGTTCGTGGACCGCGTGCCGCCCCGGCTTGCGTTCCACCGGCGCCGGGAAACTGCCCGGCCGGAGCTGCACAAGTCGGCAGGTGCGGCTTGGGAAAGCGAGGGTCGAAAGCGACGTGGCACGACGATGACGATAATGTGCTGATCAGGTTACAAAGGCCGCAGCGGCGACATCCAGGACCTGGGGGCGCGCCGTGTTGCGTTCCGTGATCAAAAGCTAAGCCCGCGGGCGGCAAACTCGCCTTGTCGTGACTTCGCTTCGCGATTCTCCGAGACCAATTCTTGGTTCAGGCGCGTACCAGCTTCTGAGGGTGGTTAAAATGGCTGTCGCGGCACTTCCCTATTTCAGGAGTGACCTCGGCCTGATCAACCGAAAGGCCTTTCAACGACGCGGCGTGCTGCGCCACTTCGGCCTGGCCAGCGGTTGGCTGGAGCAGGGAGAGCAGATTGCGGTGCTCTCGGTGGCAGAGGCGGCAGGGGGGGCGCCGATTTTGGATATCGGGGTGGGCGGCGGCCGCACCGCGCCCCTGATGCAGGAGATCAGCGCCGACTACTGCGGCATCGATTTCGCGCCGGCGATGATCGCGGTGGCGCACAAGCGGTTCCCCGACGTCGATTTCCGGGAAATGGATGCGCGATGCATGAGTTTTAACGATGACGCCTTTGCTTTGGCGACGTTCAGCTATAACGGCATCGATGCCGTGGACCTGAAAGGCCGGCATGCGATCATGCGGGAGGTGCATCGCGTGCTGCGGCCGGGCGGATGTTTCGTGTTCTCGGCGTTGAACCGGAATGGCAGGGAGTGGCTGCCGCGCTGGCCGAATTGGGAGGTGTTCGGAGGTGCCGGGCTGCGGCCGCTGCGGCTGCTACGCGCCGCGGCCAAGTTGCTGCTGAGCGGGGTCAATCGCGTGCGCTGGTCGGGCAGGCGACGCGATGACGGCGAGGTGGCGGTCGGCAGCCTGGCGGCGCATGATTTCTCACTGGTGACGATGTTCACGTCGCCCTTGGCAACGCAGCGTCAACTGGAGGAGGCCGGCTTCAGGGTAGAGGCGATGTTCGATCCGGACGGTCGAGCGCTTACGCCGGAGGTTTGGCGGGACAGCCAAGCGCCTTGGTACCACGTCGTGGCGCGCAAGGGCGGAGTGTAGAGCGGGGATTGGACGAAACGGCATAGGCCGCACCCGCCGCCGATAAGACGAGGCTGGCCTCCGAGCGTGCGGTCCCTGCGATAAACTGCCCGGGGACGCCACGCTCCCGTGACTCCGCGGCGGCCTTACGCTACGTGGTCTGCTTTCGCCCCGAAGCTCAGGAACCCCACTGACCGCCATGGCCAGCAGCAACGACATCCGCGCCGCCTTCCTCGATTACTTCGCCCGCAACGGACACACGGTGGTCCCTAGTTCGCCGCTGGTGCCGCGCAACGACCCCACGCTGATGTTTACCAACGCCGGCATGGTGCAGTTCAAGAACGTCTTCACCGGCCAGGACAAGCGCCCCTACGTGCGCGCCGCCACCGCGCAGAAATGCGTGCGGGCGGGGGGAAAACACAACGACCTGGACAATGTCGGCTACACCGCGCGGCACCACACCTTCTTCGAAATGCTCGGCAATTTCAGCTTCGGCGACTACTTCAAGGAACTCGCCATCCCGTACGCCTGGGAGCTGGTGACCAAGGAGTACGGCCTGGCGAAAGACCGGCTGATGGTCACGGTGTTTTCCGAGGACGACGACGCGGCGGTGCTATGGAAGAAGGTCGCCGGCTTGCCGGAGGAAAAAATCGTCCGTATCCCCACATCGGACAATTTCTGGCGCATGGGCGATACTGGGCCGTGCGGCCCTTGCTCGGAAATCTTCTACGACCATGGGGAGGACATTCCCGGCGGCCCGCCCGGCAGCGAGGGCGCCGACCTCGACCGCTTCGTCGAGATCTGGAACCTGGTGTTCATGCAGTTCGAGGAGGGCCCGCCCGGCACACGCGTGCCACTGCCGCGGCCCTCGATCGACACCGGCATGGGACTGGAGCGGCTCGCTGCCATCCTGCAAGGCAAGCACGACAACTACGACATCGACATCCTGCGGGCGCTGATCCTGGCGTCGGCCGAGGTCACCGGCCAGGACCCGGACGGTCCGCACAAGGTTTCCCACCGCGTCATCGCGGACCACCTGCGCAGTGTGGCGTTCCTGATCGCCGACGGCGTGCTGCCATCGAACGAGGGCCGCGGCTATGTGCTCCGCCGCATCATGCGCCGCGCCATGCGCCACGCCACGATGATGGGCGCGCATGAGCCGGTGATGTATCGGCTGGTGCCGGCGCTGACGCGGCAAATGGGCGCCGCCTATCCCGAGTTGACGCGCGCCGAGGGGCTGATCGCCGAGACGCTGCAACTGGAGGAGACCCGCTTCAAGCAGATGCTGGAACGCGGGCTGGGTCTGCTGGCGGAGGAAACCGGGCGGCTCGGCGGGCGAGAACCGTTGCCCGGCGCGGTGGCGTTCCGGCTGTACGACACGTTCGGCTTCCCGCTGGACCTGACGCAGGACGCGCTGCGCGAACAAGGGCGAGAGGTGGACCTCGCGGGGTTCGAGGCGGCGATGCAGGAGCAGCGGGTGCGGGCTCGCGCCGCGTGGGCCGGCTCCGGGGAAGCCGCCACAGAGCAAGTGTGGTTCGAGATCAAGCAGGCGGTGGGGGCGACGGAGTTCCTCGGCTATTCGACCGAGTCGGCGGAGGGGGAGATTCTGGCGCTGGTGGCGAACGGGGCGTCGGTGCCGTCGGTGGCGGTGGGTGCCGAGGTCGCCGTGGTGCTGAACCAGACGCCGTTCTATGGCGAGTCAGGTGGCCAGGTGGGCGATACCGGGGTGATCTCGGGGCCGGACGGGCTGCGCATTGCGGTTGCCGACACGCAGAAGAAGCTGGGGGACCTGTTCGTGCATCTCGGGCGGGTCGAATCCGGCGAGGCTCGGGTCGGTATGCCGGTGGCGGCGGATGTGGACCATGAACGGCGTTCGCACATCCGTGCGCACCACTCGGCCACGCATCTGCTGCATGAGGCGCTGCGGCGACGGCTGGGGACGCATGTGGCGCAAAAGGGCAGCCTGAACGCGCCGGACCGGCTGCGTTTCGACGTCAGCCATCCGCGGCCGATCACCGGCGAGGACATCGCCGTGGTGGAGGCGGAGGTGAATGCCCGCATTCGCGAGAACGCCGAGGTGATCACTCGCCTGATGACGCCGGACGCGGCGGTGGACATGGGCGCCATGGCGCTGTTCGGGGAAAAGTACGGCGAGGAAGTGCGCGTCGTGATGATGGGCGGGCAGGAGGGCAACAAGCCGGCCTGGTCGATCGAGCTGTGCGGCGGCACGCATGTCCGGCGCACCGGCGACATTGGCTATTTCCGCGTGATCGGCGAAAGCGCGGTGGCTGCCGGCGTGCGGCGTATCGAAGCGGTGACCGGGCCGTTCGCCGAGGCGGTGGTGGCGGAGACCCAGCGCCGCCTGAACGAGGCCGCCGGCGCCCTGCGCGCTGCGCCAGCGGAAGTGCCGGCGCGGCTGGAGGCGCTGGTGGAAGCGAACCGCCGGCAAGAACGCCACATCGCCGAGTTGCAGAAGAAGCTGGCCACCGGCGGCGGCGCGGCCGAGGTGGAACAGGTGAATGGGGTGAAGTTCTCCGCCCGCAACCTGGGTGAGGTGCCGGCGCGCGAGCTGAAAGGCCTGGCTGAGGCGATCGGCAAGCAGCTCGGTTCCGGGGTGGTGGCGCTGGTGTCCACGGCCGAGGGCAAGGCCAGCATCGTGGTCGGCGTGTCGGCCGACTTGACCGGACGGATCAACGCGGTCGATCTGGTGCGGGCGGCGTCCGCGGCGGTGGGCGGCAAGGGCGGCGGCGGACGGCCGGACATGGCGCAAGCGGGCGGGCCGGACGGGGGGCGGGCGGATGACGCGCTGGCGGCAGTGAGGGGGGCGCTGGCGGGGTAGCAATTCCCCCCGTCATCACGAGAATCGAAGCGACCAAGCAATTCCGAGCGTGACGGTCCGGCCCTGCGCTCACGACGGTTGTTGGACCTCATGCAGCAGCCGCTCCAGCCTTGTCGAGCGGCCATACGGGTCTTACTCTTACCTGTAAGAGTAAGGAACCAGCCATGCGAATCACATCGAAGGGCCAGGTGACCATTCCGGCCGACATTCGCGAACAAGCTGGCCTGTTGCCCAACACCGAGGTGGATTTCGCTTTCGACGGCAAGGTCGTGCGGATCTTCCCTGTCGCCTCCCGGGCCAAGGACGGCCGCGGCGCCCGCTTGGTCGCCCATCTGCGAGGGCGCGGCGACGTCGCCATGACCACCGATGCCATCATGGCACTGACCCGAGATGACTGAGTGACCGCTGTTCTGATCGACAGCAACGTCTTGCTCGACGTCATGACCGAGGACCCGCAATGGTTCGCGTGGTCGGCGGCCGCGGTGGAAAGCGCGGCCGATCGGGCTCGCCTCGTCATCAACGCGGTCATCTACGCCGAGGTTTCGGTCCGCTATTCGCGCATCGAGGATGTGGAAGCGGCGCTGCCGAAAGGCATGATCGAACGCGAGGCGATTCCCTATGAAGCGGCCTTTCTCGCGGCAAAGGCATTCCTGGCCTATCGGCGAAAAGGCGGAACGCGACGATCACCGCTTCCGGACTTCTTCATCGGTGCCCATGCCGCGCTTGCCGGTTATCGGCTGTTGACGCGCGATGCCGCGCGTTATCGAACCTACTTCCCGCGCCTCACATTGATCGCGCCAAACTGAGGCCAACTCGTGAGGGCTGACTCTGCGGCCGCGCCGACGGCCCCGCTCGCGTTATGGCGAGGCCTGTCTCGGTCGGTCGGCGGCAATCGAACCGCGGCAGTACCCGCCCCGACCTCTACATGCCCAGATACGCCTGGCCCCACCGATCCTCGTACACTACGTCCGCCAGGGCACCACGCAGGACCGGTCCGAACCGCCCCAACGGATAGCCGATCGGCAGAATGGCGTAGGAATGCACATCGGGCGGCAACCCCATCGCCGCCTCGGCATCCTTCTCGAATTGCAGGTAAAGTGTGGTCAGCGTCGCCCCCAGCCCGAGCGCCCGTGCCGCCAGCAGCATGTTCTGCACCGCCGGGTAGATCGAGGCACCGCTCGTGCGGGTCGGCGTCGCGCCGGACAGGCAGGGGACGATCCACACCGGTGCCTCGTGCAGGTGTTCCGCCAGGTGTTCCGCGGACGCCAGCATGCGAGCGTGACGCTCGGGCGACGTTCCGGGTGCCGGGCCGCCGGCGCGATAGCGCGGTCCGACGATCTCATTCCAGGCGCGCTTATAGTAGGCCGCCACGGCCTGCTTGATCGCCGGATCGCGGATCACCAGGAAGCGCCAGCTCTGCATGTTGCCGCCGTTCGCAGCGCAGGTGCCGGCTTCCAGGATCTGGCGGATCAGCGCATCGGGCACCGGGTCCGGCTTCAGACGGCGCATCGAGCGCGTGGTGCGCATGACCTCGAACAGGCTGGGGCCGGTGGGGGTTGTTTCGGACATCGGCGTACACCTCTCCCGTTAAACGGGCGAGGCCGGCGCGAAGCGCCGGGTGACGGGCGTAACGCACGAGCCCTGCCCGTGCGTTACGCCCCTCACCCTCGACGCTTCGCGTCTCGACCTCTCCCGCGAAGCGGGAGAGGTGTACACGCGGGCGGCTTGACATCCTAATGCTCACCCCTAGCATAAGCTCCTGAAATGCTCATATAGAGTATAACCGCAGGAGGACCCCGCCATGTCGGCAGCCACAGTGCTCGAACGCACCGCGCCGCTCTACCAGCGCGTCAGCCGCGTCATCCCGCCCATGGAGTGGCCGGTGTTCGCCGACGACGTGGACGCCATCCTGGCGCTGAAGCGCCGCCGTAACGCCGTCATCCTGGCGCACAACTACATGACTCCGGAAATTTTCCACTGCGTGTCCGACATCGTCGGCGACAGCCTGGCGCTGGCGCGCGAGGCGATGACGGTGGACGCCGACGTCATCGTGCTCGCCGGCGTGCACTTCATGGCGGAGACGGCGAAACTGCTGAACCCGGCCAAGACCGTGCTGATCCCCGACACCCGCGCCGGGTGTTCGCTGGCGTCCTCGATCACCGCCGCCGACGTGCGGCTGATGCGGCAGAAGCACCCGGGCGTGCCGGTGGTCACCTACGTGAATTCGTCCGCCGCGGTGAAGGCGGAGTCCGACATCTGCTGCACCTCGGCCAACGCGAAGAAGATCGTCGAGTCGCTCGGCAGCGACACGGTGATCATGCTGCCGGACGAATACCTCGCGCAGAATGTCGCGGCACAGACCAGGGTAAAAATCATCGCCTGGGCCGGCCACTGCGAGGTGCACGAGCGCTTCACCGCCGCCCAGGTCCGCGCGCTGCGCACCGACTATCCGGGCGTGACGATCCTGGCGCATCCCGAATGCCCGCCGGAGGTGATCGCCGAGGCCGACTACACCGGCTCGACCGCCGACATGTCCGGCTATGTCGGGCGCGAGAAGCCGGCGCGGGTGGTGCTGCTGACCGAATGCTCCATGGCCGACAACGTGTCGGTGCACCATCCGGCGGTGGACTTCGTCCGGCCGTGCAACCTGTGCCCGCACATGAAGCGCATCACGCTGGCCAACATCCGCGCCGCGCTGGAGGAGATGCGGCACGAGGTGACGATCGATCCCGCCATCGCAGTACGTGCGCGACAGTCGGTCGAGCGCATGCTGGCGGTGCGGTAACGAGTACACCTCTCCCGCTGCGCGGGAGAGGTCGCGGAGCGAAGCGGCGCGGGTGAGGGGCGGCCTGCGCGGACTATTCGTGCGTTGCGCCCCTCACCCGGCGCTACGCGCCGACCCCTCCCGCAGCGCGGGAGAGGTGTACGGAGGCCCGCATGACCCCACCGCTCCCCGCCATCATGGTCGAACCCTCGGTGCGTGCCGCGCTGCTGGAGGACCTCGGCCGCGCCGGCGACATCACCACGGACGCCATCGTTCCCGCCGACGCACGCACCGAAACCGCGCTGATGGCGCGGCAGGACGGCGTGGTGGCCGGGCTGGACTTCGCGCTGACCGCGTTCCGCCTGATCGATCCCGCGATCGAGGCAATCATCGACCGCCCGGACGGCACGCGCCTTGCGCCCGGCGACCGCATCGCCGTCATCAAGGGCCCCGCGCGTGGCATCCTCACCGGCGAGCGCACCGCACTGAACTTCCTGTGCCACCTGAGCGGCATCGCCTCGGCCACGCGCGGCATCGTCGATGCGATCGCCGGCACGCGGGCGCAAGTTTGCTGCACGCGCAAGACCATGCCCGGGCTGCGGTCAGCGCAGAAATACGCCATTCGGGTCGGCGGCGGCAGCAATCACCGGTTCGGGCTGGATGACGCGGTGCTGATCAAGGACAACCACGTGGCGATCGCCGGCGGGGTGCGCGAGGCGGTGGAGCGCGCCCGCGCGCATGTCGGCCACATGGTGAAGATCGAGCTGGAGGTGGATACGCTGGCGCAACTCGAAGAGGCGCTGCACCTGCGCGTCGATGCCGTGCTGCTGGACAACATGGGGCCGGAGATGCTGCGCCAAGCGGTGGCGATGGTGGACGGGCGGGCGGTGACGGAAGCCTCCGGCCGCATCCGCCCCGACACCGCGCCGGCGATCGCCGCGAGCGGCGTGGACCTGTTGTCGGTCGGCTGGCTGACGCACAGCGCAACCGTGCTGGATATCGGGCTCGATCACCTGGGGTGAGCCGCTCATCCATGCCGCGGACCGAGTGACAGACTCGCTGGCAGACCTG
>JBEKNT010000332.1:0-13234 GCA_049522565.1 Acetobacteraceae bacterium
ATCCTTAGCAGGACTATTCGACCCATGCCGAGCTCCGGGCAACGATCCGGCCAATTACCCGATATGTCGCGACGGTCGTCCCGCCCGCGACGGCGGGGCACGACTGGTCTTGAGACCCGCATAAAGTTGGCACGGGAACGCCAAGGCCTCTCGCAAAACGCCCTCGCGGCGAAGCTTGGCATCTCAGCAGGCGCCGTCGGACAGTGGGAGACGGGTCTGGCCCGGCCCGCCGTCGGCAAGCTGGATGCGCTATCCAAGATCCTCGCCGTATCTCTGGACTGGTTGCTCGGCGACTCTGAGCAAGTACCGGCATCCCGTCCCGCGGCAGGCGCCGTGACTGATGCGGAAATGGAATTGCTGAACCAGGCCCGGGAACTGGGGATCGACCTCAAGCAGGTCGTCGCGGAAGCTCGCCGGCAGCGCTGGCTGGAAGAAAACCGTGCGGCGATTGCCGATGCCAACGCTTTCCTGGCGCGCTGTGGCCTGTGGAGCGACGGGCGGCGGCTGTTCTGATGCAGTGCGACGTGCATGCCAATCCCGACGATCCACTCGGGCAGATGCCGTATCTGGTGGACGTCCAGGCGAATTTGCTGTCTGGCCTAGACACCAGGGTTGTCGTGCCGCTCGTCCGCTCCGCGTCGTTCGGACGCCCTGTCAGTCGGTTGCACCCGGCGTTCGCCGTCGATGGCGAGACGTTCATCATGGCGACGCACCTCCTGGCGGCGGTGAGGCGTCAGTCGCTGGGCGCGTGCGTTGCGTCGCTGGATGAGCGACGTGACGTGATCATCAGTGCCATCGACGTGCTTTGGTCCGGTGTTTGATGCAGCCTTGCCAGCGGATCGTGGCGTCCCACCGGTCCGGTGGACCCGCGCCTGCGCATAAGCGCTCGGAACTTGCCCAACCGATATTGACTCCCCCCCGACCCGCCACTAGGTTCCGCGGCCTCCGCCGACCCCCGTGCTTCGTTCGGGTCGCCGTCGTTCACTGGCTCTGGATGCATGCGGCGCCGCACCACGGTGCCTAGGCCGCACGCCGCATCTGACCCGCCTGGTGGGGATGTCCCCAGCCCGGCGGGCTACGCCTGTTGAAGGACGGCCCCGCAACGCAGCGCCACAGGGCGGCGCGAACAGAGAAAGAGACAGAGGGTCAATGCCGACCATCAACCAGCTCATCGCCAAGGGGCGGGAGCCGCAGAAGACCCGGAACAAGGTTCCGGCCCTGCAAGGCTGTCCGCAAAAGCGCGGGGTCTGCACGCGCGTCTACACCACCACGCCGAAGAAGCCGAACTCGGCTTTGCGCAAGGTGGCCAAGGTGCGCCTGACCAACGGCTACGAGGTGGTCAGCTACATCCCCGGCGAGGGCCACAACTTGCAGGAACACTCGGTCGTGCTGATCCGCGGCGGCCGCGTGAAGGACCTGCCGGGCGTGCGTTATCACATCCTGCGCGGCGTGCTCGACACCCAGGGCATCGCCAAGCGCCGCCAGCGCCGGTCGCTGTACGGCGCGAAGCGCCCGAAGTAAGGGGGCCCGGACATGTCCCGCCGCCGCCGCGCCGTCAAACGCGAAATCCTGCCGGACGCCAAGTTCGGCGACGTCGTGCTCAACCGTTTCATGAACGCGCTGATGTACGACGGCAAGAAGTCGGTTGCCGAAGGCATCGTGTACAATGCGCTCGACACGCTGAAGCGTCGCGGCGGCCCGCAGGCCGACGCGGTGCGCATGTTCCACGAGGCACTCGACAACGTGAAGCCGGCCATCGAAGTGCGTTCGCGCCGGGTCGGCGGCGCCACCTACCAGGTGCCGGTGGAAGTGCGCACCGAACGGCGCCAGGCTCTGGCGATCCGCTGGCTCATCGACGCCGCGCGCAAGCGGGGCGAGCATACGATGGAGGAGCGGCTTTCGAACGAACTGCTGGACGCGGTGAACAACCGCGGCGCGGCAGTCAAGAAGCGTGAAGACACCCATCGCATGGCCGAGGCCAACAAGGCCTTCAGCCATTATCGCTGGTAGACGCAGGACACCTAAGGGACCCGATCGGGCATCCACGGAGACAATACTATGGGCAAGGCGAGATTCGCGCGCACCAAGCCGCACTGCAACGTCGGCACGATCGGCCATGTGGACCATGGCAAGACGACGCTGACCGCGGCGATCACCAAGATCCTGGCCAAGTCCGGCGGCGCCACATTCACGGCGTACGACCAGATCGACAAGGCGCCCGAAGAGCGCGCCCGCGGCATCACCATCGCCACCGCGCACGTCGAGTATGAAACCGCGAAGCGCCACTACGCGCACGTGGATTGCCCCGGCCACGCCGACTACGTGAAGAACATGATCACCGGCGCGGCGCAGATGGACGGCGCCATCCTGGTGGTCTCCGCCGCCGATGGCCCGATGCCGCAGACCCGCGAGCACATCCTGCTCGCCCGCCAGGTCGGCGTGCCGGCGCTCGTCGTCTACCTCAACAAGGTGGACATGGTGGACGATCCCGAGCTGATCGAGCTGGTGGAGATGGAGCTGCGCGAGCTGCTGTCCTCCTACCAGTTCCCCGGCGACGACATCCCGATCATCCAGGGCTCCGCGTTGTGCGCCCTGGAAGACCGCAATCCGGAACTCGGTGAGCAATCGATCCTCAAGCTGATGGATGCGGTGGATTCCTACATCCCGCAGCCGGAGCGTCCGAAGGACCGGCCGTTCCTGATGCCGATCGAAGACGTATTCTCGATCTCCGGCCGCGGCACCGTGGTCACCGGGCGCATCGAGCGTGGCATCATCAAGGTGGGCGAGGAAGTCGAGATCGTCGGCCTGAAGGCCACCCAGAAGACCGTGGTGACCGGCGTCGAGATGTTCCGCAAGCTGCTGGATCAGGGCGAGGCGGGCGACAACATCGGCGCGCTGCTGCGCGGCACCAAGCGTGAGGAAGTCGAGCGCGGCCAGGTGCTGGCGAAGCCCGGCAGCATTACGCCGCACACCAAGTTCAAGGCCGAGGCGTATATCCTGACCAAGGAGGAAGGCGGCCGCCACACGCCGTTCTTCACCAACTATCGTCCGCAGTTCTATTTCCGCACCACCGACGTGACCGGCGTGGTCACACTGCCGGAAGGCACGGAAATGGTGATGCCGGGCGACAACGTGACGATGGACGTCGAGCTGATCGCACCGATCGCGATGGACGCGCAGTTGCGCTTCGCCATTCGCGAAGGTGGTCGTACCGTGGGCGCCGGCGTCGTCGCCAGCATCACGGCTTAGCAGACTGAAACCGCAGCCGGCGCCCTGCACGCAGCGGGGCGCCGGCGGTCGTTTTCAGGCAGCGGGGAACCGGAATACCGAAGATGGACAACCAGAATATCCGCATCCGGCTTAAGGCCTACGATCACCGCGTGCTGGACAACAGCACGAAGGAGATCGTGAACACGGCCAAGCGCACGGGTGCCCGGGTCCGCGGACCGATCCCGCTGCCCACCCATATCGAGCGTTTCACCGTCAACCGCTCGCCGCACGTCGATAAGAAGAGCCGCGAGCAATTCGAGATTCGCACGCATCGCCGGCTGCTGGATATCGTCGAGCCGACGCCGCAGACGGTGGACGCACTGATGAAACTCGACCTCGCCGCCGGCGTGGATGTCGAGATCAAGATCTGAAGCGATGGCGGATACGATGACCCCTGGGCGCACCGGATTGCTGGCGAAAAAGCTCGGGATGACCCGGGTGTTCAAGGATGACGGCACGCACGTGCCGGTCACCGTGTTGCAGCTCGACGGGCTGCAGGTGGTGGCCGCGCGGACCCAGGAGACGGACGGCTATACCGCCGTGCAGCTCGGCTGGGGCACGGCCAAGGTGAAGAACGTGTCGAAGCCGAACCGCGGCCATTTCGCCAAGGCGAAGGTCGAGCCGAAGCTGAAGCTGGTGGAATTCCGCGTCGCCGCCGATGCGGTGCTGGAGCCCGGCGCCACGCTGTCGGCCGCGCATTTCGCGGTGGGGCAGAAGGTCGATGTGTGCGGCACGTCGAAGGGCAAAGGCTTTGCCGGCGGCATGAAGCGCTGGAACTTCTCCGGCCTGGAAGCCAGCCACGGCGTGTCGATCAGCCATCGCAGCCTGGGCTCCACCGGCAACCGGCAGGATCCCGGCAAGACGTTCAAGAACAAGAAAATGGCCGGCCATCTCGGCGTCGATCGCATCACCACGTTGAATTTGGAAGTGGCTGCGGTGGATGCCGACAAGGGCCTGCTGATGATCAAGGGTGCCGTTCCCGGCGCGAAGGGCGGCTATGTGCTGGTGCGCGACGCGGTCAAGCGCGCGCGGCCGGCGGATGCGCCGTATCCCGCCGCGCTGATCGGTTCGCGGCACGAGACCGCGGACGCGGCGGCGAGCTGAGGGCAAGGTCGATGCAGGTCGAAATCACCACCCTGGACAAGGCCAGCGCCGGCAACGCCGAGTTGCCGGATGAGCTGTTCGGCGCCAGGCCGCGTCCGGACATCATGGCGCGCGTGGTGCATTGGCAATTGGCCAAGCGCCGCGCCGGCACGCACAGCACCAAGGGGCTGAGCGAGGTGTCCGGCACCACGAAGAAGCCGTATCGCCAAAAGGGCACCGGCAATGCGCGCCAGGGCAGCCTGCGCGCGCCGCAATTCCGCGGCGGTGGCATCGTGCACGGTCCGGTGCCGCATTCGCACGCCTACAGCCTGAACAAGAAGGTGCGTCGGCTCGGGCTGATCTCCGCGCTGTCGCAGAAGCAGGCGGACGGCAAGCTGGTGGTGCTCGACAGCATCGCCGGCACCACCAAGACGGCCGAGCTGGCGAAGAAGTTCCGCGCGCTGGGCTGGCGTTCCGTCCTCATTGTCGACGGGGCGGTGGACGATAATTTCCTGCTGGCAAGCCGCAACATTCCCGGGATCGACGTGCTGCCGACGGTGGGCGCCAACGTCTATGACATCCTGCGCCACGACGTGCTGGCGATTACCACCGCCGGGGTCGAAGGGCTGAAGCAGCGCCTGAATGGCGCGCACGCCGCGGCCGAGGGTGAAGCGGCGTCGGACGCAGACGCGGCCGCCGCAGTGACGTCCGAGGCGCCCGTGGCAGCCGAACCGGACGCGGCGTCCGAGCCGGATGCATCACCCGAATTGAATACGGCATCCGAAGGCCATGCGACATCCGAAGGCGACGCGGCCGGCGAAGGAGACGCGGTATGAGCGAAACGCAAACCGCGGCAAAGCCGCGCAAGCCGACGCTGTCGCGCGAGGCGATGTACGAGCTGATCCGCAGCCCGATCGTCACCGAGAAGTCCACCGCGATCTCGGAACATAATCAGGTGATGTTCCGCGTCGCGCCGCATGCCACCAAGCCGCAGATCAAGGAAGCGGTGGAGGGCCTGTTCGGCGTGAAGGTCACGGCGGTGAACACGCTGGTGCAGAAGGGCAAGACCAAGAAGTTCAAGGGCCGGCCCGGCAAGCGATCGGACGTCAAGAAGGCGTTCGTCAAACTTGCCGCCGGCCAGTCGATCGATCTCTCCAGCGGCCTCGCATAGGGCGGGGGCAGAAAATGGCACTGAGACAATTCAATCCGGTCACGGCGAGCCTGCGCGGCACGGTGCTGATCGACCGTTCCGAGCTGTGGAAGGGCAAGCCGGTCAAGGCTTTGACCGTGGGCAAGTCGCACTCGGGCGGGCGCAACAACCACGGCCACACCTCGGTGCGGTTCCGCGGCGGCGGACACAAGCAGTCGTATCGCAACGTCGATTTCAAACGTCGGAAATTCGATGTGGCGGCGACGGTGGAGCGGCTGGAATACGATCCGAACCGCAGCGCGTTCATCGCCCTGGTGAAGTACCAGGACGGCGAGCTGTCGTACATCATCGCGCCGCAGCGGCTGCGTGCCGGCGACCAGGTGGTCTCGGGCTCGCGCGTCGATATCAAGCCGGGCAACGCGATGCCGATGGCGGCGATCCCGGTCGGCACGATCATCCATAATATCGAGATGAAGCCGGGCGCCGGGGGCAAGATGGCGCGCGCCGCGGGGACCTATGCGCAGTTGGTCGGCAAGGATGCCGGCTACGCGCAGGTCAAGCTGATGTCGGGCGAGCTGCGCGTGGTGCGCGCCGAATGCATGGCGAGCGTCGGCGCGGTGTCGAACCCCGACAACATGAACCAGAAGATCGGCAAGGCCGGGCGCACCCGCTGGCTCGGCCGCCGGCCGCACAACCGGGGCGTGGTGATGAACCCGGTCGATCACCCGCTGGGCGGCGGCGAGGGACGCAGCTCCGGCGGGCGGCATCCGGTCTCGCCGTGGGGCCAGCCGGCCAAGGGCTACAAGACACGCGGCAACAAGCGGACGGACAAGCTGATCGTCCGCCGCCGCAACAAGGGCAAGTAGAGATGGCGCGTTCCGTCTGGAAAGGGCCGTTCGTCGACGGCTATCTGCTGAACAAGGCCGAGGCGGCGCGTGGCTCGGGGCGCAACGAGATCATTCGGATCTGGTCGCGCCGCTCCACCATCCTGCCGCAGTTCGTCGGCCTGACGTTCGGCGTCTATAACGGCCACAAGTTCCTGCCGGTGCAGGTGAACGAGAACATGGTGGGTCACAAGTTCGGCGAGTTCTCGCCGACGCGCACCTTCACCGGCCATTCCGGCGACAAGCGGGCGAGGCGGGGCTGAGCCATGAGCAAACCGAAGCACGCGCGCGGTCTGCCCGACAACGAATCGCAGGCGATCGTGTCGAACCTGCGGGTCAGCCCGCGCAAGCTGAACCTGGTGGCGGGACTGATCCGCAACCTGCCGGCGCAGCAGGCGGTGGCGACCTTGACGTTCTCCAAGCGGCGCATCGCCAAGGATGTGCGCAAGGCTTTGGAAAGCGCGATCGCCAATGCCGAGAACAACCACCAGCTCGACGTGGACCGGTTGGTGGTGTCGCGGGCCGAGGTTGGCCGCTCGATCGTCATGCGCCGGTTCCATGCGCGTGGCCGCGGGCGTGCGTCGCGGGTGGAGAAGTGGTTCAGCCACCTGAAGATCGTCGTGACGGAACGCGAACAGGGTTCCGAGGAGGCCGCATAGGATGGGTCACAAGGTCAATCCGATCGGGCTCCGGCTCGGCATCAACCGCACCTGGGACAGCCGCTGGTACGCCGGCGCGGATTATTCCAAGCTGCTGCATGAAGACCTGAAGCTGCGCAAGCACCTGCACACCAAGCTGCGCGGCGCCGGGGTGTCGCGCGTGGTGATCGAGCGGCCGGCGAAGAAGCCGCGGGTCACGATCTATGCGGCGCGGCCGGGCGTGGTGATCGGCAAGAAGGGCCAGGACATCGAGGTGCTGAAGCGCGACCTCGGCAAGATGGCGAATGCCGAAGTCGCGCTGAACATCGTGGAAATCCGCAAGCCGGAGATCGACGCGCAACTGGTGGCGGAGAACATCGCCCAGCAGCTCGAGCGCCGCGTGGCGTTCCGCCGGGCGATGAAGCGCGCGGTGCAGTCGGCGATGCGGCTGGGCGCGCAGGGTATTCGGATCAACTGCGGCGGCCGGCTGGGCGGCGCGGAAATCGCCCGCGTCGAGTGGTATCGCGAGGGTCGGGTGCCGCTGCACACGCTGCGGGCCGACATCGACTATGGCCAGGCGACGGCGAAGACCACCTATGGCACCTGCGGCGTCAAAGTCTGGGTGTTCAAGGGCGAGATCCTGACGCACGACCCGCTGGCGCAGGACCGGCGGGCCGCCGAACAGGCGCCGCAGCGCTGAGGATATAAGATCATGCTGCAACCGAAGCGTACCCAATACCGCAAGGCGCACAAGGGCCGGATCAAGGGTCTGTCGAAGGCCGGCTATACGCTCAATTTCGGCGCCTATGGATTGAAGGCGCTGGAGCCGGAGCGCATCACCCGTGTGGATCCGCATCTTCCCGGACGTGCCGGTGTCGGCCAAGCCGGCCGAGGTGCGCATGGGCTCCGGCAAGGGTTCGCCGGAGTTCTGGGTGGTGCGCGTGGCGCCCGGCCGCATCATGTTCGAGGTGGACGGGGTGCCGTCGGTGCTGGCGCGCGAGGCGCTGACGCTGGGTGCCGCGAAGCTGCCCATCAGGACCAAGTTCGTCGCCCGGATGGGGGATTCGTGATGGCCCAGCTCAAGTCCACCGACGTTCGCGCCAAGACCCCGGACGAGCTTGCCGCCTTGGTGCTCGATCTGCGCAAGGAGCAATTCAACCTGCGCTTCCAGCGGGCGACCGGCCAGCAGGAGGGCGTGGCGCGGGTCAAGGAAGTGCGGCGCACGATTGCGCGGGTGAAGACCATTCAGACAGAGCAATCGCGCTCTGCCGCCAAGAAGTAGGAGCCAGGCACGACATGCCGAAGCGCGTCCTGACCGGGCGGGTGACCAGCGACAAGATGGACAAGACCGTCACGGTCCTGGTCGATCGTCGCGTCATGCACCCGATCTACAAGAAGTTCATCCGCCGTTCGAAGAAATACGCGGCGCATGACGAGGCGAACACGTGCAAGGTCGGCGACCTGGTGCGCATCGAGGAGTGTCCCCCGATCAGCAAGCGGAAGACCTGGCTGGTGGTCGAGCGGAACGGCCAGGCGCTCGCCGCCCGGGCCGGCGCCGGTGCGCAGGCTGCCGGTGCGCCGGCTGAAGGAGTCGCGGCATGATCAGCGTCGAGAGCAATCTGGAAGTCGCCGACAATTCCGGTGCGCGCCGGGTGCAGTGCATCAAGGTGCTGGGCGGCTCGAAGCGGAAGACCGCCTCGGTCGGCGATGTCATCGTGGTGTCGGTGAAGGAAGCGATTCCGCGCGGCAAGGTGAAGAAGGGCGACGTGCACCAGGCGGTGATCGTGCGCACCTCGTTCCCGGTGCGTCGTCCGGACGGCAGCGCGATCCGCTTCGACCGCAACGCGGCGGTGCTGATCAACAAGCAGCAGGAGCCGATCGGCACCCGCATCTTCGGACCGGTGGTGCGCGAGCTGCGCGGCCGCAAGTTCATGAAGATCATCAGCCTGGCGCCGGAGGTGCTGTGAGATGGCGGCGCGTATCCGCAAGGGCGACACGGTGGTGGTGATCACCGGGACGAACAAGGGCAATCGCGGCGAGGTGCTGCGGGTGTTTCCCGGCGCCGATCGCGCTTTGGTGCAAGGCGTGAACATGGTCACGCGGCACAAGAAGGCGGCGAAGATGGGTGACACCTCCGGGCGGATCGAGCAGGAGGCGTCGATTCACTTGTCGAATTTGATGCTGGTGGATCCGAAGAGCGAGAAGCCGACCAAGGTCGGGTTCCGCATCCTTGATGACAAACGCAAGGTGCGCGTTGCCAAGGCGACGGGCGCGGTGATCGAGGCATGAGGAGCGAGCGATGAGCGGAACCAAGAAGTCGCCGCCGAAGGGCGCGCCGAAGGGCGGTGCGCCGAAGGGCGGCGCGCCGAAGGGCAAGGCGCCGGCCGGTCCGCAGCAACAGCAGCGGGCGGCCAAGGGCGACGCGGCCGGCAAGGCTCCGGATGCGCCGGCGGGTGTGGCCGAGGTCGCGGCCTCGCCGGCCGAGACGCCGCGCATGCTGCAACGCTATCGTGACGAGATCCGTGCCAAGCTGCAGCAGGAGTTCGGCTACACGAACCCGATGCAGGTGCCGAAGCTGGACAAGATCGTCATCAATATGGGCGTCGGCGAGGCCACGGCCGACAGCAAGAAGCTGGACAACGCGGTGGTGGAGCTGACGCTGATCAGCGGCCAGAAGCCGGTGAAGACGCTGGCGAAGAAGGCGATTGCCGGGTTCAAGATCCGCAAGGGCCTGCCGATCGGCTGCAAGGTGACGCTGCGCAAGGCCCGGATGTACGAATTCCTGGAGCGGCTGGTGACCATCGCCATGCCTCGGGTGCGCGACTTCCGCGGCATCCAGGGCAAGGGCTTCGACGGCCGCGGCAACTTCGCCATGGGCCTGAAAGAGCAGATCGTGTTCCCGGAGATAAACTACGACCGGGTGGACCAGGTGCGTGGCATGGACATCCAGTTCGTCACCACCGCGAAGACCGATGCCGAGGCGAAGGCGCTGCTGAAGGCCTTCGACCTGCCGTTCGCGAATTAGGCGTGATGTGGCTTGAGGTCCCGCTTGGGCGGGAATGACGCCACGCAAAGTTTTGGAAAACTACAGATCCCCGGATCAATCCCGGGGACTGCGGGTTCCGGAGGGTAGAGAAAAAAGTATGGCCAAGACGTCTCAGGTCAACCGGAATGCGATGCGGGAACGCATGGCAAAGCGTGACAAGTCCAAGCGCGCCTCGCTGAAGTCGGTGGTGATGGACCGCACGCTGCCGGTGGAAGAACGCTTCAACGCGACGCTGAAGCTGGCGCAGTTGCCGCGCAACGGCGCGGCGGTGCGGGTGCGGCTGCGCTGCGCGCTGACCGGGCGTTCGCGCGGCAACTACCGCAAGTTCAAGCTGTGCCGCATCGCGCTGCGCGATCTGGCGAGTTCCGGGCAGATCCCCGGGATGGTCAAGGCGAGCTGGTAAGGGGGAGCGCAGTATATGTCACTATCCGATCCCCTGGGCGACATGCTCACCCGCATCCGCAACGCGCAGCGCGCGCGGCACTCGATGTGTCTGGCGCCGGCGTCGAAGCTGCGTGCCAACGTGCTGGATGTGCTGCGGCGCGAGGGCTACATCCGCGGCTTCGCGGCCGAGGAATTGCGGCCCGGCGTGGCGCAGTTGCGCATCGAGCTGAAGTACAATGAAGGCGAGCCGGTCATCAAGGAGATCCACCGGGTCTCCAAGCCGGGCCGGCGCGTCTATTCGAAGATCAAGGAGCTGCCGCGGGTCTATGCCGGCCTCGGCGTCTCCATCCTGTCCACGCCGCGTGGCGTGATGAGCGATGCCGAGGCCCGCGCCGCCAATGTCGGTGGCGAAGTCCTCTGCCGCGTGTTCTGACGGAGGCGGCATGTCACGCGTCGGCAAATATCCGGTCGAAATCCCGCAGGGCGTGCAGGTGGCGATCGCCGGTGGGATGTTCACCGCCAAGGGGCGGCTCGGGGAGCTGCAATTGAAGCTGTCCGAGCTGGTGGAAACCAAGGTGGACGGCAATCACGTCGTGGTCGCGCCGCACAGCCAGGAGACCCAGGCGCGCATGATGTGGGGCACCACGCGCGCGCTGATCGCCAACATGGTGAAGGGCGTCTCCGCCGGCTACGTGAAGTCGATGGAGATCACCGGCACCGGCTATCGCGCGGCGGTGGCGGGCAAGAACCTCGAGATCAACCTCGGCTTTTCGCATCCGGTGGTCTATCCGATTCCGGACGGCATCAAGATCACCTGCGAGCGGCCGACGGCGATCAAGGTTGAAGGTGTGGACCGGCGCCTGGTCGGTCAGGTGGCGGCGGAGATTCGCGGATTTCGTCCGCCCGAGCCCTATAAGGGCAAGGGCGTGCGCTATACCGACGAGACCATCCGTCGCAAGGAAGGCAAGAAGAAATGAGCGCGCCTCAGGAACTTCGCGATCGGCGGCGCCAGCGGCTGCGTTTCCAGTTGCGTCGCAAGTCGAACGGGCGGCCGCGGCTGTCGGTCTTCCGCTCGGGCAAGAACATCTACGCGCAGGTGATCGACGACGGCGCGGGCCGCACGGTTGCCGCCGCCTCGACGCTGGACAAGTCGCTGCGCGAGTCGCTGAAGACCGGTGCCGACAAGTCTGCCGCCGCGGCGGTGGGCAAGCTGGTGGCGGAACGGGCGATCGCGGCGGGCATCAAGCAAGTGGTGTTCGATCGCGGCGCGTATCTTTATCACGGCCGCGTCAAGGCGCTGGCCGAGGCCGCCCGCGAAGGCGGCCTGGACTTCTAAGGAAACACAAGCATGGCACGTGAACCCAGGGAAGGCGGCCGCGGCCGGGAGCGCGAGCGCGATCGCGACGCCGATGACGGGCTGATCGACAAGCTGGTCACCATCAACCGCGTGGCGAAGGTGGTGAAGGGCGGCCGGCGGTTTGCGTTCGCTGCCCTGGTGGTCGCCGGCGACCAGAAGGGCCGCGTCGGCTGGGGCCACGGCAAGGCGCGCGAGGTGCCGGAGGCGATCCGCAAGGCGACGGAGCGTGCCAAGCGCGGCATGATCCGCGTGCCGATGAAGGAAGGCCGCACGCTGCACCACGACGTGGAAGGCCGTTTCGGCGCCGGCAAGGTGATCCTGCGCACCGCGGTGGCCGGCACCGGCATCATCGCCGGCGGTCCGCTGCGCGCGCTGTTCGAGACGCTGGGCATCGGCGACGTGGTGGCCAAGTCGCTCGGCAGCCGCAACCCGCACAACATGGTCAAGGCCGCGTTCGATGCGCTGAACCACTGCGCGTCGCCGCGCTCGGTGGCGACGCGGCGCGGCAAGAAGGTGGCCGAACTGTTCGCCCGCCGCGAGGTGGCGCACGCGCCAGCGCCGGCGCAGCCGGAGGAGGGCGCCAGTGCCTAAGGTACGCGTGACGCAGACCGGCTCGTCGTTCGGCCAGAAGCCGGGCCAGAAAGCGACGCTGATCGGTCTCGGGCTGAACAAGCAGCGCCGCACGCGCGAGCTGGAAGACACCCCCGCCGTGCGCGGCATGATCCGCAAGGTCGCTCACCTGATCAAGGTGGAAGAGGAGCGAGCCTGAGATGAATCTGAACCAGTTGCGCGACAATCCGGGGTCGCGGCTGAAGTCGAAGCGGCTGGGCCGCGGCATCGGCTCCGGCAAGGGCAAGACGTCGGGCAAGGGCGTCAAGGGCCAGAAGGCGCGCGAGGGCGTGGCGATCAACGGCTTCGAGGGCGGGCAGATGCCGATCTACCGCCGGTTGCCGAAGCGCGGCTTCACCAACATCTTCCGCAAGGAATATGCGCCGGTGAACCTCGGCACGCTGGAGACGGCGATCGCCGAGGGCAAGCTGGATGCCGGTCAGCCGATCACCGAGGCCACGCTGGCGGCGGCCGGGCTGGTGCGCGGCCGGCTGGACGGCGTGCGGCTGCTGGGCAACGGCGCGCTGACCCGGGCGATCAGCATCACCGTGTCCGGCGCCTCGGCGTCGGCGCGCGCGGCGGTGGAGAAGGCGGGCGGCACGATCACCACGACGGTGGTGCGGGAAGCGGCGGCGGCGTGATACACAGTGAACCTCTCCCGCCTGCGGCGGGAGAGGTCGAGGTGCGTCAGCACCGAGGGTGAGGGTGATCGGGTCGGCACGCCACACAAGCGTGCCGACCCGATCACCCGCACCCACGGGGCTGTCGCACCACGACCTCTCCCGCCCCCGGCGGGAGTGGGTCACGGGGTGT
>JBEKNT010000333.1:0-7838 GCA_049522565.1 Acetobacteraceae bacterium
CAGCCGCGAAGATCGCACCCAGGCAGCCGTGGAAGCCGCGGTTGCGAAAGCCGGGGGTTATCGCCTCGCTGATCCGCCCGGCCGCTTCGTAGCCGAGCACCATCGCCGTCAGTACCGCCGCGCCGTCGGCGCCGTTGCGCTCGGCGATCGCCAGCGCGGTGGCGGTCAACGGCGTCCCGGCATGCACGATGTTGCGCAGATCGCTGTCGTCGGAGGCCGCGGCGTCGCTCGCCACGGCATTCGCCTGTGCTGCATCGGCGACCGGCAATTTGGCGCCGGCATCGAACCACAGCGATGCGTCCGGTCGTCCGCCGTGGTCGCGGGCGAGGGTGCGGATGATGCGGGCAGACTCCAGGCCGGTGCCGCACGCCGCGCTGGCGATGGTGCTGGCGATCAGCATCGCGGCATGGTCGAGCGCTTGCGCCGGCAGATCGGCGGTGGACGTTGCGGTCAGAAACTCGGCCAGTTGGCGGGCGACGGTCATGGCGCGTTAATCCCCCTGTTTCGCCGCTGAGCGTAGGCACGCGCATCCCGGCCGCAAGTCGCGGCGCGCGTCGGCCCGGGGTTGAGTTCGCGGGCCGGTAATAGCAGGCTGCCATCCGGCGCGCCGCCGACCCACTCGCAAGCGAGACCGGGACAACGATGCCGGCCGACAATTCACCACCCGCCGCGTCATCCGGGACAGGGAGAACCACCATGACCTTCGCCGTGCAGCATGTGCATCTGAAGACCCGCGACCCGAAGCAGACCGTGCAGTTCTACGTGGACAATTTCGGTGCGACCTTGAAGGCCGAGATCCCCGGGCGCGGTTTCCAGGTCGATCTGCACGGGTTGCAGCTCAACATCACCACGCTGATCGATGTCCAGAAGCATGAGCAGCATTATGGGATCGAGCACATGGCGGTGCAGACCGACGATTATCCGGGGACCCTGGCGCAGTTGCAGAAAAACGGCGTGCGCATTCTCGAAGAGCTGCCGCCGAACAACGGACGGCGCGTCTGCTTTGTCGAATGTCCCGACGGCGCGCAGATGGAAGTGATCGAAAAGGCATAGGGGCGCGCCGCATGGCCTTGAAGGACAAGATCGCGTTCGGCATGTCGCTGCCGCATCGCTCGCCGGACCCGATCGACGTGGCGGCGGTGCGCGCGGTGGCCCAGCGTGCCGAGGCGTTGGGATTCAGCGACCTCTGGGTGACCGAGAACACGCTGGACCACGTCATATCCTTCGATCCGGTCGTCGTGCTGACCTACGCGGCCGCGGTGACCAGCCGCATCCGGCTGGGTGCGTCGGTGGTCGTGCTCGCGGTGCACAGCCCGATGATGGTGGCGCACCAATGGGCGACGCTCGACCAACTCAGCAACGGACGGGCGATCCTCGGGGTCGGGCTGGGACGGGAGCATCACTATCGCGAATTCGCGGTGCCGGAAGAGGGGCGGGTGCGCCGGTTCCGCGAGGCGGTGGACCTGATCAAGGCGCTGTGGACGCAGCCGCAGGTCACCTGTCGCGGCCGCTTCTATCAGTTGGACGATGCGACGATGCCGCTGAAGCCGGTGCAGCAGCCGCATGTGCCGATCTGGATGGGCGTCGGTCACCCCAATGCCATCCGGCGTACGGCCATGCTGGCGGACGGCTGGATGGGATCGGGCGGCTCGAGCATCGCGGAATTCGCCCGGTCCGTGCCGTTGTTACGGGATGCGCTGGCAGCGGCGGGACGCGATGCGACGGGCTTCCCGATCTCGAAGCGGATCTTCATCGCGGTGGACGAACGTCCGGAAGTCGCGCGCCGGGAACTGCATCGCTGGTTCACCGAGGTCTACCGCAACCCGGCAGGCACCGACGCATCGGGCTTGCACGGCACGCCGGAGCAAGTGCGCGAGCGGCTGGAAGAGATCATCGCCATGGGTGCGAACCACCTGTTGCTGAACCCGGTGTCGCGCTACGTGGAACAGGTGGACGCGCTGGCCGAGGTGGTGGGGCTGCGGTGATTCAGATTGGCGCGGTTCCGTCTTCCTCTCCCGCGCTTGCGGGAGAGGAAGCATGAACCCGGTTCCCGGTTCGGCGAGGTAACGCCGCTCCTCTGGCGTGCTCTCACGTCCCAGCACGGCATTGCGGTGTGGGAAGCGGCGGAAGCGGCGGATTACGTCGCGATGGCGATACGCATATTCCACGGTGGAATCGCCCAGCGCCAGGCGCAGCGTCTCGAACAGCCGCACCGACTCGTCCTGGTCGGCAGGGTCCTCGGAATGTTCGAATGGCAGATAGATGAAACTGCGCTCCGTCGGATGCAGCACCCGGTCGAACCCGCGCGCCACTGCGTCGCGGGCAAGCGCGCGAGCCTGCGCGTCCGCGGCAAAGGAATCTGGCGAGCCGCGATGCAGGTTCCGGGAAAACTGGTCCAGCAGTACGATCAGCGCCAGCATGCCGCGTGCGCTACCGGTCCAATGGTCGGACGCACCGCCCCGCGCCGCGTGCAACGCGTCGGCGAACCGCGCGCAGTCGGCGTCGAACGCCGCGTCCTGCTTGAACCACACCGCACGATACCGCGTGGCGTCGCCGGCAAACCAGAAGTCCAGCACGTCGTCCGGCACGATCATGCCAAGGCACGGTCCAGCACGCGCACCGAGTGCATCGCCTCGCGCCCGCCCAGATCGCGGATCTGGTGCCGGCATGATGTACCGTCGGCGACGATCAGGTCCTCGGGCGCCGCGCCGCGCACCGCCGGTAGCAGCGACGCTTCCGCCATGGCGCGCGACACGTCCTGCGTCTCCGCCTGGTAGCCGAAGCTGCCGGCCATGCCGCAGCACGACGACACGATCGGCTTCACCGTCAGCCCCGGCACACGCTGCAACGTGGTTATTGCCGCGGGGAAGGCGCCGAACGATTTCTGGTGGCAGTGGCCGTGGATATGCGCGGTGGCGGCAATCGGCTGCAACGCCAGCTCGGGCTTTTCGCGGGCCAGGAACTCGGACAATAACATTGCGCGGCCGGCCAACGCGTCGGCCGCCGAACCCGGCAGCAGGGAACGAAATTCGTCGCGCAAGGTCAGCAGGCAGGACGGTTCCAGGCCGATCACCGGCAGGTCGCCTTCCAGTCGGCCCAAGGTGCGCCGGGCTTCGGCGCGTGCCTGGTCCAGCATGCCGGCGGCGAGGAAGGTGCGGCCGCAGCACAGCGGACGGCCGCGATGCGGCGGCAGCATGGCGCGATAGCCGGCCGCGGCGAGGACACGCAGCGCGGCACGCAGGTTCTCCGGTTCGAAATACCGGTTGAACGTGTCGGCCAGCAGCAGCACGTCGCCGCGCGGATGCGCCGGCGCGACTGCGTTCGCTTCGTCGTCGCGGAACGCGTCGCGCCGCCATACGGGCAGCGGGCGCGACGCGGCGATCCCCAGCATGCGTTGCGCCAACTGCCGCAGCGGCGTCACGTGGTTGCGCACGTTCATCAGCGGCGCGACGTGGTGCAACACCGGCGCATAGCGCGGCAATTCGGCGATCAGCGATTCGCGGCGCGAAACGCCGTGCCGTTCGGCGTGCGCCGCCAGCACTTCCAATTTCATCTTCGCCATATCGACGCCGGTCGGGCACTCGCGTCGGCACGCCTTGCACGAGACGCAGAGATGCATCGCCTCGGCCAAGGCATCGGACGCCATGGCGTCGGCGCCAAGCTGCCCGGTCAGCGCCAGCCGCAGCGTGTTGGCGCGGCCACGGGTCAGGTGCGTCTCGTCGCGGGTGACGCGGAACGACGGGCACATCACGCCGGCATCGAAGGCGCGGCAGGCGCCGTTGTTGTTGCACATCTCCACCGCGCCGAGCATGCCGCCGAGCGGCCCCGGATGCTCGGACCAGTCGAGCTTCGGCGTGAACCCGGCGATCGGAGCGTAGCCGGGCGCGTAACGGAACAGGGTGCGGTCGTCCATCCGCGGCGGGCGAACGACGCGGCCGGGGTTCAGCATGTTGGTGGGGTCGAACGCGTCCTTCACCGTCTCGAAGGCACGGCCGATGCGCGCGCCGAACATCACGTCGTTGAACTCGCTGCGCACGATGCCGTCGCCGTGTTCGCCGCTGTGCGAGCCTTTGTACTCGCGCACCAGGGCGAAGCATTCCTCGGCCACGGCGCGCATGGTGCGCACGTCGGCCGGGTCCTTCATGCTCAGCACCGGCCGGACGTGCAGGCAGCCGACCGAGGCGTGCGCGTACCAGGTGCCCTTGGTGCCGTGCCGGGCGAACACGTCGTTCAGCTTTTCCGTGTAGTCGGCGAGGTCTTCCAGGTTGACCGCGCAGTCTTCGATGAACGACACCGGTTTGCCGTCGCCCTTCATCGACATCATGATGTTCAGGCCCGCTTCGCGCACGCTGGCGATGTCGGCCTGGAACACCGGATCGATCGCCCGCACCACCTGGCCCGGCAGGCCGAGATCGGCCATCAGCGTGTCCAGCTCGGCGAGTTTCGCGTGCAGCGGGGCGTCCTCATGGCCGTGGAATTCGACGATCAGCACGGAATCCGGTTCGCCGATCAACATGGCGTCGATCGTCGCGCGATAGATCGGGATGCCGCGGCCGAGATCGATCATCGTGCGGTCAACGAGTTCCACCGCTTCCGGATCGAGCCTGACGATGTGCTGCGCCGCCGCCATCGCGCGACGGAAGGTCGGAAACTGGCAGATGCCCAGCACCTTGCGCGGCTTCAGCGGATGCAGCGTCAGTTCCAGCGCGGCGGAGAATGCCAGGGTACCTTCCGAACCGACCAGCAGCCGCGCCAGGTTTTCTCGCCCGGCCGCGCGCGATGCCGGCGTCAGCACGTCGATGTTGTAGCCTCCGACGCGGCGAAGCTGCTTGGGGAAGCGGGCGGCGATCTCTTCGGCTTCACTGGCGCCCAACGCGCGCAGGCGCTGGATGAGCTCGGCGATATTTCCCCCCATCTCGGCGCCGAGGTTGTCCGGGACCGGACCGAAACGGTGGCGCGTGCCGTCGGCCAGGAGGGCGTCGATCGCGCGCACGTTGTCGGCCATCAAGCCGTAGCGGATCGATTTCGAGCCGCAGGAGTTGTTGCCCGCCATGCCGCCGATCGTGCAGCGCGCATGCGTCGACGGGTCCACCGGGAAGAACAGTTTGTCCCCGCGCAGCGCGGTGTTGAGCTGACCGAGCACGACGCCCGGTTCGACCGTTGCGGTCCCGGCCGCCGCATCGACATTGAGAATGCGGCGCAGGTGCTTCGAACAATCGATGACCAGCGCGCGATTGACGGTCTGGCCGCACTGGCTGGTGCCGCCGCCACGCGGCAGCACGGGGATACCCTCCTCGCGCGCGATCGCCAACGCCGCGGCGACGTCGTCGATGGTCCGCGGCACGATGACGCCAAGCGGGTCGATCTGGTAGATCGATGCGTCGGTGGCGTAACGGCCGCGATCGGCGCGATCGAACAGCACCTCGCCGGCGATGCTGTGGCGCAGCCGGTCGGCCAGGTGGGAGTCGCCGGGGCTAATGGCGGTGTCGCTCATGGCATTGAGTACACCTCTCCCGCAATGCGGGGTTGCGCCGCGCAGCGGACCGGCGTGCGCCGTGCGGCGACGCGGGTGAGTGGCGAGGCGCGCCGTGCGATACGCCCCTCACCCTCGCCGCGCCGCGTCTCGACCTCTCCCGCGCAGCGGGAGAGGTGTACCGGCATGCTCACAGCCCCTCGAAAAGCGCCGTGGTGATGTAGCGCTCGGCGAACGAGGGAATGATCGTAACGATCCGCTTGCCGGCCATTTCCGGCCGATGCGCCACCACCAATGTCGCGGCCAGCGCCGCGCCGGATGAAATGCCGCACGGAATCCCCTCGGTCTTCGCCAGCCGTCGCGCATTGGCGAACGCCTGCTCGTTCGACACCTTGATGATCTCGTCGATCGCACTGGTATCCAGCACCGCCGGCACGAAGCCGGCACCGATGCCCTGGATCGGATGCGGGCCCGGGCTGCCGCCGGACAGCACCGGACTTGCCTCCGGTTCCACCGCGATCATGCGCAGCTCGGGACGGCGCGGCTTCAGCGCCTGCGCAACACCCGTCAGCGTGCCGCCGGTGCCGATGCCGGAGACGATCGCATCGACCTCGCCCGCCGTGTCGTACCAGATTTCCTCCGCCGTGGTGCGCGCATGGATCGCCGGATTGGCCGGATTGCCGAACTGGTCGGGAATCACCGAACCGGGCGTCTCCGCCTGCAATTCCTTGGCGCGGGCGATCGCCCCGTTCATGCCCTTCTCGCGCGGCGTCAGCTCAAGCTGCGCACCGAGATACGTCAGCATCTTGCGGCGTTCGATCGACATCGATTCCGGCATGGTCAGGATCAGCTTGTAGCCGCGCGCGGCACACATGAAGGCCAGCGCGATGCCGGTGTTGCCGGAGGTCGGTTCGATCACCGTGCCGCCGGGCTTGAGCCGGCCGTCCGCCTCCAGCGCCAGGATCATGTTGACGCCGATGCGGTCCTTTACGCTGGAGATCGGATTGAAGAATTCCAGCTTCAGGCAAATGTCGGCGGTGATCCCCTCTTCCGCGGTGATGCGCGGGATGCGCACCAGCGGCGTGTTGCCGATGGTCTCGATGATGCTGTCGTAGATGCGCCCGCGTAGCGGACGATCGAGATTGAGTGGCTTGTGCCCGCCCGTGGTCATGCGACCTCCTGCCGTTCCGTTGGTTGCGGCGGCGGTGGTAACACGCTGCCCGGGCGGGGTCACGTCGCGCCGGCCGGCCATCGCGCGTTGGCTGGGCGGAGAAGGGTTGGTCGGAGCGGCGGGATTCGAACCCACGACCCCCAGTCCCCCAGACTGATGCGCTACCAGACTGCGCTACGCTCCGACCGGACCCGATCATTTAGCAGCACCGCCGCCTCGCGGCAACGTCGCGCCACCGGACGCACGCGGTTTGCCGCGTCACACCGTCCCCGGCATGATCCGCCGCCAGCAAAGCGGGGGAAAACGGCCATGGAACTGGGCCTCAGCGGCAAGACCGCGCTGGTCACCGGCGGCAACCGCGGCATCGGCGCCGCGATCGCCGCCGAACTCGCGCGCGAGGGCGTGCATGTCTGCCTCGTCGCACGCGACCGCGCGAAGCTGCACGAGGTCGCCGCCGGCCTGACGACCAACGCCGTGCGCACCGCGATCCACGCCGCCGACCTGCGCGAGCCGAGCGCCGCCGCGCAAGCCGTCGCCGCCGCGATTGCCGCGTTCGGCCGGCTCGACATTCTGGTGAACAACGCGGGCGCCACCAAGCGCGCGGATTTCTTTACCCTGACGGACGAGGATTTCCTCGATGGATTCGCGCTGAAGTTCCACGGCGCGGTGCGCATGACGCGCGCCGCCTGGCCGCATCTGCGTGAAACCAAGGGTTGTATCGTGAACATAGCCGGTGTCGGCGCCCACGCAGGTTCCGCCGACTTCACCATCGGCGGGCCCGTCAACGTCGCCCTGCTCAATTTCACCAAGGCGATGGCGGATATCGGCATCCAGCAGGGCGTGCGGGTCAACGCGATCAATCCGGGTTTGATCGAAACCGAGCGATATACCCGCAATGTCGAACGCCTGATGCGCGAGCAATCACTGACGCGCGAGCAGGCGATCGCGGCGCGACTGGCGACGCATCGCACCAAGCGCGTCGGCCGGCCGGAAGAAGTCGGCGCGCTGGTCGCCTATCTCGCGTCCGACTGGGCGGATTTCATCCAGGGTGCGCTGATCGACATCGACGGTGGTTCGACACGCGCGCTGTAGGGGCCCCACAAAACCTCGCCCACGAAGTGGGAGAGGTCGAGGCGCGAAGCAACGAGGGTGAGGGCGATCGGGTCGGCACGCTCTGCCTGCTGCGTGCCAAAG
>JBEKNT010000334.1:0-7838 GCA_049522565.1 Acetobacteraceae bacterium
AGCGCAGAGTAGCTTTGTCCGCCGTACCAGAAGCCCGTTTCGCCCGTTCTGACCGGCCTGAGTTACAAGCCTGACCGCAAGATTTGATCAGGCGAAATGGCAGGCAACGAAATGTCGCGGGGCCACCTCGCGCAGAGCGACCGGCTGAGCGCAGATCGGCGCCGCCAGCGGACACCTGCCACGCAGACGACATCCTTGCACGACGGCAGAGGCACCCGGCGGCTCGCCACGCAATACGAAGCGGCTGCGGCGCCGGTCCGGATCGGGCACCGGCACCGCGGAGATCAGGGCGCGCGTATAGGGATGCCGCGGATCGCCGATGACCTGCGCGGCGTCGCCATGTTCGACGATCACACCAAGATACATCACCGCAATCCGCCCGGCCAGATATTTCACGGTCGCAATGTCGTGCGAGATGAACAGATAGGCCAGGTCGAGTTCCGCGCGCAGCCGCTCGAGCAACAGGATGACGCGCGAGCGCAGGGACACGTCGAGTGCCGACGTGGGTTCGTCCAGCACCACCAGCCGGGGCTGGGTGACGATCGCGCGCGCGATATTGGCCCGCTGCCGCTGCCCGCCCGAAAGTTCGTGCGGGTAGCGATCCGCCAGTTCGAGCCCGAGACCGACATGCTCCAGCACCGCTTCGGCGCGTTCCCGCCGCTCCGCCCGGCCAAGCTCCTCGTGCAACAGCAATGGCTCTTCCACCATCCGGCGCACCGTCATCCGAGGGTTGAGCGCCGCCGCGGAATCCTGAAACACCATCTGCACCTGCTTGCGCATTGCCCGCAGCCCGGACCGGTCCAGGGCGCACAGATCCACCCCCGCCAGCCGGATGGCGCCGCGGCTCGGCTCGATCACGCGCAGAATGCAACGGCCCAGCGTGGACTTGCCGCATCCGGACTCGCCGATCAAACCCAGCGTCTCGCCGGCGTCGATCGTCAGGCTCACGCCATCGACGGCCCGCACGCCGCCGCCGGCACCGCCGAACCGCTTCAGCGGGAAATGCTTGGCCAGGTCTTCGACCTCAAGCAGCGCTGGCACGGGCATGCGCTACGGCAAAGCAGGCGGCGGCATGGCCAGGGCCGATCGCCAGCAGCTCCGGGCGGCTCTGTCGGCACCGCGCCGACACCAGGTCGCACCGGTCGGCGTAACGGCATCCCGGTGGCGGATGCAGCAATGGCGGCACCGCGCCCGGTATCGGCGTCAAGGCGACATCCGCGTCGATGCGCGGAATCGCCGCCACCAGCGCCCGCGTGTACGGATGTGCCGGATGACGGAACAGGCTGCGCACCGGTGCCACTTCCGCGAGCTGTCCGGCGTGCATCACCGCGACGCGATCGCAGGTTTCCGCGACCACGCCAAGGTCGTGCGTAATCAGGATGATCGCGCTGCCGGTCTGCACGCAGACGTCGCGCAGCAGGTCCAGGATGCGCGCGGCGATCGACACGTCCAGCCCGGTCGTCGGCTCGTCCGCGATGAGCAATCGCGGCGCGCTCGACAACGCCATCGCCACCATGATGCGCTGACAGGTGCCGCCGGAAAGCTGATGCGGGTACTGCCTTGCCTTGCCGCCGGCGTCCGGGATTCCCACCTGCTCCATCAGGGCGATGGCCCGGCGCGCGGCCGCGGCACGCGATGCACGCTCGTGCAGCCGGATCAGCCGGGCGATCTGCTGTCCTACCGGAATGACCGGATTCAGCGAGGTGCGCGGACTCTGCGGCACCAGCGCAATCCGGCGTCCGCGATAGGTCCGCTGTTCCGCCTCCGGCATGCGCAGAATGTCGTGGCCCTCGAAGCGGACGGCACCGCGCACCACGTGCCCGGGCGGACGGATCAGGCCCAGAATGGCAACCCCGGTCACCGACTTTCCGGAACCCGATTCGCCGACCAGACCGACGATTTCGCCCGCCTCGACGTTGAGGCTGACACCGTCCACCGCCTGCACCGTGCCATCCTCGGTGTGGAAGTGGATAACGAGGTCCTCGATTTCCAGCAGGCTCATCGTACCCCCCGCATGCGCGGGTCGAGAATGTCGCGCAGCGCGTCGCCGATCAGGTTGAACGACAGCACGGCGAGCATGATCGCGAGGCCGGGGAACAGGAAAAGCCACCACTCGCCGGTAACCATCTGGCTGGCGCCTTCCGCGGTCATCTCGCCCCACTCGCTGGCCGGAGGTTGGATGCCGAGACCGAGGAACGACAGCGTCGCCATGGTGAGCAATGCGAAGCCGGTGGCAAGCGTCGCCTGCACGATCAATGGCGGAATGCAGTTCGGCAGCAGATGCACGAACAGAATGCGACGCGTCGGATTGCCGACGGTGAGCGCGGCTTCGGCGTATTCCATCTCACGCGCGCGCAGCACCTCGCCACGCATCAGCCGCAGATAGGTGGGCACCTGGGTAATCGCGATGACCAGGATCAAATTGCCGGTTCCGCTGCCGAGCGCTGCCGCCAGCCCCATCGCCAGCACGAGCGCCGGGAACGCCAGCACCGCGTCCACCGCGCGCATCACCAGCATGTCCAGCCAGCCGCCGCGATAGCCGGAGATCATCCCGATGAACGACCCCACCGCCAGGGCGGCAGAGGTGGCGGCCAGCGGCACCGCCAGATCGACCCGCGCGGCATAGATGATCCGGGAAAATTGATCGCGGCCATAGACGTCGGTGCCGAACCAATGCGGCCAGCACGGCCCGAACAAGGCTGCCGTCGGGTCCGTGTCGTCAGGCCCGAACGGCATGATCCAGGGCGCCAGCGCGGCGATCAGCACCAGCGCCGCCAGCGTGCCGACCGCAGCCAGGGACACGGGATTGCGCCGCAGCCGCCGCATCCCCGGCCAGCCAGTCCAGGGATGTCCCGGCAGCGCCAGCCCCGCCATCAGCCGAGCCGGATACGCGGATCGGCCAGCCCGTAGGCCACGTCCACCGCAAAGTTCACCAGCACGTACATCACCGCCACGAACAGCACGAAGGATTGGATCGGCGCCGAATCTTTCGTCATCAGCGCGGTCACCGCGTAATTGCCGATGCCCGGCCAGGCGAACACGCTCTCGACCACCGCATTGCCGGCCATCAGGAAGCCGAACACGACGCCAAGCGTGGTGATGACCGGGATCAACGCATTGCGCAATGCGTCGCCATAGATCACCTGGCGTGCCGGCAGTCCCGCGGCCCATGCTGCCTTGACGTAGTCGGAGACCAGCGTTTCCAGCATCGACGCCCGGACCATGCGCGCCAGCGGCGCCATGATGCTGATCGCCAGGGTGAACGACGGCAGTGCCAGATGCGCCAGGCTGGAGCCGAGCGCGCGCCAGTTGCCGGTCAGCACCGAATCCACGACATAGAGTCCGGTCAGGTGCATGGGTGCCGCGACGTCCGGGCCGAGCCGGCCAAGCGGCGCCGGCGCGATGCCCAGCAAATAGAAAAACACGTAGATCAACAGCAGCCCGGTCCAGAAGCTCGGCAGCGCCACGCCGGCGACGGCAACCACGCGGCCCAGATGATCGATCAGCTTGTCCCGGTGCAGCGCCGACAGCACGCCAAGCGGCAGGCCGAAGACGACCGCCAGAACCAGGCTGGCCAGCGTCAATTCGAGCGTCGCCGGCAGGCGCTGGGCAAAATCCTGCAACACCGGCCGCCCGGTCGCGGCGCTTTCGCCCAGGTCGCCATGCAACAAGCCCGCGACATAGCGCTCGTACTGCACGGGAATCGGCCGATCGAGCCCCATCTGGTGCTCGACCTCCTTGATATAGGCGGGCGTCGCGAAGGGACCGGCCTTCACCAATGCGGGGTTGCCAGGCAGCAGCACGGTCAGCAGGAAGCTGATCAGCGTCACGCCGAACAATGTCGGGATGACCAGCGCCAGGCGTCCAACAACGTACCAGGCGAACGCCATGTCGCGCGGGGTCCGCCTCGCCTCAGGCGAGCTTCATTGGATAGAACCGCTCGAACGTGTCCCAACGCTTCTCGATCCCGACCAGGTCGGCACGCATGACGCGGGTCCAGTTGTCGTACCACAGGAAGCCCCAGACCGCATCGTCGATCAGGATCTTCTGCGCCTGTTTCGCCCCCTCCAGGCGCTTTCCCGCATCCTGCTCGAACATGTTCGCATCGATCACCGCGTCGAGCGCGGGGTTGGCATAGAACGACGTGTTCGTCGCCTTGGCCTTGCTGTGGAAATTGAAATACAGGTGGTAGAACGGGTCGTTGATCCACGACTGCCATGACTCGATCGAAAGCTGGTGGCTGCCCTGGCTGGCCATCTGCCGGAACGTCGCGTCGGTCTCCTTCACGATGTTGACGGTGAACCCGATGTTTTGCAGTTCCCGCTGAATCCACACCGCGGCCTCTTCGTGCGGCTGCCAGCCGACGCGGATCGCCAGCTCCACCGGCAGCGGCGCGCCGCCAGGCCCCGCCTGCTTCATCAGCGCCTGCGCATGCGCGATGTCGTATCTGAACGGCGACAGCGACGCGTCATAGCCCGGCGTAAGGCTGGGCAGCGGACTCTTCATCTGCGCACCATAGCCGAACAGCACGTTCGGAATGATCGCCTGGATCGGGATGGCGTAGTTCACCGCCTGCCGCACCTCCGGCTTGTCGAACGGCGGCTTGCTGGTGTTCATGCTGAGCCAGTGGCAGGTCGTGTCCGGGACGGTGACGATCGTCAGATCCTTGTCGCCTTCCAGGCTCTTGATGCTGCGCGGCGACAGGCCCGAACGGCCGGCGACGAAGTCGATCGCCTTGCGCTTCAGCAGCAGCAGCCGGTCGGATTCGTTTGGCACGAACTTGCAGTCGATGCGTTCGAAGAAGGGTGCCGGCCGCCAGTACGGCTTGGTCGCCTCCAATACCACGCCAACCCCCGGCTCGTTCCTGGTCAACTGGTACGGTCCGAGTCCGGCGGTGTTCCGCTTCAGCCAGGCCGTTGCCCAGGGATCGTCCGGCGTGGCGTGCGGCTTCACCTCATCGGGGTCCAGCAATGCATCGTTCGCCAGCGCCATGGCGTCGAGCGCCAGCGGGCTCGCCGCGGGCATGTGGATCGCCACCGTTTCGTCATCGCGCAGTTCGAACTGTTCCGGCTTGGTCACGCGCAGCAGCAGCGGCAGCACCAGCCGCATGTAGCCGGGCGATTGCAGGCTGCGATCCAGCATATACTTCACCGCCGCCGCATTGACCGGCCGGCCGCTGGGAAAAATCATGCCCTTGCGGATTTGCATCACCAGCGTGGCGCCGTTGTCCTCGAACGACCAGGCGCTGGCAACGCTGCCGTCGAATTGCTCGGGCTTCGAGCGATAGAGACCCGGCGCCCCCGCCACCGGATCGACCTTCCACATCAGCGGGCTGTCATAGATGTTCGCCTGCACGGTGTACGCACCGATCGACTTGAACGACGCCGGATCGAGCGTGTCGATGTCGGTGTCCCACGCAACCGTCAGCGTCCGCGGCTCGGCGGCCTGTGCCGGTCGCGCACCAGGCGCAACGGCAAGGCCGGTGCCCAGCGCCGCCGCCCCCGAGGCCGCGAGTTTCAGGAAATCCCGCCGCGCCGTGCCGCCGCTCATGCCAGCCCCCATCCCGCAGATTGCGGCTTGTCTTATCAGGAGTGTTCCATTATCGTCAACCCAAGTTCGAGAAAATGGAACACGCGGCGGACCATGTCGACCCTGGAAAATGCTGCCTCGGTGCTGCGGTTGTTCTCCCCCGACCGGCAGGAACTGACCGTGACGGACGCGGCCCGCGCTTTGGGCATGCCGAAAAGCTCCGTGTCCCGGCTGCTGAAGGCGATGCGCGATGCCGGGTTCCTGACCAGCGTCGCCGCCGCCCCGCGCTACCGCGTCGGCAATCTGTTGTTCGAAATTGCCCAGATGCATCGGCAGAATTCCGACCTGATGCAGCTTGCCGATGCCGAGCTTGGCGCGATCTGCCGGGAGACGCGGCACACCGGCTACATCTCCATTCTCGACGGCGCGGATGTCCTGGTGCTGCGGATGCTTCCCGGTCGCGACGCGTTGCGGGTGGTCACGCCGCTCGGCAGCCGGGCCGCCGCCTTCGCAACCGCCAACGGGCGCGCGTTGCTGGCGCGGCTCGGCGACGACAAGGTGCGCGCGCTGCATCCCAAGCGCCTGCGGCCGCCATCGCCCAATGCGCCGCGCGCCATGACGGACTTGCTCGCCAGGCTGGCGCAACTGCGCCGCGTCGGATGGTGCGAGGCGATCGATGAGGCGATCCCCGGCGTCCACTCCGTCGCGGTGGCGGTGGAGGATGCGGCCAATGCGGAAACCCTCGCATTTTGCCTGTCCTTTCCGGATTCCCATGGCTCGGAGATCGAATTGCGCCGCATGGTTCGCATGCTGACGGGCGCCGCCCGCCGGATTGCCGACAGGGTCGGCGATCGGTACTGGCAATCGCTGCCGAGGGATCTGGCGGCATGAGGCAGTTGTCGGCCGACGACATCGAGGCGCTCGCCGTCGGGGCATGGATCCTCGGCGCCGGCGGCGGCGGCAGCCCGTACCATGGGCTGCTGAACATGCGCCGTCTGTATCGCGAGGGCACCCGGATTTCCCTGATGCAGCCGGACGAACTCGACGATCGCGACGATGTCGCGGTGGTCTCGATGATGGGCGCCCCGCTGGTCATCCTGGAACGCCTGGTCGATGCACGGCTGATCGCGCGTGCCGTCGAGGCGATGCAGGAACATCTCGGCCGCCGCTTCCGCGCGGTGATGGCGATTGAGATCGGCGGCGGCAACGGCATTCAGCCGCTGATGGCGGCGGCGCATCTTGGCATTCCGGTGGTCGATGCCGACGCCATGGGCCGCGCCTATCCCGAAGCGCAGATGACCTCCTTCGCCGTCGCCAACCTGGCGCCGGCGCCGCTGACCTCGGTCGATCCGCGCGGCACCGAAGCGGTGATCACCCGCGCGGCAAGCTGGAAATGGATGGAGCGCGCCAGCCGCAAGCTGTGCACCGAATTCGGCTCGATCGCCGCAACCTGCAAGGCACCGCGCACCGGCGCGGAAGTGAAGCGCTGGGGTATCCCCGGCACCACGTCGCAGGCGATCCGTCTGGGCCAGGCCGTGCAATCCGCACACCGTCGCCACGACGATCCCATCGCCGCGATCCTGCGCACGGAGAATGGCAAGCGCGTGTTCACCGGCAAGGTGACGGCGGTCGAACGCCGGACGACCGAAGGCTTTCTGCGCGGCCGGACGACGATCCAGGGCCTGGGCGCCGACCGGGACGCCGCGATCGACATCGAATTCCAGAACGAATGGCTGGTGGTGTGGCGCGACGGCGCGCCCGTGGCCTCCACGCCGGAGCTGATCTGCGCCATCGACAACGATACCGGCGAGGCGATCGGCACCGAAATGGTGCGCTACGGCCAGCGCGTGACGGTGATCGCGTTGCCCTCGCCACCGATATTTCTGACGCCGGCCGGTCTCGCCTATGTCGGCCCGCGCGCGTTCGGTTACAATTTCGACTTTCGTTCGGTGTTCGACGCATGAACCGACTGGGCATCGATGTCGGCGGCACCAACACCGACGCCACGCTGGTGGCGGATGGGCGCGTCCTGTACGCCATCAAGGTGCCCACCACCGAGGATGTCACCAGCGGCATCGTCGCCGCGATGCGGGCGGTCCTGGCCCAAGCCGCGATAAGCGTCGATGCGGTGATGATCGGCACAACGCATTTCGTCAACGCCGTGGTGCAGCGGCGCAGCCTGGCGCCGGTGGCCGCGATGCGCATCGGGCTGCCCGCGACGGCGGCGTTGCCGCCATTCACCGACTGGCCGGATGACCTTGCCGCGCCAGTGGCCGGAGGATGCTGGCTGGTCCAAGGCGGCCATGATA
>JBEKNT010000335.1:0-11989 GCA_049522565.1 Acetobacteraceae bacterium
ACGAAGCAATCCCCCGCCTGACGAACCGTGGCTCCCCAGGCGGAGGATTGCTTCGTCGCTTCGCGCCTCGCAATGACAGCAGGATGCGCTGCGTTTCCGGTCAGGCTGGAAACGCTCCAGGGCAAGGTCACCCTGACCGGAAAGGCCGATCCCCATGCGTCACCCTCGCGGAAGCGAGGGTCCAACGCGGTCTTGCAGCCGACCCGTCGCATCGGCCCCGCTTTCGCGAGGATGACGACCGGCCGACTTTGGTCTGGTTGGAAATGCTCGACCCGTCGGCGAGGAAAACCGGGGTAATGCCCACCCCGACGCCGGTCATCGCGGCCGCGCCGTCATCGCGACGCGTGGCGCAGTCCTGCTCACGTCAACGGCACGCGACGGGGGGAAAATCCGGAATCCGCGGCAGGCTGGTGCGGCCCCGCGCTGCCGCCGCCCGAATCGCGACGGCGGGACCGCCGCTGGGCGGCCCCGTGCGTCACGCCTCGACGGTCCGAGCCACAGGTTCAGGGCGGGCCGGCGCCGGATGCCGCAGCCAATGGCGCGCACGGTGCTGGCCATGCGGGCGGCGCGAGGGCGGGTGGCGCGAGGGCCGGCAGCAGGAGGGCCGGCGCACCGGCGCCGGTGCGCCGAGCGGCGATTACCTTGCGTTCTCGCCTGCACATGGCGATCAGCAGGCCGTGAGCGTTGCCGCCGTTTGCATCGATGACCGACCACAGCTCCTGCCACAGCGGATGCCTCGTGCCAATGCCGAGATCAAAGCAGATTTCGGCAAGCACCGAGCCGGCCGGGCGGCGGCGGATCAGGGCCGCGATCTTCTCTGGCGTGGGCATGCCAACGACACGCGGATCGGCGTCCTTGTCGCGTTGCTCCGCCGGCGGCTGGCCGGGGCGCGGCCGGCGTGCGGAGGAGGCGCGGACGCGCGCAGGGGCGTCGTCCCGGCGGTCGCCGCGGCTGACGAGCCTGGCCTCGAGCGCGGCGGCGCGCAGCAGCGCGCGGGTGATGTACGCGAGGATCAGCCCGATGTCGGCGGTACCGAAGTCCAGCGTGAGGATGATGAGGTTGGCGGGGGAGATGTGCTGCTGCCGCCGCAGCGCGCTTGCGAGTTCCTTGCCGTAGTCGATGAGCTTGCGGAGGACGCAGCGCAGGCGCCCGGTGCGGCTGAGCCCTGGCGTGCCGGCGGCCGGCCGATCCGGTTGGGGATCGGGGAGGTCGGGTGGGGCGGCAGCGTTTGGCGCGGCGGACATGAACATAACAAGAACACAAACGGCGAGGCGAGTCAAGGAAAATTTTCTGCCGCGGCACCAGGCTGGGGTGTGGTGCGGTGCGCCACGCACTGCCCGCGCCGGCGGCGGGCGGTTGCGGAGGGGGTTGAACGCTTCGCTCTTATTGCGAACTCTGTTGATTGCAACCGGGATCAACCTGACGGACGGCAGTCGCTGCCGGTATGGCGCGTTGCCGGGACCAGTCCCGCGGCGCCGGTGCGTTGACGTCTGGTTGATCTTCAGCACGCAGCAAGCGCGGAGAGCACGGTGTTCACGGAGCAGCGCAGCCCGCCTCGGCTGGACGGCTTGCGTCGCGCCGTTATGCAACCCTTGCCGACGCGGACCGCTGCTTCTCCGTGCTCACCGTGTTCTCTGCACGTCCTCCGTGCTGAAAACACGCAGCCCCGCGCCGCCACCGGCGGTGGCGGGTGGCGGCACTGCGCTGGACGGCTGGGTTGGGTACTTTTGGCCGAAAGGCGACCGACCGTTCAGCAGTGAACTCTGGCAAAAGCGGACTCTGCGACCCCTCTGGACACAAACCTGCTGTGATCGCCAAACTCGCGCGGCACCGAGGAGCTTCTCCGATGACGATCATCGATTCGCAGGTCCATGTCTATGAGGCAAACACGGCGAAGCGTCCCTGGCACAATGTGCCGAACTGGCCCGATCATGTCACGGGTGACGAGATGGTGGCGGCGATGGACAAGGTCGGCGTCGACGGTGCGATCTTCATCTCCGCCTTTTCCATGTACCGCTTCGACGCCAGCTATGCGGTGGAAGTGCAACGGGCGCATCCCGACCGGTTCGCCATCGTCAAGCCGGTCGACCCGGACGATCCGGCGGTGGCTGATGTCGTCGCTGACTGGAAGCAGACGCCGGGCGCGGTCGGAATCCGCATCATGCTGCCGAAAGATGCGGGGCGCGCGCCGGACGATCCGGGCCTCGACCGGATCCTGCGCGCGGCCGTTCGTTACGATTTTCCCGTCAACATCCTGTTCTGGGACAACCTGGACGTGGGCACCGCGCTGATCGATCGCCATCCCGACACGCGGTTCATCATCGACCATCTGGGCATCCTGCAGCCGCGCGTGCCGCCCGCGCCGCCGCAGCCCTGGGCCGACCTGCCGAAGGTGCTGGAACTCGCCAGGCGCCCTAACGCGGTGATCAAGGTCAGCGGCGCCTGCACGCTGTCCCGGGAGCCGTATCCCTTTGCGGACATTTGGGACCCGCTTGCCCGCGTTTTCGATGCCTGGGGTTTCGATCGCTGCTTGTGGGGCACGGACTGGACGCGCGCGTTCGCTGTCGTCAACTACGAGCAGGCGGTCGAGCCGTTTCTGAACACCGACCGGCTGAGCGACACAGAGCGGGCGATGCTCATGGGCGGCGCCTGCACCAAGGCTTATGGCTGGTCGCCGGGGACTCGCTCGTAAGTCCACCGGGGTGACGCGGCGGCATCTGCGAGTATCGGTGTTGGCCGCGGCCCCCGACAATCGGTCTTATGATGGCCGGGAGCGGAATGGCCGCTTTCGGCGACGTACCAGCGAAAGCGGACTCGGGGTTGGAGAAAGCCACCAGCCGATTCCAACCCGAAGCGGCGGTAGCAGTATCCACTGGCGTGGACCGTCGCATCCGACCCTTTGCACCCACGCAAACTGACCCACACCTTTCAGGCTGGGCCGCTGCGCCCGGACGCTACTTCTCCCCCTCGGTCAGCCCGGCGACGAACCAGCGCTGCATCACCAGCACGACCACCACCGGCGGCAGCAGAGCCAGCACCGCGGTCGCCATCACCGCCGCCCAGTCGGTCTGCGTCTCCACTCCGATCATCTTGACGATGCCGATCACGATGGTGTCCAGCCCGGGATCGGTGGCGACCAGCAGCGGCCACAGATACTGGTTCCAGCCGTAGACGAACAGGATCACGAACAGCGCGGCGATGTTCGCCCCCGACACCGGCAGCACGATGTCGTACAGAAACCGCAGCGGCCCGGCCCCATCCATCCGCGCCGCCTCCACCAACTCGTCCGGAATGGCGACAAACACCTGGCGGAACAGCAGCGTCGCGGTGGCCGAGGCGATCAGCGGGATCCACAACCCGTTGAACCGGTTGATCAGGCCGAAATCCGCCATCACCGCGTAGGTCGGGATGATGCGCACCTCGACCGGCAGCATCAGCGTCACGAAGATCAGCCAGAACGCGATCTGCCGGCCGGGAAACCGGAAGAACACCACCGCATAGGCCGATAGGACGGAAATAACGATTTTTCCGCCCGCGATCGCCAGCGCCATGCCGAGCGAGATCAGCAGCATGTGCCAGACCGGCTCGGTCCCCATGGTACCCTGCGTCAGTACCCGCGCATAGACGCCAAGGCTGGAGAGATGCGGCACCAGCGACAGTTCGCCGCGGGCGATCGCGTTGGAATCCTGCGTCGATCCGGCCAGCACCAGCCACACCGGGAGAGCGAACAGCACCACCCCCAGAGCGAGGATGCCGTGCGCCAGATAATCGGGGCGGTTCCGCATCATCGCCCTCCTGCGCGAAGCGTACCCGGCCGCCGACCGGCCGTCCGCACTACTTGGCGGGCTGCGGCGCTGCGGGCGCCGGCGCGACCGCTGGCGTGCCGCCGCCACCAGCCGGGGTCGTCGCGGCCGGTGCCGCCGCGGGTGCCGCTTCCGGTGACGGCAACGGCACCGGGTTGGCCGCCAGCGTCCGCAGATAGGCGATCACGTCTGCGCGCTGCTGAGCACTGGGGATTCCCGCGAAGGTCATACGCGTGCCGGGGGCGTACTGCGCCGGCTTGAAGAGCCAGGTGTTCAGTGCATCGTAGCTCCAGGGCTGGCCTTTGAACTTCTCCAGCGCCGGCGAGTAGTTGAACCCCTCCTCGTGGTCGTGCGGCCCGCCGACCACGCCGTAAAGATTGGGACCAACCAGCGAACGTATGGCAGGCGGTGCAGACCGTATGGGCGTACTTGTTGCCAGCCTGCACGTCGGCCTTGGCCAGCAGCGGCGCGATCGGCGGCAGCTCCTCCGGCTTCGCCGCCGCGGTGCTGGCCGTCGCCTCGGCCGGCGCGCCCTGGATGTTGAGCACCGACTTCTCCAGCGGCGTTTCACGCACCAGGTTGTCGGCGATCATGCCAGTGAGAAAGAACACGATGCCGGCGACCAGGACCGCGGCAATGCCCTTGTTGACTTCCATACTGTCCATGCGGCCAGGCTTCCCCATCGATCGGCGGCGCAACGTGCAACAGGACCCTCCGGCCCGCCGTTGCGCGCGGCCGTTTGCGTCCATAAGGTGGGCGCACCATAGGGAAACGACCCAGCCCCATCAACCCACCCAGTCCGGACCCCGCGCGTGAATCCGATCATCGTCATCCCCGCGCGTCTGGCCTCCACCAGGCTGCCCGGTAAACCGCTCGCCGAGATCAACGGAAAACCGATGATCGTGCATATGCTGGAGCGCGGGCGCGAGGCGGGGCTCGGCCCGGTCGCGGTGGCCTGCGGCGATGCCGCGATCGCCGACGCGATTCGCGCCGCCGGTGGGCGCGCGGTGCTGACCGACCCCGACCTGCCATCCGGCTCCGATCGCGTGCACGCGGCGCTGGCCGAGCTCGACCCCGAGGGCCGGCACGACGTGGTGGTGAACCTGCAAGGCGACTTTCCCACCATCGCCGCCGCCCAGTTGCGCCTCGTGGTGACGCCGCTGGCCGATCCCGGCACGGATATTGGCACGCTGGTGGTGCCGATCGTCTCGGACGAGGAAGCCAACACCGCCTCGTTCGTAAAGGCCGCCTGCGCGTTCGCCGAGGGCCAGGCGGTCGCCCCGGCACTGTATTTCTCGCGGATGCCGATCCCCTGGGGCGATGGGCCGCGCTGGCACCACGTCGGCATCTATGCGTATCGTCGCGCGGCGCTCGCCCGCTTCGTGGCGCTGCCGCCGTCGCCGCTGGAACGGCGGGAGAACCTGGAGCAATTGCGGGCATTGGAGGCGGGCATGCGGATTGGCTGCGCGCGGATCGAACACGGGCCGTTCGGGGTCGATACGCCGGACGACCTGGAGCGGGCGCGCCGCCTGCTGGCCCCGGTGGCGCCGACCCCAGCGGGGCGCGCATGACCGGCACCATCGCCTTCCAAGGCCAGCCGGGCGCCTACTCCGACCTGGCCTGCCACACCGCCTACCCCAACATGACCACGCTGCCCTGCGAATCGTTCGAGACAGCGATGGAAGCGGTGCGCGACGGTCGCGCCGAGCTGGGGATGCTGCCCTGCGAGAACAGCCTCGCCGGCCGCGTGCCGGACATCCACCATCTGCTGCCGCAATCCGGCCTGTTCGTCGTGGGCGAGCATTTCCAGCGGGTGGAACACTGCCTGCTGGCGGTGCAAGGGGCGACGCTCGGCGACCTGAAGCGGGCGCATTCGCATACTGTGGCGCTCGGCCAGGTGCGCCACAGCCTGCGCTCTCTGGGGCTGACGCCGGTGGTGCAGGCCGACACGGCGGGCGCGGCGCAACTCGTGGCGCAATGGGGCAGCAAGGAGGAGGCGGCGATCGCCTCGTCGCTGGCCGCCGAGATCTACGGCCTGCAGATCCTGCGCGAGAACATCGAGGACGCAACGCACAACACCACGCGCTTCTATGTCATGGCGCGGCGGCCGGTGAACCGCGATCCGGCAGAGCAAAACCTGATGACGACGTTCGTTTTCCGGGTGAGGAACGTGCCGGCGGCGTTGTACAAGGCGCTCGGCGGCTTCGCCACCAACGGCGTCAACATGACCAAGCTGGAGAGCTACATGATCTCGGGCCAGTTCGTCGCCACCCAGTTCCTGTGCGACGCGGACGGCCACCCGGAGCAACCCGCACTGCGCCGGGCATTGGAGGAGCTGACGTTTTTCTCCTCCGAGGTGCATGTGCTTGGGGTTTATCCCGCGGCGCCATTCCGGCTGGCGCAAGGCGCCGGGGAGTGACAGTCTCGGCGGCGGGTTTCGCGGTGCTACAGCGCTGTCTTGCTCGGCAGACTGGCGGGGCGATCGTACTCGAGTGGCTGTCGCCGGGAGATCGCCGGGGTCAGAACTCGGGCGCCCAAGTCTGGCGCTCGCGTTGAAGTCGGGGAATTTCGGCGCGACCGATTTCTTCCTGGAGGCGTTCCGATGCCTGGCATGAATGAGCAAGCCGCCCGAGAAGCGATCTGCCGGCTCGGCGCAAGCATGTTCGCGCGCGGCCTGACCTTTGGCAGTTCCGGCAATATCAGCGTCCGTCTCGACGATGGCTGGCTGATGACGCCGACGAATGTCGGCATGGGTGAATTGGATCCGGCACGGCTCGCCCGGCTGGACTCCGCAGGGCGCCACGTCTCCGGGGACGCGCCCACCAAGGAGGAATTCCTGCACCGCGTGATGTACGCGGGTCGGCCTGACGCCGGCGCGGTCGTGCACCTGCATTCGACCTATTCTGTGGCTGTGTCGTGCCTGGCGGATGTCGATCCGGAGGATGCGATTCCGCCGATCACCGCCTATTACGTCATGCGCGTTGGCCGCCTTCCTCTGGTGCCCTACTTCCCGCCCGGCGACACGCGTCTGGCGGAGGCGGTGCGCCCCCTGGTCGGCAAGCACCATGCTGTCCTGCTGGCCAATCATGGCCCCGTGGTCGCAGGAACGTCCCTCTCTGCCGCCGCCGGCGCGATCGAGGAGCTCGAGGAAACCGCCCGGCTCCATCTGATGCTGCACGGCCGCGCGGTGCGCACCCTGACAGCGCAGCAGGTGGACGAGCTCAGCGCGAAGTTTGGATGAGCTGACGATTGGCCAGTCCGCCGCACCGCATCGGTCTCGTCGCAAGCGAGCGATTGCGCACTGGCCCCGATGCGCCCCGCCTGCGGTTCATGGCCGCATTCCGCCGGTGCTTCGTGGCGCCACTGCGCGCCGAAGTCCACGTGGTCGGCGCCACCTATGATGCGCTCGCCGCAGTCGGGTATTGATTGGTTGACCGGGTCTCTGGGGGACGCGCTCGAGGGCGCGGGATTCGCCAGTCCGACGTTGGTGGGGCTTGCGTGGCGCCCAAGGCACGGTTTCAGTCACACGGTCCGCCTGTGGCATGGCCGCCTGCGAGCGCAGGCATCAGTCTGGCAGCCCGGCTCCCGCCGGCGTCGCTTCGCGGAGATAGACGATGAGTTCGTCCACCGGGACGACATCGGCATAGCGCGCGCCAAGATCGGTGAGATGAATGGCATGCAGCGCGCGATCGAAGTCGCCCACCGCCTCCCTGGCGAGCAGAACGCGGTAGCCATACTGCATCGCGTCCACGGCCGTTGCACGTACGCAGCAGCTTGTGGTGCATCCGGCCAGGATCAGCGTATCCACCCCGATCGACGTCAGACGGGCATGGAGATCCGTGCCATGGAATGCCGACGGAAACTTCTTCACCAGCACCGGCTCATCCGCGCGCCGCTGTAGCGCTTCGTCGATCTCGACCTCGACGCTGCCTAGCTGGAGGCCATTGAGCCACGGGACCTTTGCAACCCATAACCCAGCGTCCCGCATATCCTGCTCATAGGCGATCGTCGTGAACAGCACGGGGGCGCGGCCGCGCGCCGCCGCCAGCAGACGATTGGCCTGCGCGAGTTCCGCCGGAAAGCCGCTGCTGGGAAACCGCTCGGTGCCGCGCGTGAATGCGTTGCTGAAATCGACGACCAGCAGCGCAGGGCGCACGCCTTTGCCGACATCCGTGCGGTAGCCACGCCGATCGTACACCGCCAGCAGATCGACGACGCGCGCCGAGGCAAGCTCCGGCCACGTCGCCAGTGTCGCGTCCTGCTTGCTGGTCATGGTCGATCAGTGCGCCAGGTGGCGACGCACGAAACGGCCGGTGCCGACCGAATCCGACAGCAAGCAACCGTCGCGCAGCACCGGGCGGCCGCGCACCAGCGCATGCACGACGCGGCCGTGGAACGCCCGGCCCTCATAGATCGAGTAGCCCGCGGCAGAGACCACATCGGCGCGATCCAGCGTCCACGACGCCTGCGGGTCGACGATGGTGAAGTCGGCGTCAAGGCCCGGTGCGATGGCTCCCTTCACGTGCGACAGGCCCATCAGCCGCGCCGGGTTGGTTGCCACCAGATCGGCGATGCGGGCCAGCGACAGTCCGCGCTTGTGGTGTCCTTCGGTCAGCAACACTGGCAGCAGCGTCTCCAGTCCGGGGCAGCCCGGCGAGGCGCTCCAGATGCCGCCTTGTTTGGCCGCGATACCACGATGGACGTGGTCGGTGCCGACCGTGTCGATGGCGCCCGAGAGCAGACCCGACCAGAGCGCCGCGCGATCCGCGGCGGTGCGCAGCGGCGGATTGATCTTGCCGACATCGCCCCCTTCCCACGTGATGTCGTGCGTGAGGTAATGCGGGCAGGTCTCTACGAACACGCGTGCGCCGGCGCGGCGCAGCCGCAATGCCGCGGCCAGCGCCTCGGCCGAGGAGGTGTGCACCACGTACAACGGCGCACCGGCGACCTGCGCGATATAGGCAGCGCGCTGCACGGCATCGGCCTCCACGAAGGGCGGACGGGACGCGTTCCATGTCGCCAGCCCGCCGGTACCGTCGGGATCGGCCGCCCGCACCCGGTCACGCATCACCCAGGCAAGTTCGATCGTTTCGGGATGCGGGCAGACCATGCCGCCGTTCGCGGCGGCAATTTCGCAAAGCCGCAGCAGGAAGCCGTCATCGATATCCGGCAGGCCGAGGCGGGCGCCTTCGCCACCGCGGTTGTTCATGAAAATCTTGAGTGTCGGCACGCCCAGATCGCGGATGTAGGACGCCGCGGCGGCAAGCTGTGCCTCGGTCGAGATGCAGAAATGGTAGCCGAAGTCGATGCGTGCGCCGGCCTGGGTCACCGCCACCACGTCGTCGAACAGAGTCTCATACGGCTCGGTCGCCAGCAGGTACGGCACGAAGCAGGTCACCCCGCCTTTGGCCGCCGCTGCGGTCTCGCCATCCGCATCCGCCGGCTTGCGAGGGCGTGAGATGTCATTGCCGCTGCCCAGGTGCAGGTGCACGTCGATCGCGCCGGGCATGACAACCAGACCGCGCACCGACCACGCCGCCGACGCCGCACAGGCTTCCCCGGGGGCGAGGATCGCAGCGATGCGGCCGTCCCGCACGGCGATGTCGCACGCGGTCTGGCCGCGGCCGGGCAGGATCGCCTCGCCACCGCGGATCACGAGATCGCAGGGCGCGCTCATGCCGCGACACTCGCGGTGCTGTTCAGACCGGACAGCGTGGCGAGGCACGCCTCGGTCGTCATCACGTCGGCGTATTTCTCCGACATGTCGAACAGGTTGACGCAGTGGGAGGTGTGGCTGCGGTCGTACACCGCGTCATGCGGTACCACGACGCGGAAATTATAGGCGAAGGCATCCACCACGGAGCCCCGCACGCAGCCGCTGGTGGTGCAGCCCGTTACCACCAGCGTATCGACCTGGAGGTCGATCAGATAGCTGGTCAACGGCGTGCCGAAGAAGGCACTGGGATGTTTTTTCGGCAGCAGGATGTCGCCCTCACGCGGCGCCACCTCCGCGACGAAATCGTAGCCGTGGGCGGCGACCGTCATCAGCGCCGGCACTTTTGCGGCGAGCCGGCCGGAGTCGAAGCTCTCCTTGCGTGCGACATGCGGGTACAGCACCGGCCAGCCGCGCTGGCGGAACAGCGCCAGCAGCGGCGTGATGTTGCCCACCGCCTGCCAGCCGATTTCACCGCAGGATGTCGGGAACTCCTTGATCGCCTCGAAGAACGGCCGCGGCACGGTGCCGACGGTACGGTATTGCACGTCGATGATCAGCAACGCCGGCCGGCGGCCGATGCCGGATGGCCGGCCGAAGCCCGCGGCGCGATAGGCGCGCCGTTCGTCGGCGGAAATGATGTCGTCCCACGGATTCATGTGCATGCCCTCACAGGTAGAATCGCTGCGCCAGTGCCCGATAGTCGGTACCCAGTTCGGCGACAGTGGTAGAAGTCACGATGGCGCCATTGCGAAGCACGTACACCCGGTCGGCCACGCTCAACGCAAGCTGGATATTCTGTTCCACGATCAGCATGGTGGCGTGCTGCTGACGCAGGCGCTGCATGATGTTGCCGATCTCATCGACGAAGCGTGGCGCCAGGCCGCCCGAAGGTTCGTCCAGCATCAGCAGCCTCGGCTCCGACATCAGCGCGCGTCCGATCGCGACCATCTGCTGCTCGCCGCCCGATAGCGTGGCAGCGCGCTGCTGCCGGCGCTCCTGCAACCGCGGAAAATAGCCGAACACCTGCGCGAGACGCGCCGCATCGAAGCGGCGGGTCACGGCCCCGAGCCGCAGGTTGTCGAGCACCGACATTTCCGGGAATAGATCGCGTGCCTGGGAAACCTGCACCACGCCCTTGGCAAAAATGCGATGCGGCTTGCGCGGCTGCATCGGCACGCCGTCCCACAGCACCGCACCGGAGGCGATCGGCTTGATGCCGCTGATGGCGTTCAACAGCGTGGTCTTGCCGCTGCCGTTGGCGCCCAGCAGGGCCACCACCTCGCCATGCCGCACCTCCAGCGTCACGCCGTCCAGCGCGATGGCGCTGCCGTAGCGCACCGTCAGATCGCGGATCGACAGCAGCGTGTCACTTGCGGCCAAGATAGGCCTCCAGCACGGCATCATGCGAACGGATCTCGTCGGGCGTACCGCTGGCGATGATCTCGCCGTGGTTGAGTACCAGGATGCGTTCGCCCAAAGCCATGACGAAATCGATCACATGTTCGACCAACAGGACGGAAACGCCCTCTGCTGCCAACTGACGCAGCACGGCGCCCAGCCGGTCCAGCTCCCCCAGCGTCAGGCCGACCGCCGGTTCGTCGAGCAAGAGGATTTGCGTACGTGCCGCGATGGTGCGCGCGATTTCGACCAGACGCTGCTGGCCCGCGGGCAATTCGCCCGCCACACGATCGGCGATGTCGGCGATGCCCAGGCGGTCCAGCGTTTCCCGCGCATGGCCAATGGCGGCCGCCTCGCGCCGGCGTATTCCCGGCAGACGCAGCGCGGTGGCAGCGATTCGGAAGTCCCACGCTTGCGGGATGCCGGTCAGAACGTTCTCCAGCACCGTCAGCTCGCGGAAGATACCGCCGTTCTGGAATGTCCGGCGCATCCCGGCGCGCGCGATGGCGGTTGGCGGCCAGCCGGTCAGGTCCTGGTTGGCAAACGTCACACGCCCGGATTCCGGCTTGACGTACCCGCTGATCACCCCGAACAGCGTCGACTTTCCGGCGCCGTTCGGACCGATGACGGCCTGGATGAAGCCGGGGGCCAGGCTGAACGACACGTCGGACAGCGCCAGCAGGCCGGCGAAGCGCACCGTCACGCCGTCCACCTGCAACACCGGGTTCATGGTTCTTCACCGAAGAAGCGGTCGCGCAGCGCCGGCACGTAGCGGGTCAGCAGGCCGCTCAGGCCCTGCGGCATCAGCAGCAGCACCAGGATCAGCAGCATCGCGAACGCGATCTCCTGCACCCCGGCGACATTGCGCAGCAATTCCGGCGCAGCGGTCAGCAGCACGGCGCCGATCAGCGAACCGGCCAGGCTGCCGAGGCCGCCGATCATGACGATGGCAAAATGCAGCAACAGTTGCGTCAGGTCGAAACTGTCCGGTGTGATGCGACCGAGCACGATGGAGAACAGCGCGCCGGCGATGGCCACGATGAAACCACTCCAGGCGAAGGCAATCATTTTC
>JBEKNT010000336.1:0-7831 GCA_049522565.1 Acetobacteraceae bacterium
GTGCCGAATTCGTGCCCGCCATTGCCGTTGCCGTTGGCATTCGCGGGATCGACCGCGAAGGCACCGTTCTTCGCCGGCGATTGGTCGGTCGCATACCCGACGTTCTTCGGATCGAACACGCGGCTGCCGACCATGAAGCTGGGCTTGCGTTGCTTCGCGGGCGTCAGCAGTTCCCAAAGGTTGGGCACCGAGCCGTTGTGAAGATAGGGCGCCGTCGCCCAGATCCCGTGCAGCACACGTGCCTCGTATGCCGCACCCTGGTCGGGGGGAACCGCATTTTTGAACATCTTGCCAAGGCGCTGCCTGATCCCGGCTTCGAGATCTTGCCTCAGGTCAGGATTGGCATGCAGGAAATCCTCCGGCTTCGAGCGAGGCAGAATGTCCCCCAAATCCAGCCGGAGCGCACGCCATACGCCGCTGGTCGCCAGCTTTCCGGGCGCCAGCCACGGCGGTGGATCGAACGCCTCATCGAGCAGACTTCCGACGACCGAAGCGGCAAGGATGTCGGCGGTGTGGGTCGGATTGGTAAACCGATCGGCAATCGCCGGCGGCGGCATGAGCGCGCCAAGATATAGTCCCGGGTTGGACAGGCGATCGGCGTTGAGCACCATTCTTGGATCGGTTCCCACCGCCATGGCCGGTGTGACCCAGGCGTGCGGAGGCAGCGGCGCGTTCTTCTCCGCGTGGCAACCGCCATTGGCGCAATTGGCCTCGAACAGCGGCTTGCCCGTTGCGGCCAGCGTCGCGTCCAAGCCGAAGACGTCGCTCGGCCACGGCGGTGGCTTCAACGTCGCAATCTTCTGCTCCAGCGTTTGCAGATTGCCGAAATGCGCCGAGTTGGCGTGGTCGTTGATGATCGCGGGGAGGTGTCCGATCGGCGGCGACGCCAGTTTGGGTGCGAAATCGGCGAAGACGCCAAACACCTCCCCGGTATTACGCCCGAGTCCCTGGATATACAGCCCATTGCCCACGCCGGCGTTCCACTGCGTGTGATCCTGCCGCGACGCGTTCCACAGGAACGGATAGCTGACCGGCGCGTCGGCGATCTTGAAATTTTCGACCTCGCCAAGATCGCGCGCGGCAACCCGGTTGAAGATCATGCCGAACGCGTCGAGCCGCCCCGGCCCCCAGGGCAGCGACGGAAGGCTCTTGTCCATGAATTCGCCGAACTGCGCGACCCAGGCGCCGAAGTCGCCCTTGAGCTGGGCAACCGCCGCTGCGCCATACCCCGAGCCGAGCACAGCCTTCGCGAAAACGTCGAAGCGATCGGATTGCGCCAAGGTCGCGCGCGACGCCGCGGTCAGGTCCAGCAGGAACTGCTGAAAGTCAGCGCTCGCCGGGGCGCCGTCGAGACGTAGCGCGTGCGTCACGCCATCCTTCCGGTATTCAAGCTGCCCGGTGTGGCAGGCAGCGCAGGTCATGCCGACTTGCGGCGGCACCGCAGTGCCGTCCACCACGAACCCGACCGGAAGACCTGCGCGATTATTCGCATTGTCGTTGCGGAGATAGCCGTAGCGCTCCAGTTGATCGGCAACAAACGGTGCGTCGACGTCCAGGCGGCGCAGCGCCATGAACCACGCATAGGGCATCATGCGAGAGCCCTGGCTCGTCGTGTAAAAGGTGTTCCGGTCGGCGTCCGACCAACCTTGGGCGGCATAGGTCAGCACCGGCGTCGCGATCGCGGCGGTTGGCTGCTGTGCCCTCCCTGCCGCGAGACCCGCCAGCATTATCCCGAGCATGCAGGCCGATAGCCGCCTGACGGTAGTCCCCGATAGTCCGACCCCGAGCATGTTTTCGCTCCTGGTTGCAAGTCCGTATCATTGGTATCACGTCCCCCCCAGCGTACCACGGCGAAATCGGTTTGCCCGAATAATGGTCTGGCTGGTTGCACGCCGGCGCCATGCCGACGCGCGCGGCCCCATCCGCCCCTGCGATCGACAGTCCCGCGCCGAGCCCATGCGGCGAAGCGCTTCGCCGGACAATTCCCGGAAGCGTCCACCTGGGCGAAGGCGCGGTCGTGGCGCGGCGGGGTCGCCGGCCGCCAACCGGCCCACAGTCATCCCCACCGACCGCCATCCGTGCTATTCTGCCGCGGAAATGCCTTGAAGCGGTGCCATGCCCCGCCGTCCCAACGATCCTCCCCCTCCGCAATGATCCGTCTGCCTCCCGCCCTGGTGCCGCTGCGCAACAGCACCTTCCGCCGTCTCTGGCTCGCCAGCGTCGTCGCCTGGCTCGGCACATGGCTGCAAAACACCGGCGCCGGCTGGCTGATGACCACGCTCGCGCCGCGTCCGCTGATCGTCGCCATGGTGCAGGCGGCCACCATCATGCCGGTGTTCCTGCTCGCCCTCCCCGGCGGCGCGCTGGCCGACATCGTCGATCGCCGGGTGTTCCTGATCGGCACCCAGATCTGGACCATCCTCGCCGCCGCGACGCTGGCCGCGCTGACACTGGGCCACGCCATGACCGCCAGCGTCCTGCTGGTGCTGACCTTCGCCATCGGCATCGGCTCGGCGCTGACCGCCCCCGCCTGGAGCGCTATCGTCCCCGAACTGGTGCCGCGCGAGGACCTGGTGCAGGCCATCGCCCTCAACGGCATCGGCTACAACCTGACTCGCGCGGTCGGTCCCGCTTTGGCCGGCTTCCTTATCCTGCTCGGTGGCACCAGCCTGGCCTTCTCGCTCTATACGGTGTCGATCCTGGCGGTGATCGGCGCGCTGCTGACCTGGCAGCGCGGCAAGCGCTTCACCGGCCTGCCGCGCGAGCACCTGCTGTCCGCCATGCGCGCCGGCGTGCGCTTCGTGCGCAATACGCCGGCGATCCGCTGCGCCATGGTACGCACCATCGCCTATTCGCTGCCGGCGTCCGCCCCCTGGGCACTGCTGCCGCTGCTGGTGCGCGAGCAATTGCACCTCGGCGCCGGGATGTACGGGCTGATCCTGGGGATGATGGGGGTGGGCGGCGTCACCTCGGGGATGCTGCTGCCCATGGTACGCGGCCGCATCAGCCGCAACGCCACCGTGGTCGGGTGCTCGTTGTTCTCCTGCGCCGGCATCGCCTTGCTGGGCACCGCCCACCATTGGTTGCTCGCGGCCTTTGGCATGCTGCTGTTCGGCATCGGCTGGACATCGGCCTATGCCACCATCCAGGCGGCGGCGCAGCTCGTGTGCCCGCCCTGGGTGCGGGCCCGCGCGCTGGCGATCTACCAACTGGCGCAGAACGGCGCGCTGACCGTCGGGTCCTTCGCCTGGGGCGCGCTTGGCGGCCAGATCGGCATGTCCGGAGCATTGCTGGTGGCCGCCGGCCTTGGCGTGGCGCTGGCGATCTCGGTGCAGGCCTTCGGCATCGAATATATCGGCCCGGTCCGCGCCGAAACCCCCGCCGCCCCGCCGCCGCCCCGCGCACCCGAGGCCCCCGCGGCGGAACTGATGCCGCTACTGCGCCATGCGCGCGGCCAGGTCATGGAGACCATGCATTATCGTGTCGTGCCGGCCGAGCGCAGCGCCTTCCTGGCAATCATGCGGGAGGTGCAGCAGGTGCGCGGCCGGGCCGGCGCGGCATTCTGGCAGCTTTACGAGGACGTGGCGCATCCCGAGGGGTGGCTCGAAATGTGGTCGATGGAAAGCTGGACCGACCATCTGCGCGAAGTCGGCCGGCTGTCGGACGCGGATCGGGCAGTGCTCGCCCGTGCCAGGGCATTCCAGAACGACCCCGGCACACGGCCGCCGGCACGCTACCTCGCGGTCGATCCGATCCTCGCGGCCGCCGAGGCAAAGCGGCACGCCGAACGGCACGACGCGACCGGCACCGCCCGACAGGTCACCGGACTAGGGCCGGCATGAAGGATTGAAACGAGGCACGCCCCCGGGGCGATCGCATTTGGCCGTACTGGCCCCCTCGTCATGGCGGACGAAGGCCCCATACGCGTTAAATTGGGGCGTTTGGGCGTCGGAACCGGGCGCGCCGCAGTGGAGAAAGACGGCCGCCGGCACCATGTGGTAGCGTAATGGCTGTCCAGCATCGGAGGGAACCCACCATGCGCTCGCACCCGACCAAGAACGACCTGAAGTCGAACGCCAAGCAGTTGTCCATCGGCCTGCTGAATGCCCGGGTCGCCGACGGCATCGACCTCGCATTGGCGACCAAGCAGGCGCACTGGAACCTGAAGGGGCCGCAGTTCATCGCGGTGCATGAAATGCTGGACGGCTTCCGCACCCAGCTTGACGACGCGGTGGACACCATGGCCGAGCGAGTCGTGCAACTCGGGGGCACCGCGATGGGCACCACCCAAACGGTGACCGAGGTCAGCACGCTGAAGGCCTATCCCACCGACATCTACACCATCCATGACCACCTCGCGGCGCTGATCGACCGCTATGCCCAGGTGGCCAACGCGGTGCGCGACGGCATCGACCAGACCGGCGAGGCCGGCGACGCCGATACCGCCGACATCCTGACCGGCATCTCACGCGACCTGGACAAGGCGCTGTGGTTCCTCGAGGCGCACGTGCAGGAGGAGCGTTGAGGGCGGCGCGGCAGAGAAAGACCTCTTTCCCTTCTCTTGAGGGTCGTGGCCGCGCAGCGGACGCGGCCCGGGGGGACGGAGCGGGCGTGCGCTTTACGCGTCTACTATATCGCCCCCCTGCGCCAAGCATCGCATTTATATTGCCGCAGGCCCACTTTGCCGCGCCTGTGCAAGGGTTAAGCTCGTGTCCGACCTGCTGATGTTGATCCTGTTGCTCGCCGCCTTCGCCGCGGCTGCGCTGTATGTCCGGGTCTGCCTCGACCTGACCCGCCCGGCGCAACCACCAGAACGTCACGCCGCATGACCTGGCAGGGCTGGCTGCAAATCGCCCTGTTCGCGGCGCTGATCACCGCCGGGGTCCGCCCGCTCGGCGGCTACATGGCCCGCGTGATCGATGGCGGCTGCACACCCCTCCAGCGTTTGCTCCGCCCGTTCGAGAACGCGCTGTATCGGCTCGCCGGCGTCGATCCCGCCAAGGAACAGACCTGGCCCGCCTACGCGCTCGGCTTGCTCACCTTCAGCCTCGCCGGCATCGTCATGCTGTATGCGCTCCAGCGCCTACAGAACCTGCTGCCGCTCAATCCGCAGCAATTCGGCGCCGTCGCGCCCGACCTGGCGCTGAACACCGCCGTCAGCTTCGCCACCAACACGAGCTGGCAGTCCTACGCCGGTGAGACCACGCTGTCCCACCTCACCCAGATGGCCGGGATCACCGTGCAGTCCTACCTCTCGGCGGCGACCGGCATTGCGGTGGCCATCGCCCTGGTGCGCGGCTTCGCGCGCCGCTCGATGGCGACCATCGGCAATGTCTGGGTCGATCTGACCCGCGCCACGCTCTACGTGCTGCTGCCGATCTGCGTCGTCGCCGCGTTGTTCTTCGTCTGGCAGGGTGAGCCGCAGACACTCGGCGGCTATGTCCAGGCCACCACCCTGGAGGGCGCGCCGCAACTGCTGGCGCGCGGGCCGGTGGCCTCGCAGGAGGCGATCAAGCTGCTGTCCGGCGACGGCGGCGGCTTCTTCAACGCCAACTCGGCGCACCCGTTCGAGAACCCCACCGCGCTCGCCGGGCTGGTCGAGATGCTGCTGATCTTTCTGATCGGCACCGCGCTGACCAACACCTTCGGCCGGATGGTCGGTGACGAGCGCCAGGGCTGGGCGCTGTTCGCCGTGATGGCGGCGATGTTCCTGGCCGGCGCCGCCGCGATCTACGCCTCCGAGGCGGCGCCCAACCCGGCCTTCGCCCCGTTCCATCTCGACCAGGCGGCCGGCGACCTGCAGGCCGGCGGCAACATGGAAGGCAAGGAGGTGCGCTTCGGCGTTGGCCAGTCGGCGCTGTTCGCCACGCTCAGCACCGCTTCGTCCGACGGTGCGGTGGATGCCATGCACGACAGCTTCATGCCGCTGTCGGGCCTGGTGCTGCTGGCCAACATGATGCTGGACGAGGTGATCGTCGGCGGTCCCGGCTCCGGCCTGTTCGGCATGCTGCTGTTTGCCATTGTCGCGGTGTTCGTCGCCGGACTGATGATCGGCCGCACGCCGGAGTACCTCGGGAAGAAGATCGAATCGAATGAGATCAAGATGACCATGCTGGTGCTGCTGACCGTGCCGGCCTTCATCTTGCTGCTGACCGCGATCGCCGCGGTGCTGCCGGCCGGTCTGGCCGGGCTGAGCAACGCCGGCCCGCACGGGTTTTCCGAGCTGCTGTATGCCTACACCTCGGCCGCCGGCACCAACGGCAGCGCGTTCGCCGGGCTGAACGCAAACTCGCCGTTCTTCAACCTGACCCTGGCGCTGGCGATGTTCGCCGGGCGGTTCCTGATTTTCGTCCCGGTGCTGTGCATCGCCGGCGGCCTGGCGGCGAAGCGCATCGTGCCGGCCTCGGCGGGGACGTTGCAGACGCACGGGCCGCAGTTCGTCGGGCTGCTGATCGGCACGGTGGTGATCGTCGGCGGATTGACGTTTCTGCCCGCGCTGGCGCTCGGACCGGTGGCGGAGCACTTCGCCATGCAGGCAGGGATGACCTACTGACGCCGGACGCGCGCCATGCTGCTGCCCGGTCTGCGGTGCCGGCACACGGCAAGGACGTGTTCAAGCTACAAGACGAGCTCGACGACAAATGTCGCCGTACGGCAGCAACGATTCGACAGTGGCAGAATACCTTGCCGGTGCGGCTTTACGTTGGCCTGACCTTGGATCGCTCGTGACTTCCGTTCGGTCTCGGTGCTGGTGCACGGTAGCAGGCGGGCGCCCCCACCGAAGCACGTAGCGAGCAAAGGAGCAGAATGATGACAGCCAATGCATCGGCGGAGCGGCAAATGCTGGCGATCGCACCGTTCTTCTTCGTCGCCGACGTGATCCGCGCCGCGAACTACTACCGCGACATCCTGGGGTTCGCGATCGACAGACTATGGGGCGAGCCGCCCTGCTTCTGCATGCCGCATCGCGACGGCCTGACGATCATGCTGAGCGCGGTGGCGGATCAGGCGCGCATCCGGCCGAACGGCGGCGAGAACGGCGAATCATGGGACGCCTATGTGTGGGTGCGCGACGCCGATGCCCTGTTCGCGGCGTTCAGCGCGAAGGGCGCCGTGGTGGTCTATCCGCCAATCGACCGCGCCTATTACGGCAACCGCGAATTCGCAGTGCGAGACCCCGACGGCTACGTCATCGCCTTTGCGCACAGCATCGCGGCGATACAGCCCGGCGCCGACTGATCGGCGCGACGCGGCGTGGACCTGAGGCAAGCCCGGCTGGATCTGGCCCGCGCCCTGGAGGCAGCGGCCGCCGCGCCACACGGGACCGACCGCTTCCACGCGGCCCGGCAATTGCTCGTCGGTAGCGGGGCCGCGGCGCTGCACATCGATCCGGCGACCGCCGCGGGTCTCACCGACATCGTCGAGCGCGCGTTGCGTGCGCCGCCCAGCCGGGCCCGGCGCGTCTTCGCGGTGCTGCTTGTCGACGCGCTTGCGGTGCCTGGCCTGTTGTCCGCACGGTCATCCCAGGCCCGGCTGGGCCGCGACATCCAGGCCTTGCTGGAAAGCGCGCTACCGGACGTGCTGCTGCGCGCCGGCTATCCGTTCGCCGGCGACCTCGATGCGAAACGCCAGGCCCTCGCGAGGTTGCATGCGTCGATTGACGAGCATCTGCGGCCGCTGGAACCGTCGATCCCGGCCTGGCTGAGCGGGCGGCCAACCTCCTGACACCATCGGCAAGAGGCCATCGACACCCGGAATGAAGGCGTTGCCTGACCGGCGACGCTGCGCCTCCCGTCATCGCGAGTTGACCACCGGCCGGCGGCGGCCGGTG
>JBEKNT010000337.1:0-7827 GCA_049522565.1 Acetobacteraceae bacterium
CTTCCTCACCGGACGCGAGGCCGCGCGCTGCATGGTGCCGCGCGGCCGCGGCTCGATTTTGCTGACCGGCGCGACCGCCAGCGTGCGCGGCGGCAGCGGTTACGCCGCGTTCGCCAGCGCCAAGTTCGGGCTCCGCGCGGTGGCGCAGAGCATGGCACGCGAGCTAGGCCCGCACGGCATCCACGTCGCGCATCTGGTCATCGATGCCGGTGTGGATACCGCCTGGGTGCGCGAACGCATTCGCGCGCGCGGCACCGACGCGGCACACCGGCTGGAACCGGACCGGCTGATGGATCCGGCCTCGATCGCCGAGGTCTACTGGCAACTGCACCAGCAGACGCGCGATGGCTGGACGCACGAACTCGATATCCGCCCCTACGGCGAAACATGGTGAACCACGCGCGCCTGCCGACCCTGTTGTCGAGCGCCCGGCCCTTCGCTGCTATTCCGAACGGCGCGAAGCTACGTGGGGTGCCGGAACCGGCCGACCAGGCCCGCCGCCCCCTTGGTATGCCCGGCGAGTGCGGTGAACAGCTCGTCGCGCGTCATCCCCGGCTGCAATGCCTTCGGATCGAGGTCGGTCGCAATCAGGATGAAGGTATAGTGGTGCCAATCCCCGGGCGGCGTGCAGGGGCCGAAATAGGTCGGCAACCCCATCGTGCTCTTGCCGCCGACGAACTTGTCCGAGGGCTTGCTGAGTTCGCCCTCGGCAAAACCGGTCACCGAGGCGGGGATGCCGTACGTCACCATGTGCACCACGCCCAATCCGAGCCGCCCCTCGGGGTCGAGCAACAACAGGGCGAAGCTCTTGGTGCCGTCCGGCGGGTTGGTCCATTTCAGCGGCGGCGAAATGCTTTGGCCAACGCAGTTCGGATTTCCCGCCCGGTCGCCGGCGTTCTTCTTCGCCAGCGGGGCGTTGTCGGCAAACGCCGGCGAGGTCAGCTTGAACGGTCCCGCCGGCTGCGCGGCTGGCGCGGCGCAGAATGATGCAAGAACCAACCCGCCCGCCAGCAGCAGGCTTCCGAGACCGAGCTTCATGACGCTTCCTCCCCATAATTCGACGTTTCGCTGCGCCGATGCTACGCCGCTGCCTGCGGTAATGAAAACGTCCGCTGTGCTCGCATTGGCAGTTGGTTGCGGGGTTGCGGCGATGCGGGGCAGGGCGGCAAAGCGCAGCGCATTCCGCCTGCGTGCCACGACAGGATGTGGCGGGCGACGACATCAGACTCGGCCTGCGCGGCGGCGGAAGGCGCTGCACGTTGCCGCCCTGCCCGACGACCCCGGCGACCCTCTGCAATAGTCAAATCGTGGCCGGTATAATAACACTGGAGAGCAGACCTTATGGCGAGCGTGGAATTCCACTTCGATTTCGGCAGTCCCAATGCGTATCTCGCGCATCGCGTGATCCCGGCGATCGAGGCGCGCACCGGGGCGCGGTTCCGCTACGTGCCGGTGTTGCTGGGTGGCGTGTTCAAGGCGACCAACAACCGCTCGCCGGCGGAAAGCCTGCAAGGCATCCGCAACAAGCCGGACTACCAGCGGCTGGAAACCGAGCGCTTCATCCGCCGGCACGCAATCACGCAATTCCGCCGCAACCCGTTCTTCCCGGTCAACACGCTCCAGATCATGCGTGGCGCGGTGGCAGCGGAATTCGACGGGTTCCTGCCCAGCTACGTCGAGGCGATGTTCCACCACATGTGGGAGGAGCCGAAGAGGCTGGACGAGCCGGAGGTGATCCGTGCGGCGCTCGACGAGTCCGGGCTCGACGGTGCGCGCATATTGCAACGCATCCAGGACCCGGCGGTGAAGCAACGGTTGCAGCAGAACACCGAGCAATCGGTGGCGCGCGGCACCTTCGGCTCGCCGACCTTCTTCGTCGGGGGCGACATCTGGTTCGGCAAGGACCGCCTGCGCGACGTGGAGGAAGCGATCGGCGCGCAGGCAGATTAACCTCTCCCGCTTCGCGGGAGAGGACGCCGCGTAGCGGCGGGTGAGGGTGCTGCGGCGCCCCATACCAAACTTTCTATAGGCGTGGCGCAGCACCGTGCGCCTTCACCCTCGACGCGTCGATTGGTTCGCGTCGCGACCCGACCGCGTCGATCCGCTTCGCGGCTCACCCCCACGCGGTGGGAGAGGCCTGCTGCTTCACCGCAATTCAAATCCCAAATTCCGCAGCGCCTCGCGCATCCGGTCGCGTCCGCGCAACGCCGCGGCATCCTTCACCCGGTTGATGCATTGCTGCGTCCAATCGACCGCCCGCATCCCCTGCTCTTGCTGAAACCCGCGCATGACTGCGTTGTAGTCCTCCACCGCGTCGCGCGCCGCCGCCGCATTGTACGTCTCCCGATGCAGTACCACATGCTGCGACAGGCGTGGCTTGATGTCCGTCGCCTTCGCCGGATCGGGCCAGCCGATCGACATGCCGAACACCGCGAATGCATGCGGCGGCAGCTTCAGCGCTTCCGCCACCTGCTCCGGCAGGTTGCGCATCGCGCCGATGCACACACCGCCCAACCCCAGCGACTCCGCCGCGATCAGTGCGCTCTGCGCCGCCAGCGCCGCATCCACCACCCCGACGATGAACTCCTCCAGATACTGCGTGCCCTCCACGGTCTGCTGCCGCTCCGCCGCGATCGCATCGATCCGCGCCAGGTCCGCCAGCCACACCAGCAGCAGCGGCGCGTCGCGAATGAACTGCTGGTCGCCGGCCAGCGTGGCGAGCCGCGCCTTGTGCGCCGGTTCCTCGATCGCCACCACGCTCCAAAGCTGCAGGTTGGACGAGGTCGATGCCGATTGCGCCGCCGCGATCAGCAATTCCAGCGTGCCGTCCGGCAGCGCATCGGGCAGGAACCCGCGCACCGAGCGGTGGTTGATGATGGTTTCCAGCACGACGTTCCACTCCGCCGGCGCGTCCAGCGCGCCGTCGCGGTTGCGGCGGCTCAGCAATGCGTGCGCGGCATCCAGCGGCGCGGGGGGCGTCCTTGCGATCGACACTTGGGTCTCCGGATTGGCAATGGTTCCCGGATCATCCCCGACGCATCGCGTGGCGGCAACTGGCGAAGGCATGGTCCGCCTGCGATCCAAAACGGACGGCCAGTCTTGGGTCGTCGCTCACCCATGGGACGGGACATTAGATTGATAAGCGATGCAACCCGCCGTGCATATCCGGGTTGCTTTCTTCGTACTTTGCATCTTGCGTCCTTCCTTGCGCTTCTGCTCCCCCTCAATCACCATCCAGGCGGCGGCCGCCAAGACCGTGCACCCGCCGGGCCGTGCGCCCTGGCGATAAACCCGGCGCCAATGGCGCAGGGCTCCGAGCTTCCTCCGTCCACGCGATTGCCCCGGCGCGGCGCGTTGTGGCAGACAGCCGGCATGCTGACCCGCCGCCTGTTGCTCTCTGCGATTCCTGCCGCCGCTGCCGCAAACGCCCTGGCGGCAACGGACAGTTTCGCCGGCTTCCTGGCGGGGTTGCGGGCCGAGGCGCGCCGCGCGGGGATCTCCGCCGTCACGCTGGATCGGGCCTTGGCGGGGCTGGCGCCGAACGCCAAGGTGCTGGAGCGCGACCGTCACCAGCCCGAGTTCACCATGACCTGGGCGCAATACCGGGCGTTGCTGATCACCGACAAGCGCATCGAGACCGGTCGCGCCGCGGTGCGCGACAACCGCGCCCTGCTGGCGGCGGTGCAGGCCCGGTTCGGCGTCGGTCCCGCGGTCGTCACCGGCATCTGGGGCCTGGAATCGAGCTTCGGCACGCAGACCGGCGATTTCCATGTGGTGGATGCCCTGGCGACGCTCGCCTGGGAGGGCCGCCGCGCCAGCTTCTTCCGCCCCGAGTTGATGGCGGCGTTGAAGATCCTCGACCACGGCGACGTGACGCCGGCGCGCATGACCGGCAGCTATGCCGGCGCGATGGGCCAGCCGCAATTCATGCCGACCAGTTTCCTGCGCTACGCGGTGGATTTCGAGGGCAACGGGAAGTGCGACATCTGGACCAGCCGCGCCGACGTGCTGGGCTCGATCGCCAACTACCTGGCGCAGTCCGGCTGGCGGGCAGGGGAAACCTGGGGCCAGGCGGTGACCTTGCCGGCGGGGTTCGACACCGGTGCGGCCGGACGGGAGGCGCGGCGGCCGCTGGCTGAGTGGGCGCGGCAGGGCGTGCGCCCGACGGCAGGACGCTGGTGGGCCACAGCGGAGACGACCGCCGCGGTGCTGCTGCCGGATGGGGCCGCGGGCGAGGCGTTCGTCGTGTATCCGAATTTCGCGGCGATCCGCCGCTATAATCCGTCGGACTTCTATGCGCTGGCGGTGGGATTGCTGGGGGATGCGTTGGTGGTTTGGCCGGCGGTGGCCATACCTGCGCGCGCCTCGCGATGACGGGAAGCCGTTCGGCCTTCAGCGACGCCGGGAGGCTGCCTGGGTCTGGTAGAACGCGACCTTGCCGTCCGCCACAAGCTGCAAAAGCAGGTCGTAATCCCGGTGATTTGCCGTCAATACCGTCAAGCCATTGCGCCGTGCCGAGGCGAGTATCAAGCAATCGAACAATAGTTTGCGTCGTGCCTCGTTGGTGAGACCTGGCGTGCGGGTCAGAGCGCCGGGACGGCGCAGCGTCACTCCCCGCCGAACCGCCGCACCGCCGCCATATCGAGCGTCACGCCCAGCCCGGGTCCGCGCGGCACATCCAGATACCCGTCCGCATAGCGCACCGGCTCGACGAAGATCGCATCTTGCAGCGCGTTCTGCCCCACGTCGTATTCCAGCAGCGGCGGAAACGGCACGTGGTCGGCGTGCGGATAGGACGGCAGCGCGGCAAGGAAATGCAGCGCCGCGACCAGCCCGATCCCGCTGCCCCAGACATGCGGCGAGATCCGCAAATGCTCCGCCGCGCACAGCACGCCGATGGTGCGTGCCACCTCGAAGCCGCCGCACAGCGTCAGGTCGGGCTGCACCACCGACGCCAGCCGCCCGTCGATCAGCCGGCGGAAGTCGAACACGGTGTACAGCGCCTCGCCGGTCGCCAGCCGCACCGGCGCGCGTGACGCCAGGCTGCGGTAGCCAGCCCAGTCCTGCGGTGCCAGCGGTTCCTCGTACCAGTGGATGTCGGCGTCCGCGGTGCGGCGCATGCTCTCCAGCACGCCGTCCTCAGTATAGTTGCCGTTGGTGTCCACGGTCAGCAGCGGCGCGTCGCCGATGATGCGCCGGGCCAGCTTGCAGCGTGCCGCGTCCTCGGCCGGGTTGCGGCCGATCTTGATCTTGAACGCGCCGAAGCCGCGCGTGGCGTTGGCCTCCAGTTGCCGCGCCAGCGCCGCGTCCTGGTCGTCGGCCGCGGTGAAGTAGCCACCCGACGCATAGACCGGGATGCGCTCGCGCAGCCGCCCGCCGATCAACTCCGCCACCGACAGGTTCAGCAGCTTGCCCATCGCGTCGTGCGCCGCGATGTCGATGCCGCCGAGCAACGCCGTCATCTGGTTCTGCGTGCCGGCGTGGTACAGCCGGGCCAGTACCTCCTGCGCGGCGCCCCGCTGCGCAAACACGCTGCGCCCGACATAGAACGGCTTGATCACGTCGACATAGGCGCGAGACACACTGGGAGGCCCCCACACCTCGCCGATCCCCTGCACGCCGTCCTCGGTGTCCAGCAGCACCAGCCCGCCGCCACGCGCCTTCGCCAGCCCGCGCGAGGAGCCGTACGGTTCCGCCGGGGTGAATTGCAGGGGGAGAATACGGATATCGCGAATGCGTGACATGGCTCAGGCCGCCACGCGCCGCGGCGGCGCTTCCAGGCCGACGCCACGCAGATGACCGAACAATTCGGCGAGCTTCGCACAGTCCGCCGCCGGCAGCGGCGGCTTCAGGATCGATTCGATGTTGCTGCGCAGGTGCCCGGCATCGCCGGTGCCGAACAGCACCACGTCCACACCAGGCTCATGTCGGACAAAGCGGTAGGCGGCGTCGGTCAGGCTGCTGGCGCCGCCGTCATGCAGCAGGAAACCCAGCGGATCGTCGCTCTCGCCCAGCCATGCGGGGACGTCACCCGCCGCCGCCAAACTGCGGATTTCGTCGGCAAGCTGCGCCGGTCGGGCGAAGATGCCGCGCACCACGAACATCAGCAGCGTGCCGATGCGGTTGGCCCGCGTATAAGGAAACACCCGGGTCCGCGCCGGCTGGTGCATCATGTGGAACGCCACCATCGCCGTATCCCACAGCGTATCCTGCGTCGCACGAAACAGCATGTCCTGTTCGACGTCGTTCGGCGCGGTCTCAGTAATCCCGAGGAACCGGAACTTTCCCCGTTGCTGCTCGCGCAGCAGCGCCGGAGCGATCACGTCGCGCACCTGGTCATATTGCGTCGGATGCACCGCGTGGAGCTGGAACACGTCCACGTAATCCACGCCGAGCCGGCGCAGCGAGCCGTCGAGACTCGCAAGCACCTTGTCCAGGCTGAACTGCTTCTCGCCCGTGGCCTTCGACGCCTTGGTGCAGACCACGACGGACTCGCGCGGCACGCCACGCAGCGCCTTGCCGACCACCTCCTCCGTGCCGTACACGGCTGCGGTGTCGAGCAGATTGACCCCGAGATCGAGCGCCTGGCGGATCAGGGCGACCGCGTCGTCCTCCGACTTGCCAGTGCCCAGACCCAGCTTGCTGAAGCCGCCGCAGCCGAGGCCGGCGACACTCACTTTGAGGCCGGTGCGGCCGAGCGTGGTGTATTCCATGACTCTCTCCCGAGAAGCGGTGCGACGCAGCGTATCAAGGTGGGCAACGTGACGCGACCCTGCCTGATCGTCGGCCATCGCGGCGCGCGCGGCCTCTGGCCGGAGAACACCCTGGCCGGGTTCAGCGGTGCGCTCGCACTGGGGGTGGATGGGTTGGAACTCGATGTGGGGATGACCGCCGACGGCGTTGTGGTGGTGTCGCACGATCCCGCGCTGAACCCCAACCACACGCGCGATGCGGCCGGCGCCTGGCTTGATGGGCCGGGGCCGTTGATCCGTTCGCTGAGCGCCGCGCAACTTGCCGCCTACGATGTCGGCCGGTTGCAGCCCGGAACGCCCTACGCGGCGCTGTTCCCCGAGCAATCGCCGCGCGATGGCGAACGCATTCCGCATCTGGCCGAGGCGCTGCGGATTGGCAACGACACAGCATTCATCATCGAACTGAAAACCTACCCCGGCGATCCAGGCCGTAGCGCGAGTGGACCGGACTTGGCCGAGGCGGTGGTCGCCGTGGCGGATGCGGCTGGCGCCACGCCGCGCATCACGGTGGAGGGGTTCGACTGGCGCGGCCCGCGGCATTTGCGCCGTGTCCGGCCGGACGTTCGGCTCGCCTGGCTGACCCGCGCGGAGACGGTGCGCGATGCCGGCTTGTGGTGGGATGGCCCGCATCCGGCCGATTTCGGTGGGTCTGTGCCGCGTGCCGTGGCGGCCGAGGGTGGCCCGGTCTGGGCGCCCGACCATAGCGACCTGACGCAAGACCAGGTGGATGAGGCGCATGGTCTCGGCCTTGCGGTCATCCCATGGACGGTGAACGCACCGGAGGACATGGCTCGGGTGATCGGCTGGGGTGTGGACGGCATCGTCACCGACCGCCCCGATCGCGCACGCCAGGCTGTTGCGGCGATGCAGTAGCGTGGTTAGAGCATTTCCACCGTGACTGGAATCGTCGAGGCCCCCTGAATGAAACTGCAGAGGCCGTCGGGGAGAACGAGGCTCCCCCTCCCCTTGAGGGAGGGGGTTGGGGGGTGGGGGGGGGCGGTGCGTGCCTCAGACCAACCCCGCCCCCCAACCACCACCCACGAGGGGGCGGGGAGCCCCGGTGTCCCCCTAGGCC
>JBEKNT010000338.1:0-7766 GCA_049522565.1 Acetobacteraceae bacterium
CGATCGCCGCGTAGGCCGCGGAGAACCCTTTCAGGCTGAACGTATCCGTCACCTGCTGACCTTTCGGTCCCGGTGAGCGCGCGATCGCCCGCTCGCCTTTCTGGAACGCCGCGACGGCCGCCTTGCCGTCACGCGCGTAGGCATCGCGCTCCCTGGTGAAGAAATCCAGCCCGGCCTGATCGATCTGCACCGTCACGTTGGCGTCCTTGGCGTAGTCGAAGCCGGCCTCGATCGCCACGGTGTCGCGCGCGGTGGTGCGCTCGGTGACGGTCAGCACCACCTCGCCCCGCCCGGAGAGGGTAGGACTGGAGCTTTGGGCGCGCGTGAGGGCGTAGCAGACCGTCTGGCTGCCTTCCGCATGCGTCGCCGCGGTCCAATCGTCGAACTTGGCGATTTCCTTGGGTGCGTTGGACGCGGCTGCCGCCGGGTGCGCGGGCTCGGGCTTCTTCGTCTGGGCCGCGGCCGGGACGGCCAGGGAGAGGCAGAGCAGGAGTGGGAGTGGGATTCGGGTGTGCATGGCGGGAGAGATACGGCGGCGGCGGCGCAGGGACAACCTCCGGCGCCCGATCAATCGGGGAGGATGCGATGGACTGGCGGGAGCGCGGTGGCCGTCGGTCCGATGGTGGCGGGGACAGCCGGGTGGGCGTGCGCAGAGTCCGGGATGCGATGATCGCGCCGCTGACACCCGCATTGCCCCACACAATGTCATTGCGAGTTGACCACCGGCCGGCGGCGGCCGACCCGCCCTGGATGAAACTGCGGAGGTCGCCAGGGGGGAAGAGGCTCCCCCTCCCCTTGAGGGAGGGGGGTGGGGGGAGGGGTTCATGCGGCACGAACCCCTCCCCCCAACCCCCTCCCTCAAGGGGAGGGGGAGTCTCTCTGTTTCTTGCTACTCCTACTGAGTCGTAAACGCGCGAAGCAACCCCATTGGCGATCTCAACGCTGGCATGGCGCGAATCGGCGTCCGCCTGATAGCGGTAAAGATTCGAACTTTCCGAGGGAGGGAGAGTTGGGTCTTCAGAAAAACGGCGGCACAGACGTCCGCTTCGAGGCCTACGCGGCGAAGCTGGCAGCGGGGTTGGGCCACGCCGACCGGGTCAGGCCGTTCCAGGACTACTGTGTCGGCTTGCTGTCGGCGGAAGACCGCAAGAGCGTTGAGCCGCTGGCAGCGCTGACCGCGCCCGAGCGCACGGCGGCACAGCATCAGTCGCTGCTGCATTTTGTGGCAGAAGGCCCCTGGTCCGACGCGACGATGCTGAGAGAAGTGCGCGCGCAGGTGTTGCCGGTCGTCACCCGCGAGGAACCGGCTCAGGCGTTTATCATCGACGACACCAGCTATCCCAAGAAGGGCAAGCACTCGGTCGGCGTGACGCGGCAGTATTGCGGCGAGCGCGGCAAGCAGGACAACTGCCAGGTCGCGGTCAGCCTTTCGCTGGTCACCCACCCGGCCAGCCTGCCGATCGCCTACCAGCTCTACCTGCCGCAGGACTGGGCGGATGATGCCGAACGGCGGGCCAAGACCGGCGGGCCGGCGGACCTTGCCTGCCAGACCACGCCGGAGATCGCGTTGGCGCAGCTGCGTGCGGCGCGGAGCGCCGGCCTCTCGGCGGTCGTGGCGTTGGCCGATGCCGCCTATGGCAACGATGGCAAGTTCCGCGCTGGGATCACGGCCGAAGGACTGCCCTATGCGGTCGGGGTATTCTCCAGCCTGCTGGTCTGGCGGCCTGGCGAAGCCCCGCCGCCGCGCGCCGCGGGCGGCCGAAGACCGCGGCGCCAAGCTGGCGAGAAGCGCCCGCGGCCGGTCCAGGTCAAGACGCTGGCCCTGGAACTTCCCGCGGATGCCTGGCAGACCATCGCTTGGCGGGAGGGCAGCAATACAGTGCTCACCTCGCGGTTTGCGCGGCGGCGGGTGCGCCCGGCGCCGCAAGCCGCCGACCGCGGGGAGCCCGCCGAACCCGCCGCGGAAGAGTGGCTGCTGATCGCATGGCCGGCAGGCGAAGCCGAGCCAACCCGCTATTGGTTGTCCACCTTGCCGGCCGACATCGCGTTCGAGCGACTGGTCGATCTGACCAAGCTGCGCTGGCGGATCGCGCGCGATTATCAGGAACTCAAGCAAGAGGTTGGGCTGGGTCACTACGAAGGCCGCGGCTGGCGGGGCTTTCACCATCACGCCAGTCTCTGCATCGCTGCCTACGGGTTCCTGATCTCCGAGCGGGAGACGATTCCCCCCTCAGGAGGTCCCCGAACCCGGCATGGCATGCGATCTGCCGTTTCCCGAGGTTATCGACCCAGAGGTGCTGCCATTGCGCACCCAGCGCCACATGCCGAACTCGATCGCTACCTTGCGCATCCGGCTGGCGCGTATCCTGGTGCGCACCCTCCCGCGATGTCCCTGCTGCGGCCAAATCCGTCAGAGGCAAGGCGTCCAAATTGAATGACACAGTAGGATTAGGAGCAAAGCGACGCAGCGATCTCCCGCCGCACGAGCAGCGGTGCCGGCGTAAGCTGGCCGCTTCCGCGAGGCATGGCTGAGGCAAGCCAACGCAAGATGGAAGAAAAGAGGTTGCCGATGGGCGTCCCGTTCGAGCGGTTCATGGGGCGGTTCGCAGCCGAGGAGCGCGCGGAGATCGAGAATCGCGGCCAGATCCTGATCGCGCCGGAAAATTCACTGCGCGATCTTCGTTCGGCAAGCGGACGTTGTGACCGAGGCCAGGACCGTTCCCTGGACACCGCCGATCACCTGGAAACGCCAGAGGACATCGCAGCCTATCTGAAAACCGCGTCCGCGGATGTCGACGCCGAACCGATCAGTCATGCCCTGAATGCCGCAGCGCGTTCCAAGGGTATGACCGGATTTGCCCGCACTACCGGCCCGGGACGGCAGAGCCTTGGTAAGGCCCCGTCGCCGGACGGTCATCCGGAAATCGCGACGGTGCCGAATGTGGTACGAGCGTTGGGCCTGAAACTGACGGTGACCGCGCGGTCTCTGGGTCTCATCCGCGTTCGTTCACCTGGCCGAAATATAGTTTCGCATCCGCCGCGCGCACCCGCACCTCCGGCAACCCCAGTTCGCGCCGCACGATATTCGTCCCCTCCACCATCGAGACGCACTTGTAATACGCGATCCGTCTGCTCAGTCCCTCGCGGCCGAAGCCGCAATCGGTGGTGATCACCAGCCGCTCGGGCGGGATGAACTCCAGCGCGCGGCGGATCAGCCCGGCGACGTAATCCGGCGGTTCCACCACCGTGTTGCAGTGGTTCACCACGCCGATGCCGATCTTCTTGTCGGTCTTGTACTTGCCGAACAGGTGCAGATCACGCCCGTCGCTGCTGGCGCATTCGAAGGTGATCACGTCAGCGTTCAGTTGCAGCAAATGCGGCATCGCGCGTTCGTAGCTCGGCACCTCCCAATAGACGCGCTGCTGGTTCGGATTGCCCCAGCAGGTGTGCACCCAGATTTCCGCGTCCACACCGACAAGCTGCCGATTGAACGCCTCGGTCAGGAATGCCAGGTCCGCCTCGGTGCAGTCGGGCCGCAGCGAGCGGCCGTGATGCGGCGGCTCCTCCACCTGGATCAGCGGGCACCCGGCGGCGGCCAGGTCGCGCAACTCGGCATTCATGATGTCGCACAGGTCGAGGATCATCGCCTTGTCGTCGGCGTAAAACTCGTTCCACAACATGCTGGCCAACGCCGGCGCGCAGATCGCACCGAACTTCACCGGCTTGTCGGTGAGCCGTTGCGCCACCTGCCACAGCGCCGCGTATTCCCATGGCCCGCGCGTCAGCTTCTCGGTGACGATGCTTGGTTGGTATGCCTCCTGCACCTCCCACAGGATTCGTCCCGGCCGCAGGTCATGCCGCCCCATCCAGCCGCGTGAGGTGCTGCGATGGCCGCTGATGCCGCCCAAGCGCTCGATCGGATAGAAGAACCATGACTTTCCGCCGACCGCGAGGTCGAACCGGCTGTCGCCATCGGTGACGATGTCCAGGCCCGCCGCTTCCTGCGCGTTGATGATCGCCGCCACGGCGTCGAGGTATTGCTCGCGGAACAACGATTCGCCCAACGCCGCTTTGAACGAACGCCCGCTCAGGCTGGCATCGAACCATAACGGCCGCGGATACGAGCCGGTGATCGCCGTCGGCAGGATCATGTCGCGCGTGACGGTCAGCATGGTTGGAATCCCCCCGCATCGGAGACTCCCCCTCCCCTTGCGGGAGGGGGTTGGGAGGAGGGGTGCCGTGCGGCACGAACCCCTGCCCCCAACCCCCTCCCGCAAGGGGAGGGGGAGTCTCCATTATTGCCCGTTACTACTCGAACATCAGCACGGTCCGCGCGACCTCGCCGGCCTTCATCGCGCGGAACGCCTCGTTCACGTCGCCCAGGCGGCCGCGCCGGCTGATCATGGAGTCCAGGTCGAGGCGGCCCTGGCGATAGAATTCCAGGTAGTTCGGGATGTCGGTGCGGAACTGGTTCGAGCCCATGCGCGAGGTCTGTACCTTGCACTCCGGCCGGATCGCCATCCACGGGAACGCGATCTCGGCGTCGGGCGGCAGCACGCCGACGATCGTCGCGGTGCCGCGCACGGCCAGGCTTTCGATCGCCTGGCGGCACAGGCTGGCGATGCCGACCGCCTCGAACGCATGATCGACGCCGAGCCCGCGGGTCAACGCACGCACCGCCTTCACGGCGTCGTCCTGCGTGCTGTTCACCGTGTGCGTGGCACCGACCGCCTTGGCCATCTCCAATTTCGAATCGAACTGGTCCACCGCGATGATCTGCCGCGCGCCGCCGATGCGGGCGCCCTGTACGATCGACAGTCCGACACCGCCGCAGCCGAACACCGCGACCGTCTGGCCGGCGTGCAGCCCCGCACTGCGCAGCGCCGCCCCGACGCCGGTCAGCACGCCGCAACCCACCAACGCGGCGCGATCCAGCGGCAGGTCGGCATCGATCCGCACCAGCGAGTTCTCGTGCAGCAGCATCTTCTCGGCGAAGCTGCCGATCGCGGCGAAGCTGCGCAGCGGTTGTCCCCGCTGCGACAGCCGCGGCGTCGCATCCTCGGCGCGCGCCACGATGCCGCCGGTGCAAACATTCGGATGGCCGCTCAGGCATTGCGGACACAGGCCGCAGAAGCCCGACAGGCAGGCGACGACATGATCGCCCGGCCGCAGCGTGGTGACGTCGGCACCGACCGCCTCGACGACGCCGGCGCCCTCGTGGCCCAGCACGAACGGGCGATCGAGCGGGAAGCGGCCGTTGCCGTCCACCACGTGCAGGTCGCTGTGGCAGACGCCGGTGGCGATCGTGCGCACCAGCACCTCGCGGCCCCACGGCTTGTCGATGTCCACCGTTTCGACGGTCAGCGGCTCGTGCACCTTGCGAAACACCGCGGCGTTGATTTGCATGCTGGCTGCCTCCCCCGGCGAAAGTCGCGCACAGCTTACCCTGGCAATGGGAAAGCAGGCAAAGCCGGCGCAAATCTTCGGACCGCTCCGACCGGCATGCCGCGCAGGGTCAAGGCCTGGGGATCGGCATGACGATGCGGGCGGCGCCGAATGGCCAATTCCCAGGACGGTTGGTATCGTGCGGGAAGCTCCGGGGCAGGTTGCCCGGGGCTGGGCGGCCATCCCTGTTTTTGCGGGCGATTTGCCGCTACACTTCCGGCAACGTGCAATAAAGGGAGTTGTCCATGACCGCGCAGACCAAGGGCCGGATCCGTCACGTAGCGCTCAGCGTCGAGGATCCGTGGGAAACGGCTGAATTCTATAAGCAGGCCGTGGGCCTGCAGGAAGTCACCGAACTTGATGGCCCACTGGCCGAGGGCGTGTTCCTGACCGACGGGGTGGTCAATCTCGCAATTTTGCACTTCAAGAGCGACGAGGCGGCGCAAGGCACCGGCAAGGATTTCGTCGGCATCCATCATATCGGCTTCTGGGTCGATGACGTGGTGGAGCAAGGCAAGATCGCGCGGAACGCCGGCGCGACCTGGATCATGGGCGATCCGAACAACCCCGATGGCTATGAGGTGAAGCACACCGACCTGTCCGGGATCATCTTCGACATCGCGGCGCATGGCTGGGCGGGCTCGCAGCGCGACCCCGGATCGCCGGAGAACGTGGTGCATCCGAATCCGCGGCGCCGGCTGGCGAAGTTCGACGAGCGGCGGGCCAAGGCGCAGGCGAAGATCGCCGCAATACGCGCGGCGGAGACTGCTGCCGCGGCGGAATGACGGGTTGGGACCAGGCGGCCATAAGGTTGGTTGTCCGGCAGCGCACACCCATGCCGCGCTCCGGTCAGGGCCGGCGAATCACGATTTTTCGTAGTCCCATACAGCGAAGTCGTGAATGGCGGGGGTTCGCCGGTGGTGACGCGAGGGGAGGCCGTGGTACGAGGGGGGCGTGATGCGCGGCGTAGCCGCCGTGACGGGCGGCAAACAGGACGATCGAGCGTCAGTTAAATCGTCCAACCACCTCGAGCACCGACGTGCCATAGCGCTGCAGCTTGGAGGCGCCGACGCCCTTGATCTCCGCCAGCTCGTCCAGGTTCGCTGGCCGCACCGCCGCGACTTCGCGCAGCGTCGTGTCGTGGAAGATCACGTAGGGCGGCACTGACTGCGCCTTGGCCTCCGCGGCACGCCAGGCACGCAGCGCCTCGAACAGGCTCTCCGCCGCCGGCTCGGCAACCGCACCCACCGCAACCCCGGCAACACCGACAGCAGTACCGCGCCGGCGCTCCGGCCGTTCCACGTCGCGGGACCGGCGGGGTGCGTCCTGCCGCAGCATCACGCGAGTCTCGCCGCGCAGCACCGGCCGCGCCTTGTCCTGCACCAGGAACAAGCCGCCATGACCGGCGGTATCCACGTCCAACGCGCCCAACGCGATCAACTGGCGGATCAGCCCGCGCCAGAACGGCGGCTGATGGTCAGCCCCCACCCCGAAGGTGGGCAACTTGTCGTGCCGATGGCGCAACACCGCTTCGGTCGCCTCGCCACGCAGCACGGCGATGATGTGCAATGCGCCGAAAATCTGGTCGGTGCGATACACCGCCGACAGTACCTTCTGCGCCTCGACCGTGGCATCCAAGGTGATCGGCGGCGCGTCGCAATTGTCGCAATGGCCGCAATCGCCGGCGAACGCTTCGCCGAAGCAGGCGAGCAAGGCGCGCGTGCGACAGGTCACCGCCTCGGTCAACGCGACGATCTCTTCCAACTTGGTGCGCATCACCCGCTTCTGCGCGTCCGGTGCCGCGGACTGCGCCAGCCAGTGCCGCGCCTGCGCCACATCCTGGCCGCCGAACAGCAGCAGCGTTTCCGCCGGATCGCCGTCGCGCCCGGCGCGACCGATCTGCTGGTACCAGGCCTCGGGACTGTCGGGCATGTCGAGATGCACGACGAAACGCACGTCCGGCCGGTCGACGCCCATGCCGAAGGCGATCGTTGCGACGACGATCACCGGCTCACCGGACCGAAAGCGCGCCGCGGCCGCGCGCTTATGCTCCGGTTCCAGCCCGGCGTGGAAGGCGACCGCGGGAAACCCCTTCTCCACCAGCTTCGCGGCGACACGCTCGGTCTTGGCGCGGGAGCCGCAATACACGATGCCGCATTCGTTGGGATGGCGGGCAAGAAATTCCAGCAACTGCGCCGTCTCGCCAACCTTCGCCGCCGCGGCGAGATGCAAATTCGGCCGATGGAAGCTGGACAGGAACACCGCTGCGTCGTCCATGCGCAGCGCGCTCATGATGTCGCGGCGGGTGCGCGGATCGGCCG
>JBEKNT010000339.1:0-7741 GCA_049522565.1 Acetobacteraceae bacterium
GGGCGACGATTTTGGTTTGTTCCGTTCGGGGGGTTATGGTTGCGCCTCCCGTCATGGGTTGTGGCCCCCCGGCCGCGGCGGGCCGGGGGACAACTCGCGATGACGGGAGGCGCAACGATTCCCGCCAGAGCGGAACTACGCTAATGCGTCGCCGGCTGACGACCCAGTTCTTCGAGCAATGGCCGCAGCGCGTCGAGTTCGGCACCGAAGCCGCTCCAGTCTCCGGCCTTCAGGCGTTCGATGGCGCGATCGTAATGCTCGAGTGCCGCACTGGCACGAGCGTCCCCCTGCCCCGCGAGCACGGGTCCGGCAATCGCGGGCAACGGGGCGGGCGGGGTGGTTTGCTTGAACAGGGCGGCCAGTGCCGCGGGAAGCGTGTCCTCCATCACCACACGGTCGCCGTACGCCGCGATTACCCGCTTGAGTTCCGGCAACTGGCCCGACTCCGCGCGGAGGTACAGCGGCGACACATACAGGATCGAGTTCTCGATCGGCACGACCAGAAGGTTCCCGCGAATGACCCGCGAGCCCATCTGATTCCACAGTGAGATCTGCTGCGAGATCTCGGTGTTCTGATTGATCCGTGCGTCGATCTGGAATGGCCCGTAGACCAACTTTTCCTTGGGGAACTCGTAAACGATCAGCTTGCCGTACTCCGGCGGATCGCAGCGCGCGGCAAGCCAGGCGATCATGTTCTCCCGCTGGCTCGGCACCATGGGCAGCATAAGGAAGAACTCGGTCTGCGGCTCGCCGGGCAGGCGCATCATGATGTAGTACGGCGGCATCGTCGCGGCGCTGGGGCCGTTGACGCCGTCGGGGACGGCCGGCTCGCGGGGAAACTGCCAGAGATCCTCGCGATTATAGAATACTTCCGGCGTGTCCATGTGATACGCGCGGTATTGCAGGGCCTGGATGGTGAACAGGTCCTCCGGGTAGCGGATGTGCTTTTGCAGATCCGGCGGCATGGCATCCAACGGTTTGAACAGCGCGGGGAAGATACGCCGGTAGGTCGCGATGATCGGATCGGCAGGATCGGCCACATAGAACATGACCGTCCCGTTATAGGCGTCGATCACAACTTTAACCGAGTTGCGGATATAGTTGGTATCGCCACCGGGTTGCGGCTGGGCATAGGGAAACCAGTCGCTCGTGGTGTAGGCGTCCTGCATCCAGTAGAGCCGCCCGTCGCTGACCACGACATAGGGATCGCGATCCAACTGCAGGAACGGCGCGATCGTCCGCACCCGATCCTGGATGTTGCGATGGAGCATGATTCTGCTCTCGCCGGTGATGTAGCGGCTCAGCAGAATGTTGACGTCCTGGAGATACCAGGCGAACAGCGTCCGCCAGGCGATCCCGCCGATCGCGATGCCGTCCGCGCCGGCATAATTCGCGTAGACGTTGTCGCTGCCCTTGGGATAGTCGAACTCCGGCGTGCTGCCCTTGACGATCACGTAGCCACTGGTGCTCTGGCCGAAATAGATGCGCGGCTCGGTCACCGCGGGAGCCCCGCCGGAGGCGACCGGCGGAATGTCCTTCAGGTAGAAATTCGGCAGCCCCTCAGTGGATTTCTCGGTGACCGGGGACATGACGACCCCGTTGCCGTGGGTGAACAGCAGATGCAGGTTAACCCAGGTCTGCGCGTTGGCCGCCAGCAGCGACGGTGCGAGCTCGCGCGCCGTGATCGTCACCTGCTGGTAGGCGCCGCCGATGTGGTAGCGATCGACGTCCACGTCGAGGAATTTGTAGTAGGTGCGGATCTCCTGCAATTGCGCGTAGGTGTCCATCAGCGGCTGCCAGTCCCACAGCCGGATGTTGTTGACGGTTCCTCGGTTGTCCTCCAGCGACTGGAAGGTCAGCCCCTGTTCGGCCGGGAACGGCTTCACCTCGATCCGCTGAAGGTTGTACGCTTCCCTTGTCAGGGCAATGTTCTGCCGAATGTACGGCGCTTCCAATTGCAACTGGCTTGGCTTGACGTAGAAGCGCTCGAACAGCCCGGGGACCACCTCGGCCAGCACGAACGAGCCGCCGAACACCAGCACCGAAGCGGCGATGGCAGGTCGATATATGCGTCGCCACATATTGGTCCATGCAACGACGGCAGCGATGGTAGCCACCAGCACGAGCAACCAGAGAACCGGCAGCACGAGGTGGACATCGGTGTAACCGGCACCGACCACGACTCCGTTGTCGTTGTACAGCAGCAGGTATCGATCCAGCACATAGGACCAGGCTTTCACGGCGAACCAGAGTCCCAGCAGCGCGGAGCCATGCGCGATGGCGGCGGACGAAATGCGCCAGGGCCAATGGTCCGGATCGATGTCGCCATCCAGGAAATACACCGCGCCGGCCACGACACTGCTCAGCGCCAGGATCAGCAACATCCAGTTCTTCAGCGCGATGTAGGCCGGCAACGAAAATAGATAGAACGCGATATCCTTGCCGAACAGCGGATCGTTCTGGCCGTACGGCACCTGGTAGATGAACCGCAGGATCAGGTCCCATTGGCCGGTCTCGCCGATGGCGACCAGCATTCCAACGACGAGAGCCACCGCCAGGATGACCAAGCGCCACGGCAACTGCGAGGACGCACGTCCAAATAATTCAGCCGGCCTTCCGGGCAATGCCGGTACGTTCGCGAAGCCCGGGCCGAGCGCTGCCGACAGTCGAAATCGTCGCTGCCAGGTGAACCGCAACGCCAGCGCGCCGCTCAGCCAGAGGAGCAGGCTCGATACTGCGAACACGGTTATGAACAGGGCGGCTTTCGTGGCGAACACCGTCCAGAAGACGCCGGCATAGCCGATCGTCGAGAACCACGCCCAAGCGACCACGACGCTGCTGCCGCGCGCCAGCACGACAAGGCATGCCACGGTGGCGGCGATTGCCACGCCGACGCGTCTCCAGCGCATGTTTCCCCCCCCGGCCGCGTGTTGCGTCCCTACCGATCCAGCTCTCCCGCCTGCACGCTGGCAATCGCGTTGTTCAGAATCGCCACGATCGCCTCGTCCGCCACGCTGCGCGACAGCATCGCCAGCGCGCCCCCCAGCAGCGCCGAGGCGATCGACACCCCGTCGATATTCTGGCTCATCATGTATTCGATTGCCTTGTCCACCACCGCGCCAGCGTGGCTCAGATCGGCAGGGGGTTGTTCGTCAGGTCCTGATGGCATCACTCCGCACTCCTTCACGCCGTGATTTCGGCTGCTTCCTGTTCGGCCGCCTGCAACGCCCACATGCTTTCATACAGGCCACCCATCGCCAGCAGCGCACTATGTGTGCCACGTTCGGCGACGCGGCCGTCGGCCAGCACGATGATCTCGTCGGCATCCACCACGGTGGACAGCCGGTGCGCAATCACCAGCGTCGTCCGATGCGTCGCCAGCCCGCGCAACGCCGCCTGGATATCCTGCTCTGTCCGCGTATCCAGCGCGCTGGTCGCCTCGTCCAGTATCAGGATGCGCGGGTCCTTCAGGATGGTGCGCGCGATCGCCACGCGCTGCTTCTCGCCGCCCGACAGTTTGAGCCCGCGCTCGCCGACCCGCGTGTCGTAACGCTCGGGCAGCCGCATGACGAAATCATGCACCTGCGCGTGGCGCGCCGCCTCCTCGATCTCCGCCTCGGACGCATCGGGGCGGCCATAGGCGATATTGTAGCGGATGGTGTCGTTGAACAGCACGGTATCCTGCGGCACCACGCCGATCGCCGCGCGCAGGCTCTCCTGCGTCACGTCGCGAATGTCCTGCCCGTCGATCCGGATGCATCCGCCGGTCACGTCGTAAAAGCGGAACAGCAGCTTGCTGATGGTGGATTTTCCCGCGCCGGTCGGCCCGACGATCGCCAGCTTGCGACCCGCCGGTACGGTGAAATCGACGCCGCGCAGAATGGCGCGATCCGGCCCATAGCCGAACGACACGTTCTCGAACCGCACCTCGCCCGCCGGCCCGTCCGACAGATGCGCCGCCAGCGCCTTGGCCCCCGGCCGATCCGTCACCTCCGACGGCACGCGCAGCAGTCGGAACATCTGCTCCATGTCCACCAGCCCCTGGCGGATCGTCATATAGACCATGCCGAGGAAATTCAGCGGCTGGTAAAGCTGCATCAGATACGTGTTGATCAACACGAATTTGCCGACCGTCATGCTGCCGCCGCGCACGCCGTTCGCCGCCATCAGCATGATCAGCGTCAGGCCAAGCGCGATGATCATCGCCTGCCCGAGGTTCAGCATGTTCAGCGACACCTGGACCTTCACCGCCGCCCGCTCATAGCGCGCCAAGGAGGCGTCGTAGCGCGCCGCCTCATGCGCCTCGTTGCCGAAATACTTCACCGTCTCGAAGTTCAGCAGGCTGTCGAGCGCCTTGGACGACGCGTCGTTGTCGGTGTCGTTCATCGTGCGCCGCAGACGGACCCGCCGCGTCGCGAACGCCGCGGTGAACGCGACATAGATCAGCACCGCCAGCAACGTGACGGCGGCGAAACGCCAGTCGAACAGCCGCCAGATGATGGCGGTGACCAGCGCGAGTTCGATCACCGTCGGCACCACGTTGAACACCGCCAGGCGCAGCACCGACTGCATGCCGAGGGTGCCGCGGTCGATCACCCGGGCCATCCCGCCGGTCTGCCGGTCCAGGTGGAAGCGCAGCGACAGCGCGTGCAGGTGGCGGAACGTGCGCAGCGCCAGTTGCCGCACCGCGCGCTGTCCCACCGAGGCAAACAGCGCGTCGCGCAACTCGCCGAACCCGGCCGAGGCGACGCGCGCCAGCCCGTAGGCGACGATCAACGCCAAGGGAAGCACGAGCACGCTGGCGTCGCCGCCCTTCGGCGCCAGCGCATCGACCATGCGGCCATAGATCACCGGCACGACGACCGTGGCGCCCTTCGCCAGCACCAGGAACAGCATCGCCACGGCCACGCGCAATCGGGCGGCGGGGTTGCCGGCCGGCCAAAGATAGGGCAGCAGCGACAGAACGGTCTGCATGCCGGATCGCTGCCCACCCAGCGCCGGCGGCAGCGCGGCGTGCGGCAGCTTCGTCATGTGTCTCATGCCGAGGATGTGGCACGTTGATGGCCGGTTTGAAAGGCGATCCACTTGGCGACTGAGACAGAAACTGCCGGTTTCCTGCGCCACATTCGCAGTTGCAACAACGCGACGCTGCCCGGCGAGCGCCTGCCGTTCCTGATCGGCGAGGCCCCGGTCGGCTGGGTGCGCCCGGCGCTGGCGCAGGCGCTGGCGGGGTTTCCCGGGGTCGCGGTGGCGGGCGGCAAGGTCGCGTTGCGGGACGGCGCTGCGCTGGCCGGCATCGCCCAAAGCCTCGCCGCGCAAGGTCACTACCGCTGGCGCAACGAGGCATTCGACGTGCGCGCCACGCCCGAAGGGCCGGTGCTGGCGCAGATCGACCGCGGGGCTATCCCGTCCTTCGGGGTCGTCGCCGTGGGGGTGCACCTGAACGGGCTGGTGCGTCGGGCCGACGGCCTGCATGTCTGGATCGCCCGCCGCGCGGCCAACAAATTGCTCGATCCCGGCAAGCTGGACCACATCACCGCCGGCGGCGTGCCGGCCGGCCTGACCCCGGAACAGACGCTGGTGAAGGAGGCGGCAGAGGAAGCGGCGATCCCCGCCGCGCTGGCGTCGCAGGCCCGCCGGGTCGCCACGATCAGCTACGCCATGGAGCGGGCCGAAGGACTGCGGCGCGATCTGCTGTACTGCTACGACCTCGATCTGCCTGAGGATTTCATCCCGAACGCCACCGACGGCGAGGTGGAAAGCTTCGAACTGTGGCCGCTCGCGCGGGTCTGCCGGACGGTGCGCGACTCCGACGCGTTCAAGTTCAACGTGAACCTGGTGCTGATCGACCTGTTCATCCGTCAGGGCCTGATCGAGCCCGCCGCGGCCACCAGCCTGCGCGCCACGCTGGACACCGGCTGCGCCTGAGCCTTCAGGGATTGTTAGGCGACGCCCAACAATTGCCGTGCCAGATAACGCACGGGTCCCGCCCAATTCGTCATGGCGGGCGAAGGCCCGCCATGACGGTGAGGCCCCGACCCGATCGCCCTCAGCCGCGTCGCGTTGCGTCTCGACCTCTCCCGCTCGCGGGAGGGAGAGGTTTGCTAGCCTTCGGGCGGGGCCGCGGCGATCGGGATTTCGCGCGGCTCCGGCTGGTCGCCGAGGCCGGCGGCGCGGGGTTCCTGCTGCTCTTCCATGGCTTCGCCCGAGGACTGGTTGCCGTCCTCGTTGCCCTGGTAAGGCCGCCGCTGCTGATACTGGCCGTTGCCCTGCTGCTGACCCTGCTGCGCCGCCTGATTCATCGCGTTCAGGATGCGGAAGTAGTGCTCGGCGTGCTGGAAGTAGCCCTCGGCCATCACGCGGTCGCCGGAACTGGTCGCATCGCGGCCGAGTTGCAGGTATTTCTCGAACAACTGCTGCGCCGTGCCGCGGACCCGGACATCGGGGCCGTTGCTGTCGAACACATGGTTGCGGTTGAGCGGGACGCCACCGGCGTGGTGCCGCATCCCGCCGCCGCCTCCACCACCACCGCCACCGCCTCCACCGCCGCCCGGACGATGACCACGACCACGCATACGTTTCATGTTCATGCTGTTGCCGTTACGCTTTCCCATTTGCAGGCAATACCGGGGAGTGGCGGGGCGCGTCGCTCAGTGCATGAGCACCCCGGGGACCAGTTCCCCTCGGCCTGACTTCGATCCATCGGCGTTGGTTCCGGCGTGCAGCCCAGCCATTGCCGGCCACCCCAGTTTAGCCGGAGGGCGGCCGAGTCGGCCAAACTGCCCAGGATCCGCCGCAACACGGCGATCCTCGCCACAGCCACAAACTAACCCGCTCCGGCCGCCGTGCCAAACGGTTTCTTCATGCCCGGGGCCAATTGCAGCACCACGGCCCGCGCAATGCCGGCCAAATCAGGCCGAGTTGTGGCAGCGAGGCCAGACTCCGCGGCCAGCGCCGCCACTGCCGGGGCCTGGCCGATACCAAGCTCCAGCACCGCCACACCGTCCGGCTGCAACAGCGCGGGCAGAAAAGCAACGATACAACGGTAGGCCGCGAGGCCGTCGGCGCCACCATCCAGCGCGCCGTGTGGCTCATGCCGGGCCACCTCGGGCATCAGCCCGTCAATCTCGGAGGTAGGGATGTAGGGTGGGTTGCACAAGACGAGGTCGAACCGCGCGGCCAGCGGCGCCGCCCAATCGCCGCACAGGAAAGCGGCCCGATCCGCCAGGCCCAGGGCGGCGGCGTTGGCGGCCGCCAGCCTGGCCGCCGCCGGCGAACGGTCCGTGCCGATGCCGAACGCGCCGGGGAACTCGTGCAGCGCAGCGAGCAACAGGCACCCGGTGCCGGTGCCGAGGTCGAGGATGCGCCTCGGAGGGGCCCGGCGAGCGAAGGCGGCAAGCGCGGCCTCGATCAGCGTCTCGGATTCGGGCCGCGGGATCAGCGTGGCGGGGGAGACGGCGAAGTCGAGGCTCCAGAATTCGCGCCGGCCGATGACATAGGCGAGCGGCTCATGGGCGGCGCGGCGGGTGAGCAAGGCGTCGTAGCCGGCGGTATCGGCGCTGGCATGCGGGTCGCGCAACAGCGCGGCGACCGGCAGGCCAAGGGCATGAGCGAGCAGTCGCCGCGCTTCCAGGCGCGGGTTGTCGATGCCGGCGGCGCGAAGGACGGCGGCGCCATGACGGATTGCGTCGGCGATAACCACCTTGGCCGCCCGTCGCGCCTGTCGTCATGGCCGGGGGTG
>JBEKNT010000340.1:0-7740 GCA_049522565.1 Acetobacteraceae bacterium
ACGCGTTACGAGGTCTGGCGACGCAGAAATGCCGGAATGTCCAGCACCGTCTCATCACCAGCGGCGGCGGCCAGACGCACGGTTGCGCCACGCGGGGCTTCCACGCGCGGCTCGCTATGCACCGCCGGCTCATGCCGCGGCGGAGCCGTTTCCACCGCCGGTGGGGGTGCCGAACGCCGACGGAATGCCCCGGTGACCGTGGCGAACAGACTTGGCCGTGGCGGTTCGGCGATCTGCGGCAGCGCGGACGGCGTAGCGGTTGGCCGCGCTTCGGCGAACAATCCGGTGCCTGCCCTGACGAATGCGCCAGGCCCTCCCCGCGGCGGCACCGGCTGCGGCGGCACCGCTGCGGCTTGCGGAGCCGGAGGGTGCATCTCCAGCGCCACGTTGCCATCGGTGATCGGTTCCGCCTGTGTGCGCATCTGCACCGCCGGTTGACGCAGCGGCGTCGGGACCATCGTCTGAGCATGCATTGTCTGGGCATGTACTGCCTGAGCATGCATTGCCTGAGCATGCATTGCCTGAGCATGCACTGTCTGCGGCCCGGCGTGCGCCGGCATTCCTGTCGCCGCTGGCGCGGGCACCGGGATGGGCTGCGGCGCCGGCATCGCGCCGCCGCCCACGGCGACCAGACGCGGGCGCGCCTCGGCGGCCATCGGCGTGTCGATCCCGGTGGCGACAACCGACACCCTGATCCGCCCCGACAACGTCTCGTCGATTGCCGAGCCGAAGATGATGTTCGCCTCTTCGTCCACTTCCTCGCGGATGCGGTTCGCCGCCTGGTCCACTTCGAACAGCGTCAGGTCGTCGCCGCCGGTGATGTTGATCAGCAACCCGCGCGCGCCGGCCATCGACGTGTCTTCCAGCAGCGGATTGCTGATCGCCGCTTCGGAAGCGCGGATGGCGCGGTTCTCGCCTTCCGCCTCGCCGGTGCCCATCATCGCCTTGCCCATTTCCGCCATCACCGTGCGGATATCGGCAAAGTCCAGGTTCACCAGGCCGGGCGCCATCATCAGGTCGGTGACGCCGCGTACACCCATGTACAGCACCTGGTCGGCCATCTTGAACGCATCCTTCCAGGTGGTGCGTTCATTTGCCATTCGGAACAGGTTCTGGTTCGGGATGACGATCAGGGTATCGACGTATTGCTGGAGTTCCTCGATCCCCTGGTCGGCGCAGCGCGCGCGGCGCACGCCCTCGAAGCCGAACGGTTTGGTCACCACGCCGACGGTGAGGATGTTCCGCTCGCGCGCCATGCGGGCGATGACGGGTGCGGCGCCGGTCCCGGTGCCGCCGCCCATGCCCGCGGTGATGAACACCATGTGCGCGCCGTCGAGATGGCGATACAGCTCGTCGGCCGCTTCTTCCGCCGCCGCCTTGCCGATTTCCGGCTTCGCCCCGGCCCCAAGGCCCTGGGTGATATGCGGCCCGAGCTGGATGCGGCGGTCGGCGCGACTGTGCATGAGCTGCTGCGCGTCGGTGTTCGCGACAACGAACTCCACGCCCTGCAAGTTCGCCGCGATCATATTGTCCACGGCATTGGTGCCGCCGCCGCCGACGCCGATCACCGTGATACGCGGCGTGAAATCGGTGTGAACCTGCTGCGGAATTGTGAGATTGAGTGTCATGCGGACGTCTCCCCCACGCGACTCGGGTCGGTGAACGATGTGTTAAGCAGGAAGCGGAGCGATTCGCGAGCCATCAGATTCGCTCCCGAAGAAAATTGACGATGCGGCGGAACAGGCCGGTGGGCTGCGCCACCTCCAGATCGACATCGTGCAGCGTGCGTCCCTCGCCGGCGGCCCAATGCAACAGGCCGGCGGCCGTCGCGAACGCTGGACCGGATGCCGAGTCGGGCAGTCCGCGCATGGCGTGCGGCCGGCCCAGACGCACATGCCGCGACAGCATCCGCGCCGCCATCTCGCGCACGCCGGCGAGTTGGCAAGCGCCGCCGGTCAGCACCACGCGATTGCCCGCGGCACGCGTCAGGCCGGTGCTGTCCAGCCGTTCCTTGACGTATTCGAAGGTTTCTTCCAGCCGCGGCCGAATGATGTTCACCACCATGCTGCGCGGCACCTTGGCGATCTGGTGTTCCTCCTCACCGACCAAGTGCACCGGCACCAGCTCGCGCTCGTCGTCAGGCGAGGACTGCACATTGCCGAACACGGTCTTCAGTCGCTCGGCATGATTGAGCGAGGTGGAGAGGCCGGTGGCGAGATCCTTGGTGACATGAAACCCGCCGATCGGCAGTTGCGCGGTGTGCAGCAATTGTCGGTCGGCGAACACCGCCATGCCGGTGGTGCCGCCGCCCATGTCGATCACCGTGGCGCCGAGTTCCTGTTCATCGGCCACCAGCGTGGCGAGGCCGGCGACCATCGGCGCCGATACCAGTTCGGCAATGTCGAGGTCGCAGCGCGCGATGCAGGCGCCGAGAGAGCGCAACGCGGTCGCCGCCGAGTCGATGATGTGCAGCTTCGCGGTCAGCGTGGTGCAGAACAGGCCGCGGGGATCCACCACGCCCTCCATCTCGTCCGTCGAGAAGGTCAGCGGCAAGGCGTGGATGACTTCACGCCCCTCCGCCTTGGCGCGGGTGCGGCCCTCCGCCACCACGCGGCGAATGTCCTGCTCCTCGACCGCGCGGCCGTTGACCGGCCATTGCACGTTGAACAGTTGCGAGACCGGCTGGCCGCAGGACAGGTTTACCGTCACCGAACGCAGCCTGGTGTCGGCCATGTCCTCGGCCTGGCCGACGCAGGCACGGATCGATTTTTCGGCTTCGTCCAGATCGACAATGCCGCCGGCGCGCACGCCGCGGCCGCGATGCCAGCCGAAGCCCAGCACACGCAGCGTGCCGTCGCTTTCGGTGCGACCGATCAGGCAGGCGATCTTGGTCGTGCCAATATCCAGCACGCCGAACGGGCCGGTGCGATGATGCCGCGGGCGCTCGGGTTCATCTGCTCCTGTCATCGGCGGTGTCAGCACGCGATGTGACATGTCGTTCATCGCGGTGCTCCACCGTCAGCATTCTCCCCCTCCCCTTGTGGGAGGGGGTTGGAGGGAGGGGTGCGTGCAGCCACAGTCCTTGGCTGTACGCACCCCTCCCCCCAACCCCCTCCCACAAGGGAAGGGGGAGAATTTTGCTTGCATGCTTGCGACGTGCGGTTCATCGGTGTTGCTCCGTTACGTCGATTTCTTCGGGTTCGGCGGTTGCGTCGCCGTATCGGATGGGTGCGGACGCAGCACCAGGCGGTCCGGCAGACGCATGTCGATCGCGACCAGCGGCCGATCGAGCAGATCGTGGTCCTGCTGCAACTGCATCAGGCGGTCGAGCGCGACGATCTCGTGGCCTTCCGGCAGCATCACGTCGGCGCCGTTGTTCAGCCGCAGGTTCCATCGGCGCTCGCCGACGCGCACCACGGCAACCACACGTTGCTGCAAGGCGGGCCGCGCGGTCAGGGCGTCGAGCAATGTCGCGGCGGAGGGCGGCGCGCCGACACCGACGACCAGCGGCAGTCCGCGGAAACTCGCCACTTCCTGGTGCGCCACGATCTGCCCGGTGCGGTCGATCAGCACGAACTTGCCGTCGTTCTGCCAGATGGCGAAGGGGCGGCGTTCCTGGATGTTCACCACGATCGTATCGGGCAGGCGACGTTCGACGGTGGCATGCTCGATCCAGGACAGCGTCTCGATCCGCTGGCGCGCCTGTTCCAGCGAAAATCCAAGCATCGGATCGCCCTTGTTGACGCCGAGCGCGGCGCGCAGCAGTGGCTCGGGTGTGTTGGCGCGACCTTCGATGACGATGTCGCGCACGCGCAGCCCGGCGAAGGCGGTGGCATTGCCGACATGCTCGCGCAACGTGGCCAGCGTGCCGCCGGGCGCGGCGGATCGCAGCACGCCGATGAGCAGGAGGGCGAGCAGGACGGAGAATGCGGCCCAGGCGGCGGGGCGAAGCAGTTTCTTCTGCCGCCGCAACCAGAGTTTCAGCCGCGCCGGACGGTCGTTGACCGAGTTGCGCGGCGAGCGGCTCACGCGCGGCATGCGGCGTTCTCCACCATCCAAGTGCAAAGCTGCGGGAAACTCATTCCCAGATGCGCCGCTTGCTCTGGCAGCAGCGAGGTGGGCGTGAGGCCGGGTTGCGTGTTGATCTCGAGCAGCACAAGGCGACCTGGTTCGCCTGCCGTATCGTCGTAGCGGAAGTCGCAGCGTGTCGCGCCGCGGCAGCCAAGTGCGCGATGCGCTGCCGATGCCACGTCAAGGGCGCGCGCGTAGATGTCCGGATGCACCGCGGCGGGGATGATATGGCGCGAGCCGCCATCGGCGTATTTCGATTCGTAGTCGTAGAACACGCCGGCTTCGGCGATGATTTCCGTCACACCCAGCGCGCGGTCGCCCATCACGCCGACGGTGAGTTCGCGGCCGGCGATGTATTCCTCCACCATCGCGACGGTGCCGAAGCGCCAGGCGCGCGCCACTTCGGCGCGGCGGTTGTCGCCGGTGCGGATGATCTCGACGCCGACCGAGGAACCCTCGTTCACCGGCTTTACGACATAAGGTAGCGGGATCGGATCGGCGGCTTCCAGTTCGTCCACCGGGACGACGCGGCCGCGCGCCACCGGCAGGCCATTGGCGACGAACACCGCCTTCGCCGCCGCCTTGTCCATCGCAAGGGCCGAGGCGCGCACACCGGAGTGCGTGTAGGGGATGCCGAGCCAGTCAAGCACGCCCTGGATCGCGCCGTCCTCGCCGAGACGGCCGTGCAGTGCGTTGAACACCACGTCCGGTTTCGGAGTCAGCGCGGCGATGACGGCTGTGAGGTCGTCGTTCACTTCGATCGGGGTGACGTTGAAGCCGGCCTCGCGCAAGGCTGCGATCACCTGGATGCCGGTGGACAGGCTGACGTCGCGTTCGGCGGAGATGCCGCCGTAGAGGACTGCGACACGCTTTAGCTCTCCCGCGGAGCGGGAGAGGTCGGCGCGCAGCCCCGGGTGAGGGTGATCGGGTCGGCACGCAGCAATTTATTGCAGCGTGCCGCCCCGATCACCCTCACCCTCGGTGCTTCGCACCCCGACCTCTCCCGCCGCAGGCGGGAGAGGTTTTCTCAACATCGTCATCCCACCACCTCCGGCCCGCGCGCGGGCACGCCGATGCGATGGATCTCCCAATCCAAATTCACCCCCGATGCAGCGAACACGCGCCGGCGCACTTCCTCGCCGAGCCCTTCGATGTCGGCTGCCGTCGCGTTGCCGGTGTTGATCAGGAAGTTGCAGTGCTTCTCGCTGACCATGGCGCCGCCGCGGGTCAGGCCGCGACATCCGGCCGCGTCGATCAGCTCCCACGCCTTCATGCTCGGCGGGTTGCGGAACGTGGAACCGCCGGTGCGCGCGCGGATCGGCTGCGACGCTTCACGGTTGGCACGGATCTCGTTCATGCGCGCGGCGATCGCCACCGGTGCGCCGGGAAACGCGCGCAGCCGCGCTCGGGTGACCACCGCGCCGTGCGGCAGCCGCGCATGGCGATAGGCAAATGCCAGCTCGGCCGCTGCCATGCGGCGCTGTTCGCCGGAGCGCGTGACGAGCTCGGCCCAGTCGAGGACATGCGCCGCCTCGCCGCCATAGGCGCCGGCGTTCATCGTCATCGCGCCACCGATCGTTCCGGGAATGCCGGAGAGGAATTCCAGCCCGGTCAGTCCCGCGGCGGCGGCATGTTCCGCCACCGTCACGTCGAGTGCGGCGGCCCCGGCGATCACGCCATCCGCTTCCGTCGTGACCGCGGAGAAGCCACGCGCCAGCTTGATAGTGACGCCCGGCAGGCCGCCGTCGCGAATGATCAGATTGGAACAGGCACCGATCACGTGCACCTGGATATCGAGCGGCAGCGCGCCGAGAAACGCGGCGAGATCGTCGGCATCGGCGGGCCGCACCAGCGCCTCGGCCGGGCCGCCGACGCGGAACCAGGTGAACGGCGCGAGCGGTGCGTTCGCCTGCACGCGGCCACGCAACGGCGGCAGCGAGTCGAGCAGCGAAGGGGTGAGGCGCGCGGGCATCGTCATGAGAACCTCTCCCACCTATTGGGAGAGGTCGGCGCATGTAAGCGCGACGGATGACGGTGCAGCGTGCGGCACGTTGCGGAAGACAGCAGCGGGGCGACCCGATCACCCTCACCCGGCGCTGCGCGCCGACCTCTCCCGCAGGGGGGAGAGGTTGTCATACGCCACCTCCCGCCGCGCGACGCGGCGCCGCCGCGGCTTGCAGCTCGGTCAGCTCCGCCGGCAGCGTGGCAGCCCATTGCGTGATCGAACCGGCGCCGAGGCACACGACGAAGTCGCCCGACCGGGCAATCGCGTTCACCATCTCCGCCAGCCGCGCCGGCGACGGCAGCGCCACCACCGATCGGTGGCCGCGCGCGCGCAGCCCTTCAACCAGCGCATCGCGATTCACACCCTCGATGGGAGCTTCTCCCGCGGCATAGACGTCAGCGACGATCACCGTGCCGGCGTCGTTCATGCAGGTGCAGAACTCGTTGAACAGTGCATGGAGCCGCGTGTAGCGATGCGGCTGCACCACCGCGATGACGTCGCGCGCGCCGGCCTGGCGCGCCGCTTTCAACACCGCGGCGATCTCCACCGGATGGTGGCCGTAGTCGTCGATCACCGTGATGCCGCCGGCCTCGCCGGTCTTGGTAAAGCGCCGCTTGACGCCCTTGAAGCCGAGGAACGCGCTGCGCAGCGTGGCGTCGTCGATTTCCATCTCCAGACCGACCGCGACCGCGGCCAAGGCGTTCTGCACGTTGTGGCTGCCAAGCATCGGCAGGCGGAACGGACCCATGCGCCGCTGGCGGTTGCGCGCGCGGTCGGTGACGATGACCTCGAAGGTGGAGCCCAGCTTGTCGGGCACCACGCGTTCGGCCCGCACATCGGCCTGCGGCGAGAATCCGTAGGTGGTGATGCGATGATCCGACAAGCGCGGAATCATCTGCTGCACCGACGGATGATCGATGCACAGCACGGCAAATCCGTAGAACGGCACGTTGGCAACGAACTGATCGTAGCCGGCGATCATCGCCTCGGCCGAGCCCCAATGGTCCAGGTGCTCCGGGTCCATATTGGTGACGATGGCGATCACCGCGGGCAGGCGCAGGAAGCTGCCGTCGGATTCGTCTGCCTCCACCACCATCCAGTCACCGGCGCCGAGCCGCGTGTTGGTGCCGTACGCATTGATGATGCCGCCGTTGATCACCGTCGGATCGAGCCGCGCCGCCTCCAGCACCGCGGCGATCAGGCTGGTGGTGGTGGTCTTGCCGTGCGTGCCGCCAACCGCGATCGACCATTTCAACCGCATCAGCTCGGCGAGCATTTCGGCGCGCCGCACCACCGGGATCAGTTTTTCCCGGGCCGCGGCGATCTCGGGGTTGTCGCGCCGGATCGCGGAGGAAACCACGACGACCTGCGCGGAGCCGAGATTAGCTGCGTCGTGACCGACCGCGACCGGGATGCCGGCGTCGCGCAAACGTTTCACGTTGGCGGAATCGGCGATGTCGCTGCCTTGCACCGAATAGCCAAGATTGTGCAGCACCTCGGCGATGCCGGACATGCCGATGCCGCCGATGCCGACGAAATGGATGGTGCCGATGGAGAGAGGCAACGCCCTCATGTGCGGGCCTTCCTTGCTTTAGGCTCCCCCTCCCCTGGAGGGCTTGAGCCGCGAAGCGGATCAAGGTTGGGGGGAGGGGTTTGTGGGGCAC
>JBEKNT010000341.1:0-7726 GCA_049522565.1 Acetobacteraceae bacterium
TCACCAGGTCGCGCAACTTGTCGTTCACCACGTCGGAGCCGAAATTCTCCTGCAAGTGGGTGATGACCTCGCGCGCCCAGGCCTGCAGCAACTGCACGTATTGCGGCACGCGGCCGATGAACAGGCCGATCTGCGACAGGATCAGCGGATACAGCAGCAGGCCGAACAGCAGCAGGGCAAACAACACCGCCAGGATCATCAGCAGGGCCGCGAGGCCGCGACGCACGCCGAGCCGGGTCAGATACGACGTGGGCGGATCGAGCGCATAGGCGAGCACCGCCGCCGCCACGAACGGCGCCAGTACCGAGGCAAAGAGCTGCAACACCAGCCAGACGGCCACCAGCAGCGCCGCCCCCAGCGCGATGCGCTGCCCGCGTGTGGGCGGCTGCGGCGGGGCTGGCGACGGTGGTGGCGGCGTCACCGCCGACGACAGCGGGGGCGACGACAGTGGGGGCGGCGGCAGCGGGGGCGACGCCGGGTCGGCTGGCTCGGGCGGCAGCTCGACGGCGGCGCTCATCCGCGTCGGTCCCCTCGGTTCATTGGCGACGAACGGTAATCCAGACATAGGCGGCACCCGAAGCCAGTGTGGTGGCCGCGACCGCCCAGATCAACACCAGCATGGCGATCGGCGCCGCCAGCCCGAAGCCGGCGAGCAGCAGCGTCAGCGCCACCAGCAGGATTTGCAGCGCGGTGTTGAGCTTCGACACGTAGAGCGGCCGGATGGCGACGGCCTGCCCGAGCACCGCCAGCACGATCACGCCGCCGACGATCACCAGGTCGCGAAACACCACCAGGGTCGCCAGCCAGTCGGGCAGCTCGTTCACCGCGGCGAGGGTCACATACATCGTCACCAGCAACGCCTTGTCGGCCACCGGGTCGAGCACCGCGCCGACCATATTGCCGCCCCAGCGGCGGGCCAGGTAACCGTCCACCGCGTCGGAAATGCCGGCGGCGACGAACAGGAAGAAAGCGTAGGCCGGACGGTGGTCGATGACCAGCCAGAAGGCCGCCGGAACGGCGCAGAGCCGGCCGAACGTTATGACGTTGGGCAGCGTGAGCAATGCACCCGACGCGTTGCGGCTGACCTGGGTTCCGTCCGGCATCCGCGGGGATTCCTCCGTCTTTTGCCGCCTATGCGCCCCCGCTGGGTTGCGCCGGAAGGGCCGGCCATGGTTCTGTCCGCCAGTGTTTTCCGCCTTAGCGTATCGAGGGCCGACATGACCAGTGGGGACCCGCAATCGCAGGCGGCCAGCGGCAATGGTTTGAGCTACCGGGCGGCCGGCGTCGATATCGACGCGGGCGAGGCGCTGGTGCAGCAGATCAAGCCGTTGGCCCGCGCCACCGGGCGGCCCGGCGTGCTGGGCGGCCTCGGCGGCTTCGGCGCGCTGTTCGACCCGAAGGCGGCCGGATTCCTCGATCCGGTGCTGGTGGCGACCACCGACGGTGTCGGCACCAAGCTGCGCATCGCCATCGAGACCGGCCTGCACGCGACGGTCGGCATCGACCTGGTGGCGATGTGCGTCAACGACCTGGTGGTGCAGGGCGCCGAGCCGCTGTTCTTCCTCGACTACTTCGCCACCGGGGCGCTGGACGTCGCGGCGGCGCGGACGGTGATTGCCGGGATCGCCTCGGGCTGCGCCGAGGCGGGCTGTGCGCTGGTCGGCGGCGAGACCGCGGAAATGCCCGGCATGTATGGCGGCCGCGACTATGACCTGGCGGGCTTTGCGGTCGGCGCGGCCGAGCGCGAGGCGCTGTTGCCGCGCGGTGTGGCGCCGGGCGACGCGGTGCTGGGGCTGGCGAGCGACGGCCTGCACTCCAACGGGTTTTCCCTGGTGCGCCGGGTGGTCGCGGCCAGCGGCCTCGGCTGGGACGTGCCGGCGCCGTTCGCGCCGGATCAGACGCCCCGCCCGACGTTGGGGCAGGCGCTGATGACGCCGACCCGGATTTATGTGCGCTCGCTGCTGGCACTGCACCGCGCGGGGCTGCTGAAGGCGGCGGCGCATATCACCGGTGGCGGCCTGCCCGGCAACCTGCCGCGCGTGCTGCCGGAGGGCTGCATCGCGGCATTGGAGCCATGTTGGACCGTGCCGCCGGTGTTCGCTTGGCTGGCGCGCACCGGCGGCGTGGCGGCGGACGAGATGCTGCGGGTGTTCAATTGCGGGATCGGCATGGCGCTGGTGGTCAACGAGGGCGACGCCGAGGCAGCGGCGAAGCTGCTGGAGGCCGAGGGCGAGCAAGTAACGCGAATCGGCAGGATCGAGGCGGGGACCGGCGAGGCCGCCGTGCGCATCGCGCTGCCGATCGGGTGGCTGGCATGAAAAAACCTCTCCCGCTGCGCGGGAGAGGTCGAGGCGCGCGAGCGCCGAGGGTGAGGGTGCCGCGGCACGCACGCATTTTGCACCACCCCGCCCCGCAAGTTGGCCCTGGGGCGCCGCGGGCCCCTCACCCGCCGCTTCGCGGCGCGTCGAACCGCTTCGCCGCGGCCCCAGCCCACGCAGCGGGAGAGGTGGTACGCGCCCCATGACCCGCCGCGTCGGCGTCCTGATCAGCGGCCGCGGCTCGAACATGGCCGCTTTGCTCCACGCAGCCCGCGCCCCCGGCTACCCGGCGGCCATCGCCCTGGTGCTGTCCAACCAACCCGCCGCGCCGGGGATCGCCCTGGCCGCCGATGCCGGCGTGCCCGTCGCCACCATCGACCACCGCCGCTTCGGCAAGGACCGCGCGGCGCACGAGGCGGCGATCGACGCGGCGCTGCGGCAGGCCGGCGTGGAGATCGTCTGTCTCGCCGGCTACATGCGACTGCTGACGCCGTTCCTGGTGGCCGCCTGGCAGGGCCGCATGCTGAACATCCACCCCAGCCTGCTGCCGGCCTTTCCCGGCCTGCACACCCACGCCCGCGCGCTGGCGGCCGGCGTGAAGCTGCACGGCTGCACTGTGCACCTGGTCACCGAGACGATGGACGAGGGCCCGATCCTGGCCCAGGCGGCGGTGCCGGTGTTGCCGGGCGACAGCGAGGAGAGCCTGGCCGCGCGTGTGCTGGTGCAGGAGCACCGGCTCTATCCCGCCGCATTGGCCGGCTTCGCGACTGGCCGGCCGGGTGCGGCGGCGCCGGCGGACTCGGCGCTGGCCAACCCCTTGCCGCTGGGCGCCCAGGTCGAATAGAACGGGGTCAAATCCAGTTTCCACCTCGTCGCCGGGCGTGACCCGGCTACGCCTGCCCAGCCGGAGACCGCATGTCAGGACACCACGGCACGAATACGCAATTCACCGGCCCCACCACGCCGGAAGCCTTCCTGGCGGATCGCCAGCGGATGTGGTCCGGCTTCACCGGTGCCGCGATGGCCGGCACGATCTTCGTCGCGCTGCTGCTGATCGCCATGGCGGTGTTCCTGCTTTAAGTGCCGCACGGGGAAACGAGCGCTTCAAGCCGCGCCGTGGCAACACCCGTGGCATGGCCGGCACCGGCCATGAGACGGCGTTGCGATCCGCCCGTCGATGATTCGGTTATTGCTCGACGAGGTCGAAGAAAACCTCACCCGCTTCGTGGGCTTGGGCCGCGAACTGGACCCAGGCCGCGAAGCGGATCGACGCGAGACGCGAGGGCATCGAGGGTGAGGGCGATCGGATCGCCCCGCCGTACCCCTACCTTCCGCGCAGCGCCTCGGCCGCGTTCCGTCCGGACCGGATGGCGCCCTCGATGGTTGCCGGCAGCCCGGTCGCGGTCCAGTCGCCGGCCAGCACCAGGTTCGCCAGCGTAGTCCGCGCGCCGGGGCGCAGCCGTTCCTGCACCGCGGTGGCAGCGAAGGTGGCGCGCCGCTCCTTCACCACCCGATACGGCGGCATCTCGCCCTCCAGCCCCAGCGCCGTCCGCACGTCGGGCCAGACCGCGGCGGCGATCGTCTCCGCCGGCCGGTCCACCATGCGGTTCGCGGCGCTGATGGTCACCGACACATGGTCCGGCTTGACGAACACCCACTCCGCCGTGCCGCCGACCAGGCCGACGAACCCCGCCTCGCCCGGATCGGCCGCGACGCGGAAATGGATGTTGAGGATCGCCTCGAACGCATCCGGCGCGGTGAGGTCAGGCAGCAGCGCCGTCGCCACCCAGGGCGGCACCGCCAGCACCACCGCGTCGTCCGCCGCCAGCGGCACCGGCCCGTCCGGCGTCTGCAACGCCACGACGCGCTCGCCGGCAATCTCCAGCCCGGCGATGCGCCGGCTGAAGTGGATGGTCGCACCGCGGGCGCGCAGCGTGGCGATGGCCGGATCGACCAGCGCATCGGACAGGCCGGCGCGCGGGAAGCGAGGCAGGCAGGCCGAGCCGCCCCGCAGCAGCGTCTCGCGCAGCACGGCGCCGAGCAGCCGGGCCAGCGCCTCGCGCGGCGGCGTGTTGAGCGCGGCGATCGCCAGGGGCTCGATCAGCCGCCAATACAGCCAGCCATGGCGCAGTGCCATCGCGACGGTGGTGTCGTCGGTGCGACGGGTCAGCGCCAGCAGCGCCAGGTAGTCCGCCAGGCGAGCCTGCGGCACCCGGCGGGACGGCAGCAGCAGCCACCACGGGATCGGCCCCGCGTTGGGCCGCAGGGTCCAACGCACGCCTCTGGCCAGGTCGATGAACGGAAACCGTGCCTGCGCCGGTCCGCCCAGCTTGCCGGTCGCGCCGATCGCCTTGAGGTAGGCGAAGGTGGCGCGGTTGCCGGACAGCAGCAGGTGGTTGCCATTATCGATCGTCAGGCCGAGTTCGCGGTCGAAATAGGAGCGGCAGCGCCCGCCGGCCGCGGGGCCGGCCTCGTACAGCGTGACCTCGCGCCTGGCCTCGGTGAGCGCCAGCGCTGCGGACAGGCCGGCCAGCCCGGCGCCGACAATGTGGGTGCAAGCCATGGGTCCGCCGGTCGCTGCGTGATGCGACCGCCCGCGTCAGGCGGCCGGCGGCACGCCGTCTACACGACGGCGTGCCGCGGTGCGAGTCGTGTTACTCGGCCGCCGCTGGCTGCTGTACCACGCGTGCAACCCGGCGCGGGATGTGCAGCCCGAAGGCGGCGGTGACCGCCGACATCAGCGTGAACAGTGCCAGCCCATACAGGCCGCCCGAATAGCTGCCGGTGACGTCCTTCAGCCAGCCGACGATCGCCGGACCGAAGAACCCGCCGACATTGCCGACCGAGTTGATCCAGGCGATGCCGGCCGCTGCCGCCGTCCCGGTCAGCATCATCGACGGCATCGACCAGAACGGTCCCTTGGTGCCGTAGAAGCCGGCGGTGGCGATGCACAGCCCGGCCAGCGCCCACCAGGTGCCCATGGCCAGCCCGGCGATCACCAGTCCGGCGGTGGAGACCATGCAGGCCCAGAACAGGTTCCAGCGGCGCTCGCCCATCCGGTCGGAGACCCAGCCCCAGCTCACCATGCTGATCGCGCCGCAGATATAGGCCAGCATGGTGGCGTAGCCGGTCCCCATGTTGGTGGCCCCGAGCGACTTGATCATCTGCGGAACGAACAGCACGACGCCGAGGCTGGCGGTGACGATGCCCAGGTAGTTGAGACACAGCAGCAGCACCTTGGGATTGAACAGCGCCTGGAGGAAGCTGTAGGTGCGCACCGATTCGACGGCGTGCTTCTCCGCCGCCAGCCGGTTGGTCAGCCAGGCCTTCTCATCGGCGCTGAGCCAGCGCGCCTGTTCCGGCTTGTCGGTCAGGTAGAACAGCACGCCGATGCCGAGCAATACGGTCGGCGCGGCCTCGATGAGATAGATCCACTTCCAGCCGGCGATGCCGAGGAACCCGTCCATGCCCAGCACGGCGGTGGAGATCGGCGCGCCCAGGGCGACCGAGATCGGCAGCGCCAGGGTAAAGCTGGAGACGATGCGGGCGCGATGGTGATCGGGGAACCAGTAGGTGAACAGCAGGACGATGCCGGGGAACAGGCCGGCCTCGGCCATTCCGAGCAAGAAACGGACGAGCAAGAAGCTGTTGGGGCCGACGATGAAGGCGGTGGCGCCGGAGGCGAGGCCCCAGGTGACCATGATGCGGGCGATCCACAGCCGCGCGCCGACCTTGTCCAGCACGATGTTGCTCGGGACCTCGAACAGGCAGTAGCCGAGGTAGAACGCGCCGGCGCTGACACCGTACGCCGCGGCGGTCAGGCCGATGGCCTGGTTCATGGTCAACGCCGCGAAGCCGACATTGATGCGGTCGAGGTAACAGAAGAAATACACGATCATGGCGAACGGCAGCAGGCGCAAATACACTTTGCGCATCGTGCGTTGCTCTAGCGAGCGATCCATCGGCGTCGACTCCCCTTGATTTGTCGTAAAACCTCTCCCGCTTCGCGGGAGAGGTCAAGACGCGGGAGTGCCGAGGGTGGGGGTGATCGGGTCGGCACACGGCATCTGCTTGCGGCGTGCCGATCCGATCACCCTCACCCGGCGCTGCGCGCCGCCCTCTCCCGCTTGGCGGGAGAGGCAATTAAACGTGGAAGCTTTCACCGCAGCCGCAGCGGCCCTTCTCGTTCGGATTGACGAAGGTGAACCCCGAGACCAGTGCCTTCGTCTCGTAGTCCATCACCGTGCCGATCAGGAACAGCGACGCCTTACGGTCCACCAGAACGGTCAGTCCCTTGTCGGTAACCACTTCGTCGGTCGACGCTGGCGCATCGGTCCAGCTCATGTCGTACGACATGCCGGAACACCCCTTCGTCTTCACGCCGATGCGCAGCAGCTTGCCCTGCTCGCCCTTTTCATACAGGCGGCGCAGGCGGTCCGCCGCTGCGTCGGTCAGCGTCATCAGCGGCGGCAGGGCGCGGGTCTTGCGAGGTGTTGCTGTTGTCGTGCTCATGGCTCGTTCTATGTCGTGCTCGATCAGAACATATTCAATTGCAGCCGGGCTTCGTCGCTCATCCGGCTTGGATCCCAGGGCGGGTCCCAAACGGTCTCCACGTCGCAGCCGGAGACGCCCGGCACCGCCATCACCGCGTCGCGCACCTGGATCGGCAGTTCCTGGGCGCTGGGACAGGCCGGCGCGGTCAGCGTCATCTCCACCTTCACGCTGCCGTCGTCGCCGATGTCGATGGCATAGATCAGGCCGAGTTCGTAGATGTTCACCGGGATTTCCGGATCGTACACGGTGCCGATCGCGGCGATCAGCGCGTCCTCGGTGGGCCGCGGCGCGGTCTCGCCCTCCGGGGTCCAGGCGGTGTGACTGGCGCTCATGTCATTCACTGGTCGCCTCCTTGCCGCCGGCCAATGCGGCGATCAGCGCATGCCACGCCAGCGTGGCGCATTTCACCCGCGACGGGTATTCGTGCACGCCCGCCAGCGGCTGCAACCGTTCCAGCGGCCCGGCCAGGGCGGCGTCGCAGGCCGGACAGGTGCCGGTGCGCGCCATCGCGCGGAAGGCTTCGAACAAGGCCTGCGTGTCGGCCTTGCTGCGGCCCTTCACGGTCTCCGCCATCAGGTCGGCCGAGGCGACGCTGATGGCGCAGCCACGCGCGTCGAACCCGGTGTCGGCGATGCTGCCGTCGGGCGCCAGCTTCACCCACACCTCGATGCGGTCGCCGCACATCGGGTTGTCGCCCTTGGCGGAAGCATCGAAGGATTCGAGGCGGTGGGCATGGCGCGGGTGCCGGCCGTGATCGAGGATCACTTCCTGGTAGAGGTCGCGCAGGTCGTCGAAAGTGTCGGCGGTCATAAGAAGGCTCCCGAAAAGAGACTCCCCCTCCCCTTGAGGGAGGG
>JBEKNT010000342.1:0-7719 GCA_049522565.1 Acetobacteraceae bacterium
CGATCCCGACACGCATCACATGACGGCGGGTCTCGCGGCGATGGAATGCGTCGTGGTGCACGACCTGTTCCTGAACGAGACCGCGACCTACGCGCATGTCTTCCTGCCGGGCTCGACCTTCCTGGAGAAGGACGGCACGTTCATCAACGCGGAACGCCGCATCAACCTGGTGCGCAAGGTGATGCGGCCGCGCGCCGGCCTGGCGGACTGGGAAGTCACCCAGGAGGTCGCCCGCGCCATGGGGCAGGACTGGAACTACACCCATCCGTCGCAGATCATGGACGAGATCGCCCGCACCACGCCAACCTTCGCCGGCGTGTCGTTCGAGCGGTTGCAGCAGGGCTCGATCCAATGGCCGTGCAACGACAAGGCGCCGGAGGGCACGCCGATCATGCACGTGAACGGCTTCGTGCGCGGCAAGGGCAACTTCATGGTCACCGAGTACGTGCCGACCGACGAGAAGATCGGCCCGCGTTTCCCGCTGCTGCTGACCACCGGACGCATCCTGTCGCAATACAATGTCGGGGCGCAGACCCGGCGCACCGAGAACGTGGTGTGGCATCCGGAAGACCTGCTGGAGATCCATCCGCACGACGCGGAGCAACGTGGTGTGCGCGACGGCGACTGGGTACGGCTGGCGAGCCGCACCGGAGCGACCACATTGCGCGCGCACGTCACCGATCGGGTGGCGCCGGGCGTCGTGTACACGACGTTCCACCATCCGGCGACGCAAGCCAACGTCGTAACGACCGACTATTCCGACTGGGCGACGAACTGTCCGGAGTACAAGGTGACGGCGGTGCAGATCTCGCCGTCGAACGGACCGAGCGAATGGCAGCAGTCGTACCGCGAGCTGACCACCGCCAGCCGGCGCATCACAGCGGCGGCGGCCGAATGATGTACACCTCGCCCACGCAGTGGGAGAGGTCGAGGTGCGTCAGCACCGAGGGTGAGGGTGATCGGGTCGCCCCGCTGCACCCTCACCCTCGCCGCTTCGCATCTCGACCTCTCCCGCCGAGCGCGGGAGAGGTAGTAGACCGATGAACCCCGCCCGTACCGTCGTGCGCACCGCATGGCGCGGCGATGCCGCGACCGACGGGCCACGCACCATCCCGGACGAAACCCCGGTGGCGCTGACGTACAACCGCACCACGCATGCGGTGATGCTGGCGACTCCCGGCGACCTGGAAGACTTCGCCGTCGGTTTCAGCCTGACGGAAGGCGTCGTCCAGCGCGCCGACGAAATCGAGGAAATCGAAATCGTTGCGGCCGACGAGGGCATCGAACTGCGCCTGTGGCTGGCGCCGGAGCGCATCGATGCGCTGACCGTCCGCCAGCGTCGGCTCGCCGGCCCGAGCGGTTGCGGCTTGTGCGGCCTGCAAAGCCTGGCCGATGCGATTCGCCAGCCGCCGCGCGTCACCGCCGATCCTCGCTTCACCGCGGCCAACGTGGTCGCGGCAATGGCGGCAATGCCGGCGGGCCAGCGCCTGAACCACCAGACCCGTGCGGTGCATGCCGCCGCCCTCTGGCATCCGTCGCGCGGCATGGTCGCGTTGCGTGAGGATGTCGGTCGGCACAATGCGCTCGACAAGCTTGCCGGTGCGCTGGCGCGCGCTCAGGTGGCGGCGGGCGACGGGTTGTTGCTGCTGTCCAGCCGCATCTCCGTCGAACTGGTGCAGAAGGCGGCGATGCTCGGGGCGCCGGTGGTGGTTGCGGTGTCGGCGCCGACGGCGCTCGCGCTGCGTCTGGCGGACACCGCCGGCATCACGCTGATCGGCATCGCCCGCGGCGACGAGTTCGAAGTGTTCACCCACGGGTCGCGCATCGTCCCGGGGATCACCACCCTGCTTGCCAACGGGACTCCCCCGGCGATCGCCCCGGGGGGCATCAGCGGGATCGCCACACAGAGGGTGCAGCATGTCGCCTGAGAAGCTTGCCTATATGGCGAACCAGATCGGCAAGTTCTTCGCCCATCAGAAGCACGACCAGGCGGTCGAGTCGATCGCCGGCCACCTGCGGCAATTCTGGGATCCGCGGATGCGACGCGAGATCCTGGCGCATTTCGACGATCCCGCGATCCACCTCGATCCCACGGTACGCGAGGCCGTGCAACGGCTGCGCATGCCGGCGGCATCGTAGGACGCGCTGGCCCGCCGCAACCACCGCCCGCAAAACCCGGCTTCGCGACGGCGCGGACCAAGGCATCCGCCTGCAGGTCGGTTATACTCCGACGCAGGTGACCGCCAGGCCGCGATGGCGCGGTCCGCCACGCGGGAGGAGGACGATGCGCCGGCTCTGGATCACCCTGCTGCTGCTGCTGCCGGGCCCACTGTTCGCAGCGGCCGATCCGGTCGTCTCCGCCACCGGCCCCGACGCATTGCTGTACGGGGCCTTGCAGAACTACCCGATCGGCGGCCGCGGCGCCCCGGCGCAGATGGCGATGGTCGGAACCTACAGCCACTACGACCGCATCTGGCCGTTCCATCGGGTGGCCAAGGCCGCTTCCCCCGCGGAACTGCGTCGCGCATCGGAGGAGATCGCCCCGACCTACCCGTTCCGCGGCGCCACGCACACGCTGGGCGACTACCTGGCGCATAACCCGGTGACCGGCCTGCTGATCGCGCGCGACGACACGATCCTGTTCGAGCATTACCAGTATGGCCGCACCGACCAGGACCGGCTGCTGTCGCAGTCGATGGCCAAGACGATCGTCGCCATGCTGATCGGCGTCGCGATCGGCGAGGGCCGGATCCGGTCGGTTGACGACCTGGCACAGACCTATGTGCCGGCACTGGCCGGCACCGCGTTCGGCCAGACCAGCCTGCGCGCGCTGCTGCACATGGCCTCGGGCGTGGCCTTCCGTGAGGACTACACCGATCCCTCGGCGGACAATGCCAAACTGAGCCGCGTGCTGTTCGGCCAGTCGGGCTATGACACGGCGCATGCCGTCGCGATGTTCGACACACGCGAGGCCCTGCCCGACACGCATTTCAACTATGGCGGGGTGCAGACCGAGGTGCTGGGCCTGGTGCTGACGCACGCCGTCGGCATGTCGCCGGCGGCGTATCTGCAAAGCCGCATCTGGCAACCGATGGGCGCCGAGGCAGACGCTACCTGGACGGTCGATCACAGCGGGCAGGAGGTGGCGTATTGCTGTTTCAGCGCGGTGTTGCGCGACTGGGCTCGGCTGGGCCTGCTGCTGGCGCATGACGGGGCGATCGGCGGGCACCAGATCATCCCGCGCCAGTGGCTGCTGGATGCCACGACGGCGCCGCCGGACAGTCCGTTCTCGCCACGCCGCGCGACGCCGTCGATGGGCTACGGCTACCAGGTCTGGCTGTTCCCCGGATCGCGCCGGCAATTTTCCCTCCTCGGCATCCACGGCCAGTCGATCTATGTCGATCCGGGCGCGCGCCTGGTGATGGTGCAGACCGCGGTGCGGGTGTCGGCGGCCGGCGAGCGGGCCGAAGCGAACGCCCTGTGGGATGCCCTGGTCGCACGCTATGGCGCCGGGGCCGATGCCGCGTCGGCCCGGTGAGGCTTTGCCGGGGCACCATTGGGCCGCACTCAGCCGGGGGAGTGGCAAGCCGCCCCGTCACCCTCGGGTTGGTGCCTGCCGCCCGAGCCAGTCCTCCAGCCCCGCCTCGGTCATCGCCCGGCCGAAATACCAGCCTTGGCCGATGTCGCACCCCACCTCCGCCAGCCGGCGCGCGATCGAGGCGGTCTCGATCCCCTCGGCCACCACCGACATGCCCAGCTCGTGCGCCAGCGAGATGGTGGCGCGGATGATCTTCCATGCCTCCATGTCCGTCTCGCAGGCGCCGACGAACGACTTGTCGATCTTCAATTCGGTGAACGGCAGCCGCATCAGCGACAGCAGCGACGAGTGGCCGGTGCCGAAATCGTCGATTGCCAGGCCGATCCCCTTGATGCGCAATCGGGTCAGCACCTCGGCCGCCAGCACCGGGTCGGCGATGATCATGCTCTCGGTGATCTCGGCGATCAGGGCGGCGGGCGGCAGGTCGGCGCGCCGCAGCATGTCCTCGATCTGGTCCGGCAGCGCCGGGTTGGCCAGCGCCAGGGGGGAGATGTTCACCGCCACGCCGCAGGTCGGATGGCGCAACTGCCAGCGCCGGCAGGCGGCGAAGGATTGCTGCAGGATGACCGCGGTCAGCGGCACGATCAGGCCGCTCGCCTCGGCCAGCGGGATGAACAGGTCGGGCAGCAGGACGGTTCCGTCGGGGCGATGCCAGCGGACGAGCGCCTCCACGCCGGTGACCGTCCGGCTGCGCAGCGCGACCTTCGGCTGGAACGAAGCGGCAAGCGCGCCCTGCGCCAGCGCCAGCGCGAGTTCCGCCTCGCTCGGCGGGATCGCGTCCGTCGGGGCCGGCGACGCGGAGCGTTCCGGGGTGCTGCGCAGCAGGTCCCGCAGCGCGGCGGGGACCACCGGCTTGGCCAAGGCGCCGGCCACCCGCAAGCCGAGCGTTCCGGCCAGCCGGGCACTGGCGGCGCGCACCCGGTCGTCCATGCCGGAGACGAAGATCAGGACCGGGTCGGATGCGCCGGAGCGCAGCGCGGGCAGCAGGCTGATCGACTCGGTTTCGCCGAGCGCCAGGTCGAGCACGATGGCGTCGTAGACGTGCTGGTCGAGCAGGCGGGCTGCTTCCTCCAGGTTGCCGGCGGCATCCACAGTGAAGCCCAGCGGCGCCGCGGCGTGCGCCACCAGCATGCGTTCGATATGTTCGTCGTCCACCACCAGAAGGCGCCGACCGGCCGGTTGGTTCGGCTGCAATGCTGTGCTCCACCGGTCCGGAGGGGACCGTCTGGCGCACACTGCCAGGGAAGTGTTGCCCAGGAGTGAACGGCGGGCGGGTGGCGCGCTTCTGTCCGCGGCCATACCATCGCTGCCCCCGGCTGCGCGGGGCGAATGCCGGGGCGGGCAGGGCAGGCAGGGCAGGCAGCCGCCAGGGCCGGCCCGGGCCAGGGCAGCGGCGTCAGTCCTCCCGCAGCACCTGGCGGGCTTTCTTGCGGGTCATCGGCACCGTGCTGCGATCCCCCTGGTCGGACAGCAGACCGGGGAATTCGCCAAGGTTTTCCATCAGTTCGGCTTCCTCGACCGGTTCCTGCGGCACCACCTCGCCGTGGTGCTGGGTCATCGGGTTGGGCAGCAGAGCGGCGTCCGGATGGTCCTCGAACGCCTGCAATTCCCGCGCGCGTTCCAGGTACTCCTCCATGCGTCCCTTCGGCGAGCCGTCTTCGCGCCAGTGGCGAATGGCGCGGGCGCGAATCCGCCGTTCATGCTCGTCTGCGGCTTTTGCCATCGCCCCCTCCTTTGCTTGTGCCTGGTTGCTGCCAGGGATGCTATCCACAGCTTCACACGGTCGCGTTGATCCAGGTCAAGCGGTGGGCGGAAAGCGCGGGGGAAACCGCCGGACGAGGCCGCGCCGTTGCTGTCGGCGGGCGATGCCGGAAAACCACGCGGCGAGGAATTCGCCAGCGGGCGACGTCAACTTTGACCTGGATCAATGCAATTTTAACCAATCGGCGGAAGCTCGCCGCGCCTTCGCTCAGGCACACCACCGACGGAGGAAAACCATGGCTACGACCCCAGTGGAAGTGAAGAAAACCGTGCCGGCGCCGACCACGCCGGATACGTGGCGGTCGTTCCGCACCGAAATGGACCGTCTGTTCGACCGATTCTCGAATGGTTTCGGCATGCCGTCGCTACGGCGCATGTTCGACGTCGACGTGCCGTTCCGCTTCGAGACCGCGTTGACCATGCCTAACCCGGCCATCGACGTGACCGAGGACGCCGATGCCTACAAGCTGACTGCCGAACTCCCCGGCATGGCGGAAAGCGATATCGAGGTGGCGCTCACCGACGACATGCTGACGATCAAGGGCGAGAAAAAGCAGGAGCAGGAGAAGAAGGAGAAGAACTACTACCTGTCGGAGCGGAGCTTCGGCTCGTTCCGGCGCAGCTTTGCGCTGCCTGACGGCGTGGATCGCGACAAGATCGGCGCCGAATTCGCCAAGGGCGTGCTGACGGTGACCTTGCCGAAGGCGGCCGAGGCGAAGGTCGAGCCGAAGAAGATCGCGGTGAAAGCCGCCGCCTGACCCGGCCCGAAACCTCTCCCGCTGCGCGGGAGAGGTCGAGGCGCCATAGCGCCGAGGGTGAGGGTGCCACGGTTTCGCTCGATCTCGCAGCACGCCGCCCGAAACGTGGCAGGGGGCGCGCGCGGCACCCTCACCCGCCGCTTTGCGGCGACCTCTCCCACTCTGGCGGGAGAGGTTTTCTGTGCGACAATTGCGCTGGATCAATGCGGGTGTTTAGGATGCACCGCAGGCTGTGCACATGGAGCACGAACCGTCGGTCATCACACGGGATGGACTCGCGGCCCTGATCGCCGGACTGCGCGCGGACGGCTTTCGCGTCCTCGGCCCGACGCGGCGCGACGACGCCATCGTCTATGACGATATCGAGACGTTGGCCGACCTTCCCGCCGGCTGGACCGACGAACAGGACGGCGGTCATTACCGGCTGAAACGCCGGGACGACGACGCGCTGTTCGGCTATGCGGTCGGGCCGCACGCCTGGAAGCGCTTCCTGCATCCGCCGCTGCTGCGGCTGTGGCGCGCCGAACGCGACGCCGCCGGCATCCACGTCACCACCGATCCCGAGCCATCGGAACGCTTCGCCTTCCTCGCCGTCCGCGCCTGCGAACTGCACGCCATCGCCATCCAGGACCGGGTGTTCCTGCAAGGTCCCTATGTCGACAAGCACTATCAGGCCCGCCGGGAGGGTGCGTTCATCGTCGCGGTGAATTGCGGCCAGGCCGGCGGCACCTGTTTCTGCACCTCGATGAACACCGGCCCGAAGGCCAGCGCCGGCTACGACCTCGCGCTGACCGAAATGCCCGGCGAACCGCACGAATTCCTGCTGGAGATCGGCAGCGAGCGCGGCGCCGCACTGCGCGCGCGCCTGCCGCAGCGCGCGGCGACGCAGGGCGACCTGGACCGCGCCGCCGGGATCGTCGCGCACACCGCGGCCAGCATGGGCCGCCAACTCCGCGCCGACGACCTGCACGATCTCCTGCTCGACAACCTGGAGCACAAGCGCTGGGACGACGTGGCCGCCCGCTGCCTGACCTGCGGCAACTGCACCGCCGTCTGCCCCACGTGCTTCTGCACCAGCGTCAGCGACGCCAACGACCTGAGCGGTGCGGCGGAACGTATCCGGCGCTGGGATTCCTGCTTCACCACGGACTTTTCCTACATCCACGGCGGCAGCGTCCGCGCCTCGCCGCGGTCGCGCTATCGCCAATGGATGACCCACAAGCTGGCGACCTGGGTGGACCAGTTCGGCACGTCCGGCTGCGTCGGCTGCGGTCGCTGCATCACCTGGTGCCCGGTCGGCATCGATATCACCGAGGAGGTCCGCGCCATTCGCGGCGATGCGCCGGTAGGGCGGGATGCAGGGGGAGGGCAGGATGGAGGGGCTTGAACGCATCCTCGCCGAGCATCGGTTGTTCGCCGGTCTCGGCCAGGAATTCATCGACCTGGCGGCGGGCTGCGCCAAGAACACGCGGTTCAACGCCGACGAGTACCTGTTTCACGCCGAGGACCCGGCCGACTGGATCTACCTGGTGCGGCACGGACGGGTGGCGATGGAAGTGGCATCCCCCGGCCACGGCGCGGTGCAGTTCGAAACGGTGGGTG
>JBEKNT010000343.1:0-7716 GCA_049522565.1 Acetobacteraceae bacterium
GTTTCTTGCCGGGAGCGGAGCGGTGGCAGCGCTCGGCGGTGGCACTCAGCAGGTTAATGCGGTGACCAGGCTTGCCGCGGCGGCGGCGATCCGCGCGACCGCGCGCGGGTCCACCGCGTGGGGCCAGCGATCCTGCGGCAGATGGAACAGCCTGTTGCCGCCGACCAGCGTGACGTAGCGGCCGCCGGCGCGATGGATGTCGCGCGTTTCGCCGCTCGGCACCTGTGTCGCGGGCGCCAGCACATCGGGCGGCTGGCCTGCTTGCGCCAGCGCTTCCGCGGCCACTGCGCGCAAGGCGCCGTCGTTCGAGAGCAGGGTCAGTTTGCCATCCGTGGCGCCGAGATTGGCGCCGTAATGCACCCAGATCGCGCCGTCCGGGCGGTCCCAGCCGGGGTGCCGCGCGATGCAGTCGTCCAGGCCGATATGGCCAAGTTCGTGGCCGCTGTTGGCGGTGAACACCACGTCGCAGCGCGGCGGCGCAGCGATCATTGCGCGTAACGATTCGAGCCAGCATACCAGGCCGCCGCCGCGCTCGGCGGTGGATTGCCACCAGGAACTGCGCGGCGTCATCACCACGAGCGGCGGACCCGAAGGATCGCGCCCGCCGATCGTCACCACGACGTTGCTGGCGCGTGCCGGGGTGCGCGCGCTATGCGCCACCAACCGCGCGGCGGCACCGCTGGCAATGGCCGATCTGATGGGCTCGCGCGCCTCGCTGGGCAGTTGGATCGCGGGGGCGCCGTACGGATGGCGAAACTGTTCCGCATTGAGCAACGCCAGGCCCGGTTGCGCGCCCTGGCAGACGACGACCAGTCCGGCATGCGCGGGGTTGCTGCGCAGCGCGCGGTATTCGCCGCTATAGACGGCGTGCGGCGACAGCTCCGCCACCGCGATCGTGGCGGCGCTGCCGACGGTGCCGAGCGTGCCGGTGACGCCGTCCGCGCCGGTCGCCGGTGCGTCGAAGACCGGAACGCCATCGAACCGGATGCCGTCCACCTCCAGATACGCGGCGATCGGATCGATGCGGTCCAGCGCGAACTCTTCCACCGCGGCGGCCGCCCCAAGCGACGCGGCCGCTTGCGCCAGCCACGCGGCGCCGGCGGCATCGCCAGCCGTGCCGGTGCGATGCGTCCCCGATGCGTCCCAGGCCTGCAACCAGGCGGCGGCACGCCGTTCGGCGTCGGCGGACATGCGACGCCGCCTAGGTCGGCCGGCGCACCACGGGGGAGGGGATGCTCTCCACCATCACGTTGATGCAGGCCGGCTTGCCGCTGGCCAGCGAGCGTTCGATCGCGCCGGGCATGTCCTCGGGTTTTTCCACCAGTTCGCCGTGGCCGCCCAGCGCGACGGCGACCAGGTCGTAGCGCGCGGGGGTGAGTTCACAGCCGACGGCGCGGTCGCGGCCGTAGTCGCGCACTTGCAGATTGTACTCGGCGTTCCAGCGCGAGTCGGTGCCGACCACGGCGACGAACGGCAGCTTGCGGCGGGCGGCGGTTTCGAACTCCGCCATGTGGAAACCGAACGTGCCGTCGCCGAGCACGACGAACACCGGCGCCCGCGGTTCCACCAGGCGCGACGCGATCGCCATCGGCAACGAACTGCCGATCGAGCCGCCGACGCCGTTGATCATGCGGCGTGGCGGGACCGGCAATACGCTCTGGCCCCATTGGGCGAATTCGCCGCCGTCGCAGATCAGCACCGTGTCGGGGTCTTTCTCGACGTACGGCTTCAGGGCGCGGAACACTTCGATGGCGTGCAGCTTGCCGGGTGTCTGCGATTGCAGGGTTGGCCAGGAGTCGGGCCGATTGGTGAAGGCCGCGCGGGCTTCCGCCAGCCATGCGGCGCTGCCTGTCGCGCGGCCGCCGGCGCGGCGCAGCAGGGTCTCGCCGGCGGGATGCGTGTCGGCGACGCAGCCGAAGGCGAAGCGCGCGCCGGTCTCGCGGGCGGCACGTTCCACCAGCGCGCCTTCCGGGTCGATCGCGATGAAGCGGCAGGCCGGATCGATCGCCGGTGCCTCGCCGAATTTCAGCGTGTAGTCGAACGCCTTGCCGAGCAGAACGATGAGGTCGACGCGGCGGATCAGGTCGTTGAAGGCGCCGAGGGTGGCGTCGTTGAAGCCGCGCGGGCTTTCCATGACGCAGGTCGGGACCTGCAAGCTTGCCTCGAGGCGCGCCAGCAGGGCGCGGCCGGAACGGGTGGCCAGATGCGGCCCGGCGATCAGCAGCGGACGCGCCGCGGTGGCGATGATGCCGAGGATCGCGTCGGCCGCCGCATCGTTCAGCGCGACCGGTGCGGCGGCGAAGTCGGACGGTTCGGGCCACGCGGCGGCGTTGTCGGCGACGTGCGCATCGAGCAGATCGGAGGGGAGGCTGAGATGCACCGGGCCGGGGCGGCCAGAGGAGGCGATGCGGATCGCCTTGGCGACGTCGGCGCCGAGCGTCTCGGCCGAGGTCGCGGTCCATGACGCCTTGCTGACCGGCGCGGCCATGTCGGCCTGGCGCAGTTCCTGGAAGCCGCCGCGGCCGAGCTGGGTCGTTTCGGTGTGGCCGGACAGCAGCACGACCGGCGATTCCTGGCCGAGCGCGGTCATCAGCGCGGCGGCGGCGTTGGCGTGGCCGGGGCCGCCGGTGACCATGGCGAGGCCGGGTTTGCCGGTCAGCCGGCCCCAGGCGTCGGCGGCGTGCACCGCGGCGGCCTCGTGGCGGGTGTGCACGAGGTCGATCGAGGTGCCGATCGTGGCGTCGAACAGCGACATGATGTGGTTGCCGGACAACGTGAAGATCGTGTCGTGTCCGGCGCGTTCCAGTGTGCGCATGACGATGTCGGCGCCGCGGAGGGGTTGGGGCATGACGGGGCTTGGCTCCTGCAAAGTGGCGCGCAGTCTAACGCGGTGCCTGCGCAGGACAAATCAGCGGCACGGGCGGGACGCCGGGGTCGGTGCTGGCGGTATCAGGCGTGGGTTGTTCGGCGGCTTCGTTCGCGGCGCCAGTACACGCGGCAATTGCGCAAGATTTTAACACGGAGGAAGATCGAGAACCACGGAGGGTCACGGAGCAAGATAGAATTTGTTAACGCGACAGCGCGTGTTGAATCTTATGCTCCGTGGCCCTCCGTGGTCCTCGATCTTCCTCCGTGTTAAAATCTTGCGTAATTGCCAGGAGGCACGCAAGTCTTGAGTAGCCTGCGAACGCCCGGTGGCGGCCGATTCAAGAGAGTCCTCTCGCATGCAAGACTTTTCAGTTCCTGGCATGCAGCGACCGGCTCAGCGTTGCCGCATCGGTGACCGGCAAGCCGCACACGTTGCGCCGGCACACGTAAGCCGCGGGGCTGTCGGCAACCGGGCCTTTGCCGTACGCCGGGTGGCCCGTGGCCAGGGCATGCGGTTGCGTTGCGCGCAACACCACCACCGCCGGATCGGGCGCGCGCAACGCCGCTGCGATCAATGATTGCGCGTGCGGATCGTCCGGATTTCCGGCGATCACCACGGTGGCGGCTTCTTCCAGCAGGTCCGCCGCAGCAAGTACGCCGGGCATGCCGGAAATGCGCTCGACGTCAGTGAAAGCGCGCAACGCCGCCTCGGCGCGCGCACGCCATGCTTCGTCGCCGGTCAGGTGGAACAGGCGGGCGAGGACCTCGGCGATGATGCCGGCGCCGGCGGGCGTGGCATTGTCCGCCGCGGTGCGCGGACGTGCCAGCGGCACGTCGGTGGCGTCGTCCGCGGTGGTGTAGAATCCGCCATGACCGTCGGCGAATTTTTCCTCCGTCGCGCGTACAATGCGTTCTGCCTGGGATAGCCGCGCCGAGTCACCGGTTGCCTCGAACAGCGCCAGCGCGGCGCGGGCCATGGCGGCCTGGTCGTCCAGCAGGCCCGCGGCGGTGACGCGCCCGAGGCGCCATGCGTGCTGCACCCGTCCATCCGGTGCGCCCATCTGCGCCAGCACGAAATCGAAGGCTTCCTCGGCGCGCGCCAGCCACTCCGGCTGATCGAACACCACCGACGCGCGGGCCAGCGCGGCTACGGCGAGGCCATTCCAGTCGGCCAGCACCTTGTCGTCGCGCCCCGGGCGCACGCGCCGTGCGCGCACTTCGAACAACACCGAGCGTGCGCGCGCGAGTGCGGCTTCCTCGTCCGGCGAGCCTTCCGCGGTGACGCGGCGCAGGATCGTGTGGGCTTCCCAATTGCCCTCCGGCGTCACGTCGTAGGCGCGCTTGAATGCGGGCGCGTCGGCACCGAGCAGGGAGTCGATTTCTTGCTCGGTCCAGACGTAGAATTTGCCTTCCTCGCCCTCGCTGTCGGCGTCTTCCGAGGCGGCGAACGCGGCGCGGCCATCGACGCGTTCGGCGGTCATGTCGCGCGTCATCCATTCTACCGTCTCGGCAGCGCGTTCGGCGTAGAGCGGCGACGGGCGGTGGGCGTGGGCGAGGGCCAAAAGGTCGAGCAATTGGGCGTTGTCGTACAGCATCTTCTCGAAATGCGGCACCAGCCAGACCGCATCGGTCGAATAGCGGGAATAGCCGCCGCCGAGATGGTCGTAGATGCCGCCTTGCGACATCCGTTGCAGCATGAGGTGCAGCGCATCCTGGCCGGCGGAGTTGCCGGTGCGGAAGGCGTTCTGCCAGAGGAAGCGGAAGATCGGCGGATTGGGAAATTTCGGCGCGCCTTTCAGGCCGCCATGTTCCGCATCGTTCAACCGCAGATAGGCGTTCGCTACCGCATCGAGATGCGCGGGAGTCGGCAGGTCGCCGGTCTGCGCTTGCGCCTGCGATCGCAGATAGTTGCGCAGCGCGGCGGTGTTCTGCGCCACCATCTTGTCGCCCTCGCGATACGCCGCGGCGACGCCTTGCAGCACCTGGCGGAACGACGGGCGGCCCCAGCGGGGCTCCGGCGGGAAATAGGTGCCGCCCCAGAACGGCGAGCCGTCCGGCGCGAGGAACATCGTCAGCGGCCAGCCGCCCTGCTCGCCCAGCGCGTGCAGCGCGGACATGTAGAGGTGGTCGATGTCGGGGCGTTCCTCGCGATCCACCTTGATGTTGACGAACAGCGCGTTCATCAGCGCGGCGGTCTGCGGGTCCTCGAAGGATTCGTGCGCCATGACGTGGCACCAGTGGCAGGCGGCGTAGCCGATCGACAGCATGATCGGCTTGTCGGCCTCGGCCGCCTCGCTGAGCGCGGCGGCGCCCCAGGGTCGCCAGTGCACCGGATTGTCGGCGTGCTGGAGCAGGTAGGGCGAGGTTTCGTGGCGGAGCAGGTTGGCAGGCTCGGCCATGGTGCGGGTCCTTGTGCGGCGGTGCTGGGCGAAACATGGGGTAAGCCGGGCGCCGCGGACAGGGGTGGTGGGGGCGGCCGGGAGGCATCGACCTCGCGCCGGAGGCCATGCACGCGGAAATCAAGCGGAACGGTGAGTGGGTGCTGAAGTAGCGCCAAGGCCAATGAGCGTCGGGCGCAAGGGCTCCGACGCGCCAGCCCGATCTCCCGCCAGGGCCACGAATCAACTGTGCTCCATGGTGCGCGCCGGCACTTCCGGGAGCGCCGGGGGATCGTTCAACAGGCCGGCGCCGGCGCGGCGGTAATTCTTCGCCGCCGGGACGCGTTACCGGGGCGTCGCCGCTTCGCGCCTCCGCCTCGCATCGCGGCGCCTGCTTGAATGGACCGGCGCCCGTCCCTTCAGTCGCTGCTGTCCCGCCGGTCATGGATGCGCACGCGGCCAGGCTCGATGATCCAGAGCGCCCCCTTCAGCTCATGCACATCGAGCGCGGCCAGCAGGTCGCGTATCCGGGCGAGCAAGCGTGTCGGCGTCGTGCGAGGACCTGGCTCAAGAATCACGATGCCCGCCCCATCCTCGGGAGGGAATCGAAGGACATGACCGAAGTCATGGTCAAGCGTGACCAGCACCCGGCCTTCCGCGCAACATTTGGCGAACAGGACATCGTCGGCGGCACCGCCCATTCCCTCGCCGCGAACGGTCTCGACCTCGTGCCCGGCCGTGGCCCACCGCGACGCGCCGTGGGTCCGCAAATTCTCGTCGAGTTTGAACTTCACACGACCTCGTGCAGCGGTATCGAGACCACACGCTGGCGAGTCATCTCTGCGCCGTAGGCAATGGCGGCAAGGACATCTTCGTGGCTCAGTTGCGGGTATTCGGCCAGTAGCTCTGCCTCCGACATGCCGTCCGCCAGGCAGTCGAGGACCAGGGACACCCAGATGCGCGTGCCCTTGATGCAAGGCTTCCCGCCGCAGATCTGCGGGTCGAGCGAAATCCGTTGCAAAAGCTTGTCCATGCTGCGCTCTCCTGACGGCACCTTATGCCACACAATGGGCCGCCGGGCGATTCGCCACCGCTGGCGCGCGGCATCGTCGCGCTTGGTTCGCAAAGCGCAACTGCCATCCCATGCGGTTCCTCCTTACCAAGTGAGGTGATTGTCGCCACTACACGCCGACCGTTGGCACCGAAGCGTCGGAATCCACCCAACCACACCGTTTCGCATAGTGCCGGACTCTGTGGCGTCACAGGTGGCAATGGAAACGGACGGTCGAGGACAAACCATCGACATGATGTCCGCTTTTGAGAGGCAGCCAGCTTCAGCTGAACGACCGCCTTGGTGAAGGTTTTCGGACGCCGGCCGTCGCAGGCCACGCGTGTGGGCACGGGGCCGGCGTACGGAAACCTTCACCAAACCGGCCGAAGCGGTGTCGACTGGCGTCATTCGCCGCGTCCGGCCCTTTGCCCGCGTGCAAACTGACCCACTACCCCGTTGTTTTGTGCCATGTCGCGCGCGGTCGCTTATGCTTATGCTAAGGTGCAAGCGATCCTTCGCGGGAACCAGGCCATGCACGCGTTGATCGAACAGCACCGCGCGGCGATCGCGGATATCTGCCGCCGCTTCGGCGTGCGGCGGCTGGAGGTTTTCTGCTCGGCCGCGCGTGCGATGGACTTTCGCCCGGACACAAGCGACGCCGATTTCCTGGTGGAGTTCGCCCCCGGCAACGGCCTGCCGTTCCTTCGGCGGTACTTCGGGCTGCAAGACGCCCTGTCGCATCTGTTGGGCCGGCCCATCGATCTGGTGGAACCCGGTGCGGTGCGCAACCCGTTTGTCCGGGCCAGCATCGATCGGGCGCGCGAGATCGTCTATGGATCGTGACCCTCGAAGCTTTTTGTGGGGCTTCCAGGACTCTTCCGGGCGGAACGGTGCGGTAAAGCAAGTAAGAAATTGGAACCACCGATGCACACAGATGCACACGGATGGGCCTGAGTCCGGCATGCTCGTTCACCGAAAATCCCTGGACGGCAGGGCATGATGAGCCGCGCCGCTGCGGTGGCCGCTGTCCCATCGGTGTGCATCTGTGTGCATCGGTGGTTCCAATTTCTTGCTTGCTTTGCCGCGCGCCGCACTCCGCCGCGAGGATTCCCCGATCGCGACGCCTGGCCACGCTGGGCAGACACCCCCACCCTCGACGTCGCGCAGCGCGACAAGGAAAGCCGTGGATGCCGACCGGAGCCTGCCACCGGGCACTTGACCCGGTGGTCGGCATGACGGGGAAGGCGCCGGCCCATCGACAATTCTATTGACAAACACGGCTAACGTCCGTTATTAATACTGCCATGGAGCGCGCCGCACCCGGTCCTGTCCCCGCCCAAGATCCGCAACCGGATCAGCCCGGCCGGACCATGCCCGGGCGCATCGCCGCACTGCTGCACACCGTTCGCATCCTGCTCG
>JBEKNT010000344.1:0-7650 GCA_049522565.1 Acetobacteraceae bacterium
AAGGCGCGCAGCGCCCCTGTCATTGCGAGGCGCGCAGCGGCGAAGCAATCTCCTGCCTGTCGAGCATTCCTCGGCGCGTCACGCAGGAGATTGCTTCGGCGCTGCACGCCTCGCAATGACAGGGCGCGGCCGATGCCGCCGTCGCGCGCTTCACTGATGCCGGGTACTAGCCGTAAGGCGGGGGACAATTCAGCCGAGCCCACGCCAGGAAGCAGGAGCAAGTGTTATCGGCGCCGGTGAAACCGAGCACGACTGGCGACTACGGATGGCCACGCTGGATGATGTCGATGGCGTCCACGCGCTGGCGTCACATCCGCTGGTGTATCGCTACCTGTTCGACGCGGCCGCGCCGAGCAGGGAATATATCGCGCGCCGGGTCGCACAAGGCATCGCCGATGCGGCCGCGATAGGGTTCGGCTTGTGGATGTTGCACGGTCGCAATGCGCCTTGCGCGGGTTGTGTCGAGTTGCGCCCCTACCCTTCGCCCGGCTGCGTCGAACTCAGCTATCTGTTGCACCCTGGCCATTGGGGCCAAGGGCTTGCCACACGCATGGCTTGGGCCGTGATCAGGCACGCCTTTCGCTCGCCTCGGATCGACGCCGTCATTGCCGGCGCCGATCTTCCCAACACTGCGTCGTTCGCGGTGATGCGCCGCCTTGGCATGCGGTTCCATAAGGCGGTGCCGTATCCGCTGGGGGCCGGCGAGGAATATGTGCTGTACCGCGGCGATCCCGGCCCGATGCCGCGTCCCGCCATGCTATCGCTGGACTGATTGCCCCGTCCTGGTAACGCCGGGCTGATCACCCGCCCGCGTACCGCTGGACTGATCACCCCCGCTTCTGCGCGGCCCACGCCTCGTAGCGTGCCTTGTTCTCCGCGTTCGGCGGATACAGGCCGGGCAGCGACGCACCCTGGTTCACCTCGGCCATGATCCACTCTTCCATCCGTTCCTGGTCCGCCGCGGTCGCCGCGACCTCCTCCAGCAGCTTTTGCGGGATCACCACCGCGCCGTCGTCATCCACCATGATCACGTCGTCCGGGAAGATCGCCACGCCGCCGCAGCCGATCGGTTCCTGCCAATTCACGAAGGTCAGGCCGGCGACCGAGGCCGGTGCCGCCCAGCCCTGGCACCACACCGGCAACCCGGTGCCCAGCACGCCCGCCACGTCGCGCACCACCCCGTCGGTCACCAGCGCCGCCACGCCGCGCTTCGCCATGCGCGCGCACAATATGTCGCCGAACACGCCGGCATCGGTGACGCCCATCGCATCGATCACCGTTATGACACCGGCCGGCATGTCCTCGATCGCGGCGCGGGTCGAGCGCGGCGAGGCCCAGGATTCCGGCGTCGCCAGATCCTCCCGCGCCGGCACGAAGCGCATGGTGAAGGCGCGGCCGACCAGCCGGGGCAGCCCCGCGCGCAGCGGCTTCGGCCCGCGCAGCCACACGTTGCGCAGACCCTTCTTCAGCAGCACCGTGGTGATGGTGGCGGTGGAAACGCCGGAGAGCTTGGCGACAATCTGCGGATCGAGGTCCATGGGGGGCTCCGTAGCTTTGGACGTGGCGAACGCCGTGTCCTGCCCGATCCCTTGCGCTCCGTCCAGCGAATGAGTGCCGGCGATCGGCCGCCCCACTTGTGGCGGCGCCCGCGATCCTTATGTCATGGCGTATGACAAAACCCTCGCAACAGTCTGCCTTCGCCCTGCCGATGATGATGATGGCCCGACTGACCATGGCATCATGGGAGACGATCATCCGCCGCAGCCTGATGATGGCCCAGGGCACCTGCTCCCCGGCCGAATATCAGCGCATGACCGCCGAAAAGGTGGCAGCGATGCAAGACTCGATGCTGGCCCTGGCGCGCGGACGCAGCCATGCCGCGATGTTGGCGCCGTTCGTCAGCCGCACCCGCGCGAACGTGAAGCGGCTGCGTCGCACGGCGTAGAGAGCAGTACAACCCACGCCCTGGCGTCAGCGCGCCAGATAGGCCACCGCGTCGTCCAGCGTGCTCAGCCGCCCGTATTCCGCTTCCGGAATGTCGATCCCGGTGCGCTCATGCACCGCGGCGATAAAGTCGAGGAAATCCATCGAATCCAGATCGAGTTCATCGCGTAGTTGCGCGCCGCCCGGCAGCCGATCGAACTCGGCCTCCGGTGCGATCGCGCCGAGCAATTCGATGATCAGCGCCTTGGCTTCGGCCTTGTTCATAGCGTCTCCGCCTCCTGCAACAGTTTATCGATCTCGGCGAGCAACAGCCCGCCGCGATGGCCGTCGCTCGCACGGTGATCGCCGGCCAGCGTCAGCGTAACGACCGGGCGGGGGCCGATCGCCCCGTCCACCACCCAGGGGCGCGTGACGATGCGGCCGAAGCCGACCATCGCGACCTGCGGCGGATTGATGATCGGCAGCACGCTCTCCGCCCCGCGTTCGCCGAGGCTGGTGACGGTGATGGTCGGGTCGGTCAGTTCCGAGCTGCGCACGCCGCCGCTGCGCGCCCGCCGCACCACGTCGCGCATCGCCGCCATCAGTTCGTCGAGCGAGCGCTGGTCGGCATCGCGGATCGCCGGGGCGATCAGTCCGCCACCGCGCAGCGAGGTCGCCCAGCCGATATGCACCCCCTCGCCGGGGCGGAAATGGCCGTCCTCCCAGAACCCGTTCAGCTCCGGCGTCTTCGCCAGAGCCAGCGCGGTCGCGCGCAGCAGCAGCGCCGCCGGCAGCAGGCGCTCCGGCGGGGCGCGGTCGCGGTTCAACCGTTCCAGCCGCGCCAGGGCGGCGGTGACTTCCACCGTCTGAGCCAGATAGTAGTGCGGGATCTCGCGCTTCGAGCGGCTCATCGCCGCGGCGATCGCCTGGCGCATCGCCGCGGGATCGAAGCCGCCGCGCCGCGCGGGCGCCGGCGCGGCCGGCGGGGCCGGCCCCTCGGCGGTCGGCGGGACCGGCGGCGGGGGCGGCGCCGTGGACGCGACCGGCTGTGCGGCCAGCGGGACTGCCGCGGACGCCGCCTCGACATCGGCAAGGGTGACGGCGCCGTCCGGCCCGGAACCCGTCACACGGTCCAGCGCAATACCGCGTTCGGCGGCGAGCCGGCGCGCCGCCGGCGAGGCGAGCACATGGCCGGCGACCCCAGTCGGCAACGACGCGGCGGGCGGCGCGACCGGCGGAACGGCGGGCGGAGCCACACCCACTGGCCGCATCGCCACGGGCGCTGGCCCGCCCGGCGCAACGGCAGCTTGTGCCGCGGCAACGGGCGCAGCGGCAACCGGTGCGGCGGCCACCGGCGGAACGGGTACCGGCGCAGGGGCACCGGGCGCGGGAGCGGCTGGCGCAGGAGCGACGGACGCAGGAGCGGCTGGCGCAGCGGCACCGGGCGCGGGAGCGGCTGCCGCAGGGGCACCGGGTGCCGCGGCAACTGGCCCTGCCGTTGGCGGCGGCGCGGCCGTCGGCGCCGGCCGCTCCGCCGCACCGGCATCGAACCGTGCCATCACAGTGCCGACCGGTAGCTTCATGCCCACCGGAGCAACCAATTCCGACACGATGCCGGCGCTGAACACCTCGATCTCGATCGCGCCCTTCTGCGTCTCCACGACGGCAATCACATCGCCACGCTTCACGCGGTCGCCGGGCTTCACCAGCCACTGCACCAGCGTACCCGCCTCCATGTCGGCGCCCAGCGACGGCATGCGGAAGTCGGTCATCGGCCAACTGTCCTCGATTTGTCGGAATAAGCCGCCGTTGCAACCCCCCGCGTCATGGCGGGGGGCGGCGCGGCCGTCACCGCGACACGGCCACAGAAAGCCGCGCTCATCGGCTGCGCACCAGCGCCAACACCGTCGCCACGATCGTCGCCACTTGCGGCAGTGCCGCCTGCTCCATCTGCGCGGCGTACGGGATCGGCACTTCGGCGGAACAGATGCGGCGGATCGGCGCATCGAGGTTGAAGAACGCCGCTTCGGCAATGCGCGCGGCGATCTCGGCGGACAGCGAGCCGGAACGCCAGCCCTCATCGATGATCACCACGCGGTGGGTGCGCGCGACCGAGGCCAGCAGCGTCGGCGTATCGAGCGGCCGCAGCACGCGCAGGTCGATCACTTCGGCCTCGACGCCCTCCGCTTGCAGCGCCTCGGCGGCTTCCAGCGTCTTGAACAGGCTGCCGCCATAGGTGATCAGCGTCACGTCGCGGCCGGCCCGACGCACCTGCGCGGTGCTGATATCCACGCCGGTCACCGCGGGATCCAGCACGTCCTCGCGATTGTACAGCATGACATGCTCGAAGATCAGCACCGGGTTCGGATCGTCGAGTGCGGGCTGCAACATGAAGCGCGCATCCTCATGCGTCGCCGGCGCCAGCACCTTCAGGCCGGGGATATGCGCGTACCAGCCCTCCAGGCTGTGCGAATGCTGTGCCGCGAGCTGGCGTCCCGCGCCGGTCGCCATGCGGATCACCACCGGCACAGCGAACTGGCCGCCCGACATATGCGAGATCGATGCGGCGTTATTGACGATCTGGTCGGCCGCCAGCAGGCTGAAATTCACCGTCATGATCTCGACGATCGGGCGGACGCCGGCGATCGCCGCGCCGATGCCGGCACCGACATAGCCGCCTTCCGACAGCGGCGTGTCGCGGATGCGGTCCTCGCCGAGTTCTTCCGACAATCCCTTGGTGACGGCGTAGCAGCCGCCGTAGCGCGCCACGTCCTCGCCCATCAGGAAGACGCGGGGGTCCGCCAGGATGGCGGCGCGGATGCCCTGCTTGCAGGCTTCGCGATAGGTGATGCGCTGCGGTTCCGCCGCGCCGGCTGACTGGCTCATTGCGGCACCCGATCCATGATGGTGAACCGTTCCAGATCCTTGACGTCTTCCAACGTGCCGGCTTCGGCGAAGGCCACCGCGGCGTCGATCTCCGCCGCGACCTCCGCCTCGATGCGGTCGATCTCGTCGGGATGCAGCATCGCGGTCTCGGCGAGCCAGGCTTGCAGCCGCACGATCGGATCGCGCTTGCGCCATACGTCGAGTTCCGCGCGCCCGCGATACGCCTGCGCGTCGAACATCGAATGGGCGCGGAACCGGTAGGTGCGGCATTCCAGCAAGCACGGCACACAGGATTCGCGCACCTGCGCGACCAGCCGGCGCGCCGCGGCTTCCACCGCCACCACGTCCATGCCGTCCACCACCTCGCCCGGCATGTGGTAGGCGACGCCCTTGTGGCCGATATCGGTGTCCGCCTCGGCGCGTTCCACCGCCATGCCCATCGAGTAGAGGTTGTTCTCGCAGACGAACAGCACCGGCAGCTTCCACAGCGACGCCAGGTTCATGCTTTCGTGGAACGAGCCCTCGTCCACCGCGCCGTCGCCGAAGAAGCAGGCGGTGACGCTGTTGCGCTTCAGCATCTTGTCGCCCAGCGCGGTGCCGACCGCAAGCGGCAGCCCGCCGCCGACGATGGCGTTGCCGCCGTAGAACCGGGTGGCGGCGTCGAACACGTGCATCGAGCCGCCGCGGCCGCGGCAGCAGCCTTCCAGCTTGCCGTACATCTCCGCCATCAACGGGTTCATGCCGATGCCGCGCGCCAGCGCCTGGCCATGTTCGCGATAGGTGGCGACGATCGCATCCTCCGGCCGCAGTGCCTCGATCACGCCGACCGACACCGCCTCCTCGCCGTCGTACAGATGCATGAAGCCGCGGATCTTCTCGGTCTGGTACAGCTCGAAGCATTTCTCCTCGAACCGGCGGATCCGCAGCATCGTGGTCAGCAGATGACGCAAATGCGTGCGGTCGAGATGCACCTTTGGCATTGCGGGGTCGTTCATCGCGTGTCGCTTTCCAGGGTGGATAGATCGCCTTCCGGCAGGCCGAGTTCGCGTGCCTTGAGCAAACGCCGCATGATCTTGCCGCTGCGCGTACGCGGCAGGCCGGGAGAGAACTCGATCTCCTTCGGCGCCACCACGGCACCCAGCCGCTTGCGCGCATGGCCGAGCAAGTCGCGGCGCAACGCCTCGGACGGCGTGAAGCCGGGCTTCAGCGCGACGAACGCCTTGACGATCTCGCCCGCCATCGGGTCCGGCTTGCCGATCACCCCGGCCTCGGCGACCGCCGGGTGTTCCATCAGCGCGCTCTCGACCTCGAACGGGCCGATCAGGTGGCCGGAGGATTTGATCACGTCGTCGGCGCGGCCGACGAACCAGTAGTAGCCCTCGGCATCGCGCATCGCGAGGTCGCCGGTCAGGTACCAAGGCCCGGCGAAGCATTTGCGGTAGCGTTCCTCCTCATGCAGGTAACCGCGCAGCATCGATGGCCAGCCGGCCTTCAGCGCGAGTTCGCCTTCGACCATCGGCGCGTCGATCGGCGTGACGCTGCCGTCGTCGTTGCGCCGCACGACGGCGGCCTCGATGCCGGGGAGCGGCCGGCCCATCGAGCCCGGCTTCACATCCATCGCCGCGAAATTGGCGACCATGATGCCGCCGGTTTCGGTCTGCCACCAATTGTCGTGGAACGGCATGCCGAACGCCTGCATGCCCCAGACCACCGCCTCGGGGTTCAGCGGCTCGCCGACGCTGGCCATGAAGCGCAGCGCCGCGAGGTCGGTGCCGCGCACCGCCTCGACCCCGAGCTTCATCATCATGCGGATCGCGGTCGGCGCGGTGTACCAGACGCTGACTTTCTCGTCTTGCAGGATGCCGTACCAGGTCGGCGCGTCGAACTCCGCTTCCACGACAACGCTGGTCACGCCATTGGTCAGCGGCGCGATGATGCCGTAGCTGGTCCCGGTGACCCAGCCCGGATCGGCGGTGCACCAGAAGATGTCGTCGTCGTGCAGGTCGAGGGCGTAATGGCCGGTGATGTGATGCGTCACCACCGCCTCGTGCACATGGATCGCGCCTTTCGGCTTGCCGGTGGTGCCGCTGGTGAAATGCAGCAGCGCGCGATCCTGCGGATCGGTCGGCGGAATGACGAAATCGGCGCTTTGCCCATCCACCAGGCGGTGCCAGTCGAGCGTATCGGGCACGTCGATCGCCGCGGCTTCCTCGGGCACCAGGATGACGTATTGCAGCGACGGCAACTGCGCGCGGAGCCCCGCCACCTTGCGGCGGTACAGCGGCTCGGTGGTCACCAGGACACGCCCGGCGCCGATGCCGATCCGGGTCGCCAACGGCTCCGGACCGAACGCGGAGAACAGCGGCGAGACGACGCATTTCGCCTTCAGCGCGCCGAGCACCGCGATGTACAACTCGGGGATGCGGCCGGCCAGCACGAAGACGCTTTCGCCCTCCGCGATGCCCAACTGGCGCAGGGCATTGGCGAAGCGATTGGTTTCCGCGCGCAGGTCGCGATAGGTGAGGACGCGACGCGTCCCGGTGCGGCCGAGCCAGCGCAGTGCCGCGCGGTCGGCGAGCGGGCCGTTGGCGTGACGATCCACTGCCTCATGCGCGATGTTCAGGCCTTGCCCGTTGGGCAGCCCATCCAGTTGCGCGCGTGCCGCCGCCCAGGTGAAATCGCGGCAGGCCGCGGCGTAATCGGGCAGGTTAGGCGGCACGCGCAGCGCCGCGGGCTTGACGATGCGGGGATAGAGTTCGGTCAGCAACGGCCGTCCGGCCACCCGGTCGGACATGATGCGTTCCTCCGCTGAATTTACGAAACCTTAAGCTCCGGTGCGCG
>JBEKNT010000345.1:0-7631 GCA_049522565.1 Acetobacteraceae bacterium
TCGTGGTGCCGTGCCCTTTGTAATTGCGTGAAGCGCTGCGACTAAACAATCCCCCGCCTGACAAGGGGTGTCTCCCCGGGTGGGATATTGCTTCGTCGCTGCGCTTCTCGCAATGACAATGGGCACGGCAGCTCGATTCTCATGATCCAAACCAGCGCATGACACCCCATCCCACCACCGCTGCACCAACCGTCGCCGCCGCGTTCGCCACCGCCGCTTCGCGCAACCCTGACCGGCCGTTCCTCCTGGTGCTGCCGGAGACCGCGCGTAGCTACGGCATTGCACCGCGCACGATCACCTATGCCGAAGCGGCGTCAGACATCGCGTACCTGCGTGCGGCCTACGTTGCCGCCGGTTACGGGGCCGGCCACCGCATCGGCCTGATGCTGGAGAACCGCCCGGCCTTTCTGCTGCACTGGCTCGCGTTGAACGGCCTGGGCGCCGCCGTCGTGCCGCTGAGCCCGGACCTGCGGCCCGCGGAACTCGAATACCTCGTGCGCCACAGCGAGATCGTGCTGGGCGTCGCGGCCGCGCCGCATCTGCGCGCGCTGCGATCCGTGGCACCCGGCCTCGCGGTGATCGCCGACGATGCGCCACCCCCGCCGGCACCCCGACCGTCGCGCAATCACATCGCCGATCCCGCGACGGAATGTGCCTTGCTCTACACCTCCGGCACGACCGGACGACCGAAGGGCTGCGTGCTGTCCAATGACTATTACCTGCGTGCCGGACGTTGGTACGCCACCGTCGGCGGGCTTTGCGAACTGCACGAAGGCGACCGGCTGATCACGCCGCTGCCGCTCAACCACGTCAACGCCATGGCCTTCTCGACCATGGCCATGATCGCGATCGGCGGCTGCATCGTGCAACTGGATCGCTTCCATCCGCGCACCTGGTGGGACTCGGTACGCGAAAGCCGGGCCACCATCCTGCACTATCTCGGCGTGATGCCCTCGATGTTGCTCCGCGCGGCACCCGACCCGAGCGACCGCGACCACGCGGTGCGGCTCGGCTTCGGTGCGGGGGTGGACCGCCGCCACCACGCCGCTTTCGAGGCGCGATTTGGTTTCCCACTGCTGGAAGCCTGGTCGATGACGGAGACCGGCGCCGGCGCGGTGGTGATCGCCAGCCACGCACCGCGTCATGTCGGCACCAACTGCTTCGGCCGGCCGCAACCGGCAGTCGAGGTGCGCATCATGCCGGAGGACGGCGAACTGCTGGTACGCGCTGCCGGCCCCCACCCTCGCGCCGGATTCTTCAGCGAATACCTGAAAGAACCGGAAACCACCGAAGCGGCCTGGGAAGGCGGCTGGTTCCACACCGGCGACATCGTGCGCGCCGACGACGGCGGCTATCTCTATTTCGTCGACCGCAAGAAGAACGTGATCCGTCGCAGCGGCGAGAATGTCAGCGCGGTCGAAGTGGAAAGCGTATTGCGCCGCCACCACGCGGTCGCCGAGGTCGCCGTCGCCGCCGTCCCGGACGAACTCCGCGAAGAAGAAGTGCTCGCCTGCATCGTTCCCCACGCACCAGTCGCCGACCCCAACAAGGCCGCGGCCGACATCGTGCGTGCCGCGCTGCAAGACCTCTCGTATTTCAAGGTGCCCGGTTGGGTTGCGTTCGTGGACGCGCTGCCGCTCACCGCCAGCCAGAAGGTTGCGCGCGGGGAACTGAAGTCGATGGCGCAACGACTGATGACACAACCGGGCTGCGTCGATACGCGGGGGTTGAAGCGGCGATGACCGCGCGGTCGTACGACGGCGTCGCGCTGTGCTGCCCGGTGACCGAGCCGTATGTCCGCCGCTCGGAGCACGGTGCCGCCTGGTTCCTGGCGCGCGCGCTGCGACGCTTGCTCGATGCCAGCGGCGCCGCGAAGCCGGACGTCGACGGGCTGTGCGTCTCCAGCTTCACCCTGCATCCGGACACCGCTGTCGCCTTCACCCAATATGTCGGCATGTCGCCACGCATGCTTGAGTGGCTGCCGATGGGCGGGGCCTGCGGCGTGATCGCATTGCGGCGTGCGGCGCGTGCGGTGCAGGCAGGCGATGCCGAGATCGTCGCATGTATCGCCGGCGACACCGCCAACGAAACCAGCTTCCGCGACTTGCTCGCCACGTTCAGCAGTTTTGCACGCGATGCGGTATATCCGTACGGCGCCGGCGGCCCGAACGCGAGCTTCGCGCTGATCGCCGATGCCTATATGCGGGCGACGGGCGCCACGCGGCAGGATTTCGGCAAGCTGGCGGTGGCGCAGCGGGCGAATGCGCGGCGCAATCCGCTCGCCTTGCTGCGCGGCGCCCTGACGATGGCGCAGTACCTTGCCGCGCGTCCGATCGCCGAGCCGCACCATCTGTTCGATTGTGTCATGCCTTGCGCCGGGGCCGACGGTTTCCTGGTGATGTCCGAGACGCGGGCGCGCGCCCTCAACCTGCCGTTCCTGCGCATCCTCGGCGCGATCGAGCGGCACAACGGTTTCGCCGACGATCCGGTGCAGTCGCGCGGCGGTTGGGCGATGGATCGCGACGCACTCTGGGCGCAGGCCGGGATCGGCCCGGAGGATATGCAGCTTGTCGAAACCTACGACGATTACCCGGTCATTTCGATGTTGCAGTTCGAAGGACTTGGCTTCTGCGCGCCGGGTGCAGCGCCCGGCTTCGTGCGCCGGCACGACTTCACGATCGAAGGCAGCCTGCCGCACAATACCGGCGGCGGCCAGTTGTCGGTGGGACAGGCCGGCGCGGCCGGGGGCTTTTTGGGCCTGGTGGAGGCGATGCGGCAATTGCTGGGCGAAGCAGACGGGCGCCAGGTGGCGAATGCGCGCCATGCACTGGTGAGCGGATTCGGCATGATCAACTACGATCGCGGACTGTGCACCGCCGCAGCCGTGTTGGGGCGCCCATGATCCGGCTGCAACGCTGTGCGGATTGTGGCGTTGCGCAGTATCCGTCGCGTGAGGTTTGCGGTGCGTGTCTGTCCGATCGGCTGGCGTGGGACAGCGCTGACTCGCTGCCCGCCCGCGTATTGGCTTGCACCCGTTTGCACCACAGCAACGAACCGCGCTTCCGCCCGCGCCTGCCGCTGACCGTCGGGCTGGTGCAATTCGATGCCGGCCCGGTGGCGGTGTGCTTCGTCGCGGCGACGGCGGCCCCCGGCGATGCGGTGCGGGTGCGGATCGGCGCGGATGACCTGCTGGAGGCCGCATGATGCGCGCTGTGGTCACCGGTGGCAGCGCCGGCATCGGCCGCGCGATCTGCCAGGCATTCCTCGATGCGGACTACGACGTTGTCTCGCTGGATCGTCAGCCCAGCCCGCTGCGGCACGCGCGGTTGCGCGCCATCGATGTGGACCTGTCGGACGCGGCCGCGACCGAACAAGCGGCGCGCGACGCGACGCAAGACCCGGTCACCACGCTGGTGCACAATGCCGGAATGATCCGTCCCGCGTTGGTGGACCAAGCCAGCACGGCGGACCTCGCGACGCTGTCGCGCCTGCACCTCGGTGCCGCGCTGGTGCTGGTGCAGGCGGCACTGCCGGCGATGCGCGCGGCACGGTTCGGCCGGATCGTGCTGATTTCCTCGCGTGCGGTGCTGGGGCTTGCCACGCGCACCGCGTACTCGGCGACCAAGGCAGGCCTGATCGGCCTGGCACGCACCTGGGCGCAGGAACTCGGGCCGGACGGTATCACGGTGAACGCGGTCGCTCCGGGACCGATCGCCGGCACCGCAATGTTCCACGACGTGCTGCCGCCGGGCGATCCGCGCATCGCGGCGTTGGCGCAGAGCATCCCCGTGCGCCGGCTGGGCCAGCCCGAGGATGTGGCGCGCATGGTACTGTTCCTGGCCGATCCCGCCAGCGGTTTCATCACCGGGCAGACGATGTTTGTCTGCGGCGGCACCAGCGTCGGGAGTCTCGGGTTGTGACGACGAAAACCTCTCCCGCTTCGCGGGAGAGGTCGAGGCGCGAGAGCGCCGAGGGTGACCGGGTCGGCACGCAACTGCTTCATGCCGCACTAAAGCAGCGATGGGGCGCTCGCGGCACCCTCACGCGGTGCTGCGTACCGACCTCTCCCGCGCAGCGGGAGAGGTTTCCCTTAACCGCGCAATCCCGCCTCGCGCAGCAGCGGCAGCACCGTCTCGATGAAATACGGCAGCTCGTCCTTATAATTCACGAACGACAGCGCCACGCCCGCGAACCCGACGCGACTGATCGCCGCCAGTTCCTCGGCGATGCGCCGCGGCGTGCCGATCAGCGGATAGGTGCCCGCGCCACCGACAAACCGCTTGCGATGCAGCCGGTATGCCGCGGGATCATGCGAGCCGGAGAACTTCGCCTTGTTGCCCATGTAGTGGTCGGCGCCCGCTGTATCCTCCATTTCCACCGCGTAATGCTCGTAATACGCCTCGGCCTCGCCCTGCGTCGGGCGGCAGACCACGTGACAAGTCGTGTAAACCCCGACCTCGCGTCCCGTCGCCGCGGACCGCGCACGCATATCGTCGATCTGCCCGCTGCTCTCACCGATCTCGACGAACGTCGTGAACAGGCAGTCGGCGACGCGCGCGGCGAAGTCCCGCCCCGGCGGCGAGAAGCCCGCGTTCAGCGTCACCGGCCGCGGGCGCTGTACCGGCAGCGGTTTGCCGGAAACGCCACGCAAATCATAATACCGCCCGGTGAAGTCGAACGGCGCCGGCTCGGTATAGATCCGTGTCAGGATCTCGAACCATTCGAGGCCCTGGCCGTAGCGATCCTCGACCATCGCCAGGCCGAAGCAACCGAACTCCTCGGGGTTCCAGCCGCAGACGATGTTCAGACCGGCGCGCCCCTGGCTCGCGTGATCGATCGTTGCCAGCGCCTTGGCGGCGAACACCGGATGCACCATCGGCACGTGCACCGTGGCGAATAGCGCGATCCGTTCGGTCACACCGGCCAGCGCGGCGGCCTCGGTCAGCGTCTCGAACGACCACTCCCGGGAATTCGTCACGCCGCCGAACCCCCGCCACCGGGCGATCGGCAGGAAGAACTCCAACCCCGCGCGGTCGGCCATCTGCGCCACCGCCACCACGTCGGGCCATTCCGCGCGCCACCGCTCCGGCACCCGGGTCAAGGTGAGCCCGCCATCGGCATTGGCCGAGAAAACGCCGAGCTTGAGCAGGTTGGGGCCGCGCATCGGGTGGGGACGATCAGACATGGGGGATGCTCCAGGCTTGGCCTTGCTTGCGGCAAATTAGTTGAGATATAAGATATTGACCAGAGGGCGAAGGCCCAACGGCCGGTATCTCGGGGCAATATCACCGATGCGGATCGTCTGCGTGGGCGGTGGGCCGGCGGGCCTGTATTTTGCGATCCAGATGAAACGGCGCGATCCGTCGCACCGCATCACCGTGGTCGAGCGCAACCGCCCCTATGACACGTTTGGCTGGGGCGTGGTGTTCTCCGACGAGACACTGCGCAACCTGGAGGGCGCCGATCCGCCGAGCAAACAGGAAATCCTCGACAGCTTCGCGCACTGGGACGACATCGACATCCATTTCAAAGGTCGGGTCATCACCTCCGGCGGCCACGGCTTCTGCGGCATCCAGCGCAAGCACCTGCTGAACATCCTGCAACGGCGTGCCGAGGAACTCGGCGTGGAACTGGTGTTCCAGCGTGAAGTCGATGACGCCGCCGAATTCGCCGACGCCGACCTGATCGTGGCCGCGGACGGCATCAACAGCAAGACCCGCAACCGTTACGCGGCGCATTTCAAGCCGACGGTGCAGGTCGCGCAGAACCGGTTCGTCTGGCTCGGCACGCACCGCGTCTTCGAAGCGTTCACCTTCATCTTCGTGCAAACCGAATTCGGCTGGTTCCAGGCGCATGCTTACCGCTTCAACCACGACACCTCCACGTTCATCGTCGAAACCACGGATGCGAACTGGCGCGCGGCCGGACTGGACCGCGCCGACCCCGCCGGAACCATCGCGTTCTGTGAGCGCCTGTTCGCGCCCTGGCTGGACGGCGAGCGGCTGCTGGCGAACCTGGACCATCTGCGCGGTTCGCACTGGTTGAATTTCCCGCGCGTGGCCAACGAGACCTGGGTGCACGGCAACATCGTGCTGGTGGGCGATGCCGCCCACACCGCGCATTTTTCTATCGGCTCGGGCACCAAGCTCGCGCTGGAGGATGCGATCGCGCTGGCCCGCGCCTTCGACAAGCACGGCGTGGACGTGCCGGCGGCACTCGCGGCCTATGAAGCCGAACGCAAGATCGACGTGCTGCGCATCCAGTCCGCGGCCCGCAACTCCACCGAGTGGTTCGAGAACGTCGGCCGCTACGCGCATCTGGAACCGGAGCAATTCGCCTACTCGCTGCTGACGCGCAGTCAGCGCATCAGTCACGAGAACCTGCGGCTGCGCGACCGCCCCTGGCTGGAGGGGCTGGAGCGCTGGCTGGCCGCGCGTGCGGGACATCCCACGGCCCGCCCGACGCCGCCGATGTTCCTGCCGTTCCAACTGCGCGACATGTCGTTGGCCAACCGCATCGTGGTCTCGCCGATGGCCACCTACAGCGCGCAGGACGGCATGCCCGACGATTTCCACATGGTGCATCTTGGCGCCCGCGCGCTGGGCGGTGCCGGGCTGGTGTTCACCGAGATGGTCTGCGTCACGCCGCAGGGCCGCATCACGCCGGGTTGCGCGGGATTATGGTCGACAGCGCAAGCGTCCGCCTGGACGCGGATTGTCGACTTCGTGCACCGGCGATCGGCGGCAAAGATCTGTTTGCAGCTCGGTCATTCCGGTCCGAAAGGTTCGACCCAACTTGGCTGGGAAGCGATCGACGCACCGCTGCGCGACGGAAACTGGGAACTGATCGCGCCTTCGCCGATTCCCTGGAGCCCGTACAACCAGGTTCCCCGCGCCATGACGCGCGACGACATGGACGCGGTGCGCGATGCCTTCGTCAGCGCGACGCAATTCGGTGCCCAGGCCGGCTTCGACATGCTCGAACTGCACGCCGCGCACGGCTATCTGCTCTCGTCGTTCATATCGCCGCTGACCAACCGGCGCACCGACGACTATGGCGGGTCGCTGCACAACCGGCTGCGCTTTCCACTGGAGGTCTTCCGCGCCATGCGCGCGGTCTGGCCGGCGCATAAGCCGATGTCCGTGCGCATTTCGGCGACCGACTGGGTGGAGGGCGGCATCGTCGCCGCCGATGCGGTGGAGATCGCCCGCGCGTTCAAGCAGGAAGGCGTGGACCTGATCGATGTTTCCGCCGGCCAGACCTCGATCCAGGCCCAGCCGGTCTACGGCCGGATGTTCCAGACGCCGTTCGCCGATCGTATCCGCAACGAGATCGGCATCGCCACCATGGCGGTGGGCAACATCACCGAGCCCGACCACCTGAACGCCATCATCGCCGCCGGTCGCGCCGACCTGTGCGCCCTTGCCCGTCCGCATCTGTCGGATCCGCACTTCGCCCTGCGCGCCGCCGCCGGGCTGGGCTACACCGATCAGTGGTGGCCGCAGCAATATCTCGCCGGCAAGGCGCAGATCGAGCGGCTGGTCCGGCGCGCGGACACCGATTATTCGGCGGTGATATGAACGAGGACAAAAATCTCCCCCTCCCCTTGTGGGAGGGGGAAAGGCGGAGGG
>JBEKNT010000346.1:0-7616 GCA_049522565.1 Acetobacteraceae bacterium
CTGCGTCGGCATGACGGGGTAGCATCGGATCCCACAGCAGGCACATGCACTACCTCGACGCCAACGCCACCGAACCACTACGACCCGAGGCGCGCGCTGCCATGGCGGCGGCGCTGGACGTGACCGGCAACCCGTCTTCCGTGCACGGTGCCGGCCGGGCGGCGCGGCGCGTCATGGAAGACGCGCGCGAATCGCTGGCGGTGCGGTTCGGCGGCCGGCCGGCCGACCTGGTCTTCACCTCCGGCGGGACCGAAGCGGACGCGCTGGCGATCCACGCGCTCGGCGCCGGACGGCGGATCGTCATCGGTGCGACGGAGCATGACGCCGTGCGCGCCGCCGCCCCAGGCGCGGCGATCCTGCCGGTCGATCGGACCGGCGTCGCCGACCTCGATGCTCTGGCCGCGTTGTTGGCTGACGGACCGCCGGCGCTGGTCTGCCTGATGCTGGCGAACAACGAGACCGGCACGATGCAGCCGGTGGCCGAGGCCGCCGCGTTGTGCCGCCGCCATGGCGCGCGCCTGCATGTCGATGCGGTGCAGGCGGCCGGGCGAATGGCGGTGGACTTTTCCGCCCTTGGCGCCGACAGCCTGGCGATTTCCTCGCACAAGCTGGGGGGGCCGGCCGGGGCGGGGGCCTTGCTGCTGGCTCCCGAGGTTGCGTCCATCGCCCCGCTGATCGCCGGCGGCGGGCAGGAACGCGGCCGGCGGGGCGGCACGCCGCCGGTCGCGGCGATCGCCGGATTCGCCGCGGCGGCGTTGGCGTCGGGGGACGCCACGGCGCTTAAGCCGCTGCGGGACCTGGTGGAGCAGGCGGCGGTGGCATGCGGGGCGGTGGTGTGCGGGGCAGGGGCGGCGCGGTTGCCCAATACGACCTGCGTGGCGCTGCCCGGAGTGCGGGCGGACGCGCAGGTGATCGCGCTCGACCTGGAGGGGGTGGCAGTCAGCGCGGGCGCGGCTTGCAGCTCCGGCAAGGTCGCTGCCAGTCACGTGCTGGCGGCGATGGGACTTGGGCCTCTGGCCGGGCAGGCGATCAGGGTGTCCTTGCCGTGGAATGCCGACGCCGATGACATTGCCGCGTTTGCGGCTGCGTACGCTCGTATGGCGGCGCGTCTATGCCTCTCCCGCTGCGCGAAAGAGGTCGTGCAGCGCAGCGACGCGGGTGAGGGGCGTAACGCCGGCGAGAGCCGTGCGTTACGCCCCTCACGCGCGTCGCTCACGCGTCTCGACCTCTCCCATTTCGTGGGAGAGGTGTCATGAACGATCGGCCGCCCCGTCCGAACCGTCCGGTCTATCTGGACAACCAGGCGACCACCCGGTGCGACCCGCGCGTGCTGGAGACGATGCTGCCGTTCTTCACCGAGCGCTACGGCAACCCGCACAGCGTCGAGCACGTGATGGGCCATGACGCCGAGGCGGCGGTGGAGGCAGCGCGCGCCCAGGTTGCCGCGCTGGTCGGCGCCGACGTGAAGGAGATCGTGTTCACATCCGGCGCCACCGAGAGCAACAACATCGCCATCAAGGGTGCCGCCCGCTTCGCCGCGCGCATGGGTAACGAGCGGCGGCGCGTCGTCACCGTCGCAACAGAACATAAGTGCGTGCTGGAATCGGTGGCGGACCTTGCCGACGAGGGTTTTGCCCCCGTCTTCCTGCCGGTGCGCTCCGACGGCCTGCTGGACCCTGCCGCACTGCGCGACGCGCTGACGGAGCCGACGTTGCTGGTCAGCGTGATGGCGGTGAACAACGAGATCGGCGTGGTGCAGGACATTCCCGCATTGGCGGCGATCGCCAAGGAAGCCGGCGCGCTGTTCCATACCGACATCGCCCAGGCCACCGGCAAGATCCCGCTGGACCTGACCGGCTGGCGCGTGGATCTCGCCTCGATCAGCGGCCACAAGCTGTACGGCCCCAAGGGGGTCGGCGCGCTGTTCGTCCGTCGCCGTCCCCGCGTCCGGCTGGCGCCGCTGTTCTCCGGCGGCGGGCAGGAGCGTGGGCTGCGATCCGGCACGCTGCCCGCACCGCTGATCGTCGGCCTGGGCGAGGCCTGCCGGCTGGCGCAGGCGGACATGGCCGAGGAAACCGCGCGCATCGCCGCGCTGCGTGCCCGCCTGTTGGGGCAATTGCAGCGGGACATCCCGGGGATCGTGGTGAACGGCAGCATGAGCGCTCGCATCGCCGGCAACCTGAACCTGACCTTCCCGGCCGCCGCCGCCGCCGACCTCATGGCCCGCGCCCCCGAGTTGTGCGTCTCGACCGGTTCCGCATGCTCTTCCGCCGCGATCGAGCCGTCCTACGTGCTGCGCGCGCTCGGCCTGTCGGACGCGGCCGCCGCACGCACCTTGCGTATCGGGATCGGACGCTTTACCTCGCCGGCCGATATCGACTACGCGGCGGCCGCGCTGGCCGCGGCGCATGCCGGACGAGCAACCCCGGTCGCATGATCAGCCCAGGCCTGAACGGAATTTCCCCCGTATGCCCAAGATGACGTTCATCGAGCGGGACGGCACGCGCCGCGAAGTGGATGCGCCGCTCGGCCTGTCCGTGCTGGAAATCGCCCACCAGCACGACGTCGATATCGAAGGCGCCTGCGAGGGCTCGCTCGCCTGTTCTACCTGCCATGTGATCGTGGACCCTGCCTGGTTCCGCAAGCTGGCCACCCCGACCGAGGACGAGGAAGATATGCTCGACCTGGCGTTCGGCCTGACCGAGACCTCCCGCCTCGGCTGCCAGATCGTCATGACCGAGGCACTCGACGGGCTGGTGGTGAAGCTGCCGGCGGGTACCCGCAACCTGCTCAACGACTGAGGCCGCATGCGCGTCGTGGTCGCCATGTCGGGCGGGGTGGACAGTTCCACGGTCGCCGGGCTGCTGCACGAGGCGGGGCACGAGGTGATCGGGGTCACCTTGCAGCTCTACGACCACGGTGCGGCGACCGGCCGCAAGGGCGCGTGCTGTGCCGGGCAGGACATCCACGACGCGCGCCGGGTGGCCGACCGGTTGGGCATCCCGCATTACGTGATCGACGCCGAGGAGCGCTTCGCCCGCGCGGTGATCGCCGATTTCGCCGACAGCTATGCCGCGGGCGAGACTCCGGTGCCCTGCGTGCGCTGCAACCAGACCGTCAAGTTCACCGACCTGACGGCGCTGGCGCAGGGGCTGGGTGCCGAGCGGCTGGCCACCGGCCACTATGTGCGGCGGATCGACGGACCGGACGGGCCGGAACTGCACCGCGCCGCGGACCCGGCGCGCGACCAGAGCTGGTTCCTCTTCGCCACCACGAGCGCGCAGCTTGGGTTCTGCGAGTTCCCCCTGGGGGCGATGCCGGACAAACGCGCGGTGCGCGCGGTAGCGGAGCGGCTGGGCCTCGCGGTTGCGGGCAAGCCGGATAGCCAGGATATCTGCTTCGTGCCGTCCGGCAGCTATGCCGACGTGGTGGCCCGGCTGCGGCCGGATGCCTCGGCGAGGGGAGACATCGTCAGCCGTGACGGGCGGGTGCTCGGGCGGCACGACGGGATCGCGCATTACACGGTGGGGCAGGGGAGGCGACTGGGTGGCGCCGCCCAGGATCGCGGCCAGCGGCAGGTGGTGGTGGCGACCGACCCGGGCAGGCGGCGCGTGGTGGTTGGCCCGCGCGATACCGGTACCGACATGGTGCGGTTGCGCGAGGTGAACTGGCTGATCGCGCCGCCGGATAACGGCCTGCGTTGCCGGGTGAAGCTGCGCGCCCGCGAGGAGCCGCACGGCGCGACAGTGCGCGCGACGGCGGACGGCGCCGAGGTGCGGCTGGATGCGCCGGCGTTGCCTGCACCGGGGCAAGCCTGCGTGTTCTACGACGGCGAGCGCGTGCTGGGCGGCGGGTTCATCTGCCGGGCGGAGGCGGGGTAGCGAGGCGTTGCGCCGCCGCGGAAACGCGCGATGGCGGGCGCACGGATGGGCCCATGCGATGACGGACTGCCGCGGCGGCGAGGACCGCTGCCAAAGGACGGGGGGGTTACCGATCAGCGTTGCATCCGGGCGGCTACTTCGTTGCGATAGAGCATAGCATTCCGGACAGGCGATGGGCGTGCGGCGCGCGGATGAGCCAGCGATCCAGAAAGCGGGCCCAACCGATCGCGAGCAACATGAGGGCTCGAACGGACAGGTAAACGGTCCGCTGCTGACCGGCGATGCTCACGGCCACATACTCGGCCGCAATGTTGATGAGCGCGCTGGTGGGGCCGTAATGTGGCTCCACGGTCACTGCGGCGAAGTTGCGCAGCAGGTGCTGCATCCCGTCACGGGTGAAATTGCAGTAGTGGGCCGGATAGCCGTGATACGGAAACAGGAAGGGATTGATGCAGAGCAGCTTCCCTCCTGGCCTTAGCACACGCCGGACCTCTTCGACGACCGCCTGGGGATTCGGCACATGCTCGATCACGCTATCGAGGATGAGGTAATCCACCGAGTCATCTGCGATGGGCGTGTGTTCGATGTCGGCGGTCACATCGACATTGGGAAACGGGAAAAGATCGATGTTGATGATTTCGTCGCTGAGACGCCTGTTGCCGGAGCCGAATTCAACGATGGTGGCGTTCGGAGGCAGACCGGCGAGAAAGGCGGCACGATGATCGTGGGGCTCATATTCGCTGGTGATATAGCGTTGGCCCAGGTCGTACAGCCGGCCGCGCAAGCTCCGGTGGTGCATGCGCTCCTGTTGGAACGCGGCGTCTTCGGTTTCGACCGGGGCGGCATTGGCGAAATCGGGACGTCCCCCGCGGCAAGGGAATTCCACGTTGCAGGCGGCGCACGCGATGCCGGCCTCGGTTCGGTCCAGGCGTCCGTGGCAACGCGGACATCGGAGAATGGACTGGAGACGAGCAGCACGGCCGCCATGGACCGGTGATCCGAAACCATCTTCGGCGGCTGCTGTCATGCAAAGTCCCTTGGCATCCGGCTTCGCCGCATCTGGCCCCGCGGATATATCGCGCCGGGCGGCGTTCAGCCAAGCGGTGAGTGCCGGCGCAGTGCCGGTTCGGAGTTCCAGCGGTGCGGCGCGATCGCGGCGAAGGGCGCGGCGCAAGCAACAGCCAGGTCAAACGTCGTCACACCCGTTTATAGACGTGCGGGTTGCGGTACACCTTACTGCCGAGTGTCTTCAGAACCGCCGTTCGCAACGCGTTATCGGCAGTCATGATCCAATCCGTTACCTTTTCTTCAGGTCGCCCTCTGAAGGACGTGGCATGGAAATAGTCGTTCTCCTCTGGCGGCACGGGGGAAAAATAGTAGTTTGACACGCAACAGCGGCTGCGGTCGTGCAGTACCTCGGACACCGAATGCCAGGAAGACTTGTTGGTCACCATCAGCACCAGCCTGTTGAAGAGGCTAGGAACCGGCCTTGGCTTTCCTTTAGGCCCCTGATCCCACAGTTCAAGACTCCCCCCATAATCCTCCCGCCAGCCCGGAGTTACATAGTAGAGGAGGTTGAGTACCCGGTAGCGCTTCCGATCCTTGTCGTGGGAATTATCGAGGTGTGGCTTCAGGTAATTGCCCTTGGGCATGGCGCTGATACCACCGGCGTACAGGTCTGCGTCCGGTTCTATCTCGCGCAGGCCGGTTATCCCGGACACGAGATCCACGACACGTGGATCCTGGAATGCAAAGACCGCCTCCTCCAGGATTGGTGAGTAATCGCTCATTTGCGCGGTGACGTATTTCCGTTCCTTCATCGAGTTCTTGAACATCATCCGTCCGACGGCCGGGAAGTTCTCATGGATCTGGCACGCAAGCGCTTGCGGCAGCAGATCGTCGACCCGGCACGTTGGCACCAGGCCGGGCGAGGAGAACTGGTCCCGCATGCTTTCGAATTCGCTGTGCAGGCGTGCGACTATGTGGTGAGCGATCTCGTCCCGCTGTGGCAGATGGCCTTCCATGGTGATGCGCAACCCTTCCGCAGCGGATTCCCATAAGTAACGTGACAGAGATGGGGCGTTGCGGTCAAGTATAATCTGCAACCATAATCCCGGATTTCAGATCCGTTGCATAATTATGGCATCGCAGGAATTCGCGGCTGTGCATGCCAGTCACCCGGTCCGTTCGCCCGCTGTTCCGTCGCGTTCAACGCCGTCAGGCGCCGCGCCGGGCACGCTCATCCAAATGGCAGGCGACAGCGCAGCGCCCAGTGCGCCGAGGCATAGTTCCAGAAGTACAGTGCAACCGTGGTGATAGGGGCGGCGAAGGCGACCGCAAGATGCAGGCCGGAGCAAAGCACCGCCATCACCAGAAAATACAGCGGAAACCCGGTTGCCATGCCGGAGGCGAAGCGGACGAAGTCGGGCCAGAATGGACTCACACGGAACGTGAGCCGGCAGTGCAGCAGGTATCCCATTGGCGTTACGATACAGAACGCCAGGAGTGACAGCGGCAGATAGTGTCCACCCGCGCAACCGCCCACAATCATGACGGCATTGTGCATCAAGGCGCAGATCGCGCCGACGACCGTGTAGCGCGTGGTCCGGTCGACAGCGGAATGCACGTTCACGGCCGAACCAGGGTGACGATATTGTTCCGCCACCGCGCGACGCTCGCCTCGGCGACAAGTGCGGGCTCGCCGAAGCTGCGCACCAGGGTCTCGCGCATTTCCGCGCGAGTCATATAGCTGATGCGATCGCCGGTGAGCCAACGGTCCGACGCGTGGCAGAGCCAGTGAATTGGCGTAGCATTTCGCTCCCAATCCTTGAAAATGAACACCCCACCCGATGCCATTGTTATCCGGATCGCGTCGAGCAGCTCTTGTCTTGAGGCGGCTGGGACATGGTGCAGAACGTCGCAGAGCACGACCAGGTCATATTGCCCGGGTTCGGTTGCGGCGATTTCCTGGACATGGCACTGAATGAATCGGACGCCGTCCCGCGATCCCCGGTACAGGCGCCCCAGGCGCGGCGTTATGTCGATGCTGGTGATTTCGGCGGTGGGATAGGTGGCGTGCAACTGCTCGGTCACTGCCCCCTCACCGCAGCCTACCTCGAGAATTTTCCTCGCGACGGGCCGCCACTGATGCACTCGCTCCGCAAGGTCGCCGATATCAAGGTAAAGCGCACGATAGCCATCGCTGATCCAACGCTCGTACGGACCGAACATGCCGCGGATCAAAGGTCCTATGCCCATATTCAGAACGCTCCCCGCAGTCTTGCCCGCATCCGTGGCACCGATCGTTCCACGATGCGGGAGTCGCGCACATAGCGAAGCAGGCCGGCCGGGCCGAGCCGCGCAACCTCGAACAAGGCTTGCGGCAGGCCCGTGAGGTCGCCGGCCGCGGCCGAGGCGAGGGCCGCGTTGACAGCAATCGAGGCGCGGGCGGCGCGCCCGACGCTTTTTGAGTAGCCGCGAACCTTCACGAGATGCCGATCGAGAACGATCTTCATTTGGCTCGTAAAGTCGGCAACGCTGCGGCTTCCGGTCATTGTGAGCGAGTCGTTATGGATACGGAAGGCCGTGGTCAACTCATCATGGTAGAAGACGGGACCGCTGGCGGCAAGCTTCAGCCAAATATCCCAGTCCGCCGTGTACCAAAGCTGCTCGTCCAGCCCGCCGCAGGCCAGCCATGCCGCCTTGCGAAAAACCGGTGCTGGCGCTGCGACGAAA
>JBEKNT010000347.1:0-7604 GCA_049522565.1 Acetobacteraceae bacterium
TGGCGTCGCCGGCACGAATGCCGCACGGGTGGCGCTCGGGATGGAGGCCTCCGTCACGGTGATCGACAAGTCGCTCGCGCGCCTGCGGGCATTGGACATGCAATTCGGGCCGGGTCTGCGGACCTTGTTCGCCACCGTGGATGCGATCGAGAACGCGGTCGTGCAGGCCGACCTGGTTATCGGCGCGGTCCTGGTGCCGGGTGCCGCGACGCCAAAGCTGGTCAGCCGCGATCTGCTGCGCCGCATGAAGCCGGGATCGGTGCTGGTCGATATTTCCGTCGACCAGGGCGGCTGCTTCGAAACCAGTCGGCCCACCACGCACGCGCAACCGACATACGTGGTGGACGGCGTGATCCATTATTGCGTGGCCAATATGCCTGGTGCGGTGGCGCGCACCTCAACGCTCGCTCTCAACAACGCCACGCTCCCGTTCGTCCTTGCACTGGCCGACCTGGGCTGGAAGCGCGCGCTGACGGACGATCCCCATCTACGCGCCGGCCTGAATGTGCACGACGGCCGCATCGTTCATCCAACAGTGGCAGAGGCCATCGCGCTGCCGTGTCATGCGCTGACGCTGACAGCCTAGCAGCGGTGTCATGCGCTGACGCTGGCAGCCTGGCAGCGCCAGGGGCATTGCCGGAACCGCCGAGGGACGAGGAGGCATCCGATGGAGTACGCCAGTCTAGCGAAGCTCGCCAATTTGAGCCCGTTCGAACTCAAGGACACGCTGATCCAGCTCGCTTCCAGTCACGCCGAACGGATGATGCTCAATGCCGGTCGCGGCAATCCGAATTGGCTCGCAATAATCCCCCGGCACGGCTTTTTCACGCTTGGCCAGTTCGCCGTGGAAGAGGCCGAGCGGTCCTACGGTTACCTGCGGCAAGGTGTGGGCGGCTTGCCGGAGCGGATCGGGATCGAGGCCCGCTTCGAGGTCTTCCTCGCGAGGGACAGGGGGTCAACCGGAGGAGCGTTCCTCAAGGCGGCCCTCTCCTATGCGCGGGATGCGCTCGGCCTGCCGGTGGAAGGCGTCCTGTATGAAATGGTCGAGGCGATCCTCGGCTGTCAGTACCCGGTGCCGCCCCGGATGCTCCCCCATAGCGAGGAGATCGTTCGCCAGTACTTGCTCAAGGAGATGACAGCCGGACGGCCGATCTCAGGCAAGGTCGATCTGTTCGCGACCGAAGGAGGTGCCGCCGCGATCACCTACGTCTTCAACACGCTGCGCGAAAATCGGCTGATTGCGCCGGGTGATTCCATCGCCCTCGGCATGCCCATCTTTACGCCTTACATCGAGATCCCCCAGCTCGCTGATTATCAGCTCGTCGAGATTCTGCTCGAGGCGGATGAGGCGAAACGATGGCAATACCCCGATCGCGAGATCGACAAGCTCGCCGACCCGAGCGTCAAGGCGTTCTTCCTGGTCAACCCTGGCAACCCGACCTCGGTCAAGATCAGCGATGAGCGGCTTTCCAGGATCGCACGCCTGGTTGAGGAGCGGCGTCCCGATCTTATCATTCTGAGCGACGACGTTTACGGTACCTTCGCCGATGACTTCGTTTCCCTGTTCACGACATGTCCGCACAACACCATCCTCGCATACTCCTACTCCAAGTATTTCGGCGCCACCGGTTGGCGCCTGGGCGTCATCGCGGTGCATGAAGACAACGTGCTCGACCGGCGGCTTGCGGCGCTGCCGCAGGGCGACCTCGCGGCACTCGATGACCGCTACAAGAGCCTGGTTGCCGAGCCCCGGAAGCTGAAGTTCATCGATCGGCTGGTCGCCGATAGCCGCTCTGTCGGATTGCACCATGTCGCCGGTCTCTCCGGCCCGCAGCAAGTGCAGATGGCGCTGTTTTCGCTGTTCGCATTGATCGATGAGCGGGACGAGTACAAAGCTGAGATGAAGCATATCATCCGGCAACGCTATCACAACCTCTACCGGCACGTGGGCGTGGACCGCAGCGACGATGTCAATGGGGTCGACTATTATACGCTCATTGACCTGGAGAAGCTGGGAGAACAACGGTACGGGCGCGTTTTCGCCGATTGGCTGCTCGCCAACAAGGAGCCGACGGAGCCGCTCGCACGGCTTGCCGACGAGGGCGGGGTTGTCCTGCTGCCCGGCCAGGGCTTTGGAACGCTGCATCCTTCGGCGCGCGTCTCGCTCGCGAATCTGCGCGACGTGGACTACGCGCGGATCGGCGAGGTCGTGAGTGCGATTCTGGACAAGTACCATCAGGAGTTTACCCAGGCCGGCGGAGCCACCACGTCGCCGCCGCAACAGGTGGCAGCGGCGCGCGGCTGAACGCTGAACAGAAGCCTCCCCCTCCCCTTGAGGGAGGGGGGTAGGGGAGGGGTGTGAACAGGCACCGTCCGCGGCTGTACGCACCCCTCCCCCCATCCCCCTCCCTCAAGGGGAGGGGGGATTCCGCACGCAGGCCCCTTACACCTGCGGCCAGCCGCGCTGCTGGTAGGCACCGTCCCAGAACAGCCACTCGTATTGGGTCGATCGCACGAACGCGGTCAGCATTAGCGCCTGGATCGCCGGCGTGGTCGCCGCCGCGGCACGGTCGGTGATGCCGATCACCGTGCGGACCGCCTCGCCGAAGGCAACGTCGGCATAGGTGTCGATCCACGCGCGATATGGATTGGCGGCGTCGGCGCGGCGGGCGATGGCGCTGCCCACATCCCAATAGATCCAGAAGCATGGCAGCAGCGCCGCCACCAGCACTTCCCACGGTTCATGATATGCCGTGGCGAGCAGGAAATTCGTGTAGGCAAGACAATCCGGGGACGGTTCGGCGTTCGCGACACGCGCCGCATCCACGCCGAACTGTGCCAGGTATTGCGCGTGCAGCGCCTGTTCCACCGCCACCGCCTCCAGCGCGCAGGAGGCGAACGCGTGCAGCACTGCGCCATCCGGCCCGCGCGCGCCGGCCAGCGCCAGGATGCGCGCGTACTGTCCGAGATACAGCGCATCCTGCACGATATAGCCGCGAAACCGCTCGGTGCTCAGCGTGCCGCCGGCGAGTTCGGTGTTGAACGGCAGGGCATGGATCGCTCCGCGCAAGCGGGAAACCCGTTCCCATGCCGTATCGGAAAATTGGTTCATGGCGCGCCGCCCTCCGTCGTCCAAAGCGCATGGAAATGATGCACCGGCCCGCGTCCGCTGCCCACCGTCAGCCGATCGCTCGCGGCCAGCGCGGCGGTCAGGTACGCTTTGGCGCGGCGGGCCGCCTCGGGCAACGGATACCGCGGCAGCAATGCGGCGATCGCCGCCGACAGCGTGCAGCCGGTGCCGTGCGTATTGCGCGTGACGATGCGGCGGGCCGGCAGCTCGATCACGTCGCTGCCGTCGAACAGCAGGTCCGGACTGTCGGTGCTGTCGAGCGCCCCGCCCTTCAACAGCACCGCCTGCGCGCCGAGGCGATACAGCGCCCGCACGGTGCGGTGCATCTCGGCGAGCGTGGTTGGCGCGGTTTCGCCGCAGAGTACCGCAGCCTCGGGCAGATTGGGCGTGATCACCGTCGCCAGCGGCAGCAACTGTTCGCGAATGGCGGCAATGGCATCGTCCTGCAACAGCCGGTCGCCGCTCTTCGCCACCATCACCGGATCGAGCACGACGTTGCGCGGTGCGTAGTGCCGCAGCCGGTCGGCGATCGCCGACGCGACCGCTGCCGTCGCGACCATGCCGAGCTTCACCGCATCGATGCGCAAATCGTCGAACACGGCGTCGATCTGGTCGGCGACGAATGCCGGTTCCACCACGGTGAACCTGCGCACGCCCCGGGTGTTCTGCGCGGTCAGCGCGGTAATGACCGAGGCGCCGTAAACGCCAAGCGCCGAGAACGTCTTCAAATCGGCCTGGATGCCGGCGCCACCGCTCGGATCGGAACCGGCGATCGTCAGCACATTGGGTATCACGTCAGGCATCGTCTTCTCCCAGCCTCGCTGCCGTCGCCGCTTGACGCTGCCGCGGCGCGCGCCGAACATTTTTCCCCCGCGCTATCCAGGAGGCGTCGCATGGGCGAATCACGGTATTTCACCGCCAGCGACGGCATCCGCATCCACTACACCATCGACGATTTCGCGCCGCCCTGGAAGCCGCGCGACACCGTGCTGCTGCTGCACGCGGCGATGGGCAGCATGAACCGCATGTATGCCTGGGTGCCGATCCTGGCGGCGCAGTATCGCGTGGTGCGCTGGGACATGCGCGGCCACGGCCTGTCGCAAATTCCCGGCGAGGGCGGGTTGTCGATCGAGCGGCTGGGTCGCGACGTGGTGGACCTGCTGGACACGCTCGGCGTGGACCAGGCGCATCTTGCCGGATCGTCGGCCGGCGGCATTGTCGCGCTGTACACCGCGATCACCAGTCCGGACCGGGTGAAGACGCTGGCCGGCTACGCCACCATTCCGGGACTGCAATCATCCGCCGGCCATACCGACTATACCGCCTGGGTGCAGGGGCTGGTCACCGAGGGGGTAAAGCCGTTCCTGCGCCGCACCATCGCCACGCGCTTCGACCTGACGCAGGTCGAACCGGGTTTCGTCGAATGGTTCCTCGACGATGCGGCCCGCAACGATGCGCCGTTCCTGGCGCGCTATGTCACCTTGATGTCGCGGGTGGATTTCACCGACCGGCTGGGCGAGGTGCGCTGCCCGTGCCTGTTCGTGCTGCCCGGCGGCGATCCGCTGCACACCGCCGATCATTACGACGTCCTGAAGCGCGTGCCACGGCAGGAAATGCTGAGCTACGCCGGCCTGCCGCACAACATCACCGACGCCGTGCCGCAGCGCTGTGCCGCGGACCTGCTGGCATTTCTCAACCGGCATTGCGTCGCCTGAGAGCAGATGTCGGGGGGTAGAAATGACCGTGATCTTCGAAGTGCGTCCGGGCGAGGGCATCGTGGGAGGGCTGGAGGTCGGCGGGCGGAGCACAACACTTCTGTCGTGCATGGGAATTGCAATGGCCAACCGGACGAGCCAGCGCGGCGGCCTCTACCACTATTCCGCAAAATCTCTGAACCATCCGAACGTGCAGGCGGTCATTCGACAAATGGCCAACGACATGACCGCGACCGAGTGGTTCGTGACCACCGCGTGGGTGGACCCGATGTTCCCTGCGTTCGGGCAGGGGTCGGATGCGGAAGATGTTGCCGAAGTCATCCAGTTCGTGAAGGGCTGCGCGGGCAGCAGGACAAAGGACCACACCGAGGATCACGAACCGCGCGTCGGCGCCACATTCTATTGGGAGAAAGGCGTGCCGGTGTACAACGGAATGGATTTCCGGCCGCCCGGGCGCAGTGGCGGGATAGCGAAGCTGGAGGAGACGTACAGTATCAAATACCGCAAGCTTGACGGCGATGTCTGGTACTATGGCGCCAACTGCGACATGCGTTTCAGATGGACGCAGGTCGTCACCACGGACGTTGCGACGAGCGCTCCACGCGTCGAGAGCAAGGCGCCTGCGTCGTCTGCCTGACCAGCGCTGCACGGCACATCGCATCTGTCATGTCCCGGTCGGGTTGATCGCCGGGGTCGCGGCTTCCAGCGACGGGCAGCGGTCTGGCGGATAGTGCCCGCCGGCGCTACACCTGACCCGCAGCGCTCCAGGAAACGCGACGGGGTACATAACGTATGATCAACAAGATCGTCCAGGACATGGCCGACGCCATGGCGGGCATCGAGGACGGTTCCACCGTGCTGATCGGCGGCTTCGGCGCCGTCGGCCAGCCCAACGCACTGATCGACGGCCTGATCCACCAGGGCGCCAGGAACCTGACGGTCGCCGCCAACAACGCCGGCGTCGGCCATGTCGGCCTGGCGCGGCTGATGGAACTCGGCCGGGTGCGCAAGATCGTCTGTTCGTTTCCGCGTTCTTCGGATCCGGTGGTGTTCGAGACGCTGTATCGGGCGGGGAAGATCGAGTTGGAGATCGTGCCGCAGGGTACGCTGGCGGAACGCATGCGCGCCGCCGGCGCCGGGGTGCCGGCGTTCTTCACCGCCACCGGCGTCGGCACCAAGATGGCGCTCGGCAAGGAGCATCGCGAAATCGACGGCCGCACCTACATCCTCGAGCAATCGCTGCCCGGCGACGTGGCGCTGGTGGAAGCCTGGGAGGCCGATCGCTGGGGCAACCTGACGTACCGCGAGTCGGGCCGTAACTTCAATCCGGTGATCGCCATGGCGGCGAAGCTCACCATCGTGCAGACCCAGCATGTGCGCGAATTGGGCGAGCTGAATCCGGATCACGTGGTGACTCCGGGCATCTTCGTGGATCGCGTGCTGCACGTGCCGTACGGGGATCCGACGGGGTTCTAGCGGCATTCGTGGCGGCTGCCGCGCGGGGGGCAAAGCGTGCTGCGCATCGGCATCATCGGCGCGGGGATCGGCGGCCTGACCGCCGCCGTCGCGTTGCGCCAGGCCGGCTTCGATGTGGCCGTCTATGAGCAAGCGGCGGAACTGACCGAGGTCGGCGGCGGCATCAATCTGGGGCCGAATGCGGTGCGCGTGCTGCAACGGCTTGGCCTCGGCCCGGCGCTGGACCGCGACGGCGTGCGGCCGCGGTTCACGCATCAGCGCCGCTGGCAGGACGGGCGCACATTGCAGCGGGCGGCGCTGAATCCGCTATGCGAGCAACTCTATGGCGCACCGCATCTGACGATCCATCGCCGCGATCTGCTGGCGGCGATCGCGTCCGGATTTCCGGGGGAGCGTGTACATCTCGGCCACCGCCTCGCCGGCTTCGCCGAACGGGGAGGCAGCGTCGAGGCCTGGTTCGACAATGGTGCGCGGTGCGCGGTCGATCTGCTGGTCGGCGCCGACGGCATCCATTCAACCGTGCGGGCCCGCTTGTTTCGCGACGAGGCACCGCTGTTCGCCGGTTGCGTCGCGTATCGCGGGTTGGTGCCGGTGGCGCACATCGCCGATCTCGGGCTGGAGCCTGGCAACCAGTCATGGCTCGGGCCGGGCGGGCATTTCGTGCATTATTTCGTCTCGCGCGGGCGGCTGTTGAATTTCGTCGGCTGGACGGAGCATGACACCTGGAACCGGGAGGACTGGACCGACCACGCAACGATAGATCGTGCGCTCGCGGCGTTCGACGGGTGGCATGCGCAGATCGGGCGGATCATTGCGGCGGCCGAGACCTGCTTCATCTGGGCATTGTTCGATCGCGATCCGCTGCCTCGCTGGTCGGTTGGGCGCGCGACGCTGCTGGGGGATGCGTGCCACCCGATGTATCCGTTCATGGGGCAGGGTGCGGCGCAGGCGATCGAGGATGGCGCGGCGCTGGCGGCCTGCCTTGTGGCCGGCGGCGGCGACGTTGCGGGTGCGCTGCGGCGGTATGAGGCTGTCCGGCTGCCTCGGGTGAGCAAGCTCCAGGCGATGTCGCGGGCGAACAAGACGCGGTTTCACCTGCGGGATGGGCCGGAGCAATGCGCGCGGGATGCCGACTTGGCGCGGGCGGGGGATCGGGCGCCGGATGCGCTGCGCTGGTTGTACGAGCATGACCCGGGGGCGGTGGGAGAGTGACGGCGGCAGGCTTGCAGGGAGAGGCGCGGACCGTGCCCGCATCGTCAAGCCTGCCACCGGGTCAAGCGCCC